>NZ_JBEXHZ010000039.1:0-59781 GCF_040608315.1 Streptomyces sp. NPDC005195
GCTCCCGCCCGGCCCGGTGGGCATCACCGCCGGGCCGGGGCCCCCCCGCCGTCCCCCGGGGGGCCCCCCCTGCCCCCCGGGGGTGGGCGCGGGCCACACGGGTTTCACGAGCCGGGCCCACCACGAGACGAACAGCACCCGCAACACGCCGGGGTGACCCGCGCCACCGGTCGAGCCGGGCCGCCGGTCTGACCATCCTTCGGTCGGGCCGCGCCCCGGTCGGTTCCGGCCGCGGCCGGACTGGACGCGGTCGGGCCGCGCGGGTGGGCTCGGCCGAAGGCGGGTGCTGGTGGCATCGCGTGAGGGGGTGTCCACCCGGTCCGGGTGGACACCCCCTCACGATGTCCTAAGGCTGCGGCCGGTCCGTCGCTGCCACGGCGGCCGCTGCTGCTACTACTACTGGCCCTGCTCGTCGCGGCGTCGCTGCCAGCGTTGTTCGATGCGGTCCATCATGGAGCGGCGCTGTCTGGCCTGGCGACGCGCGGCGGGAGCGCCGGGCGTCGCCGGTTGTTCTCCCGGCTTGGGAGCCTTGCGCCAACCGGTGACGGCAAGCACCGCACAGCCCAGCATGACGAGAAAACCCACCACGCTCAGCCAGATCTGTACTGCGACCATTCCGGCCATGAGGAGCGCGATACCCACCAGGAAGCCCGCGACCGCCTGGTAGACCCGTCGCCGGGTGTACGTACGCAGCCCGCTTCCCTCAAGCGCTGTCGCGAACTTGGGATCTTCGGCGTACAGCGCTCGCTCCATCTGCTCGAGCATTCGCTGCTCGTGCTCCGAGAGCGGCACGGTGTCCTCCTCATCGTGCAGTCGCCGGGGCGACCGGGGGTCCCCTTCAGGATAGGCAGGGAATCGCCCCCGTGAAACCCGCCCCTCTGCGCCAATTCGCCAACCGGAACCCGCCATGGCACCCCGATCCACTGAGGCGTGCATTCCCCAGCGACCGGCCCGTCATGCCGGACGGTCTCCCTCGATCATACGGCGCCGAGGGCTCGATCGGGTGGCCTGTGGCGTACTCCATCTGCCGCCCCGCCCCTGATCAGGGGCGCACCACGGCGGACGACTCAGCCCCCGTCCGCCCCCTGCGTCTCACCGAGCACATGAAGCTGCGTGGCCACGGAGTGGAACGAGGCGAGTTCCGCGGCCGCCGCCTCCAGCTTCAGGAGGGCTTCGAGGGCTCCCGGTTCGGTGTCCACGAGGACGCCGGGGACCAGGTCCGCGAAGACCCGCACGCCGTGCACCGCGCCGACGCGCAGGCCGGCGCCCTCGACGAGCGCGGTGAGCTGTTCGGCGGTGAAGCGGTGGGGTACGGGGTCTCCCTCGCCCCAGCGTCCGTCCGGGTCGGCGAGGGCGTGCCGGGCCTCCTTGAAGTGTCCGGCGAGGGCGCGGGCGATCACCGCGCCGCCCAGGCCGGCGGCGAGCAGGCTGAGGACACCCTCGGGGCGCAGCGCGTCCACCACGTTGCGCACGCCCTCGTCCGGATTGTCCACGTATTCGAGGACCCCGTGGCACAGCACCGCGTCGTAGCCGCCTCGCTCGACGACGTCGAAGAGGCCGTGGGCGTCGCCCTGCACGCCCTTGACACGGTCGGCGACGCCGGCCTCGGCGGCCCGGCGCTCCAGCGCGAACAGCGCGTTCGGACTCGGGTCGACGACGGTGACGCGGTGGCCGAGACGGGCCACGGGCACCGCGAAGTTGCCGCTGCCGCCCCCGGTGTCGAGAACGTCCAGGGACTCCCGCCCGGTCGCCTTGACCCGGCGGTCGAGGGCGTCCTTGAGGACCTCCCAGACCACGGCGGTACGGAGAGAAGCGCGGGGGCGCATCGGGTCCGACACGGCAGTTGACTCCTCGGCGCAGCGCCGCCTCGGGTATGGCGGAGCGATCGGGGGGCCTCCCGGTGGGAGGCATCAGGCGCCTCCACCCTATTGCCTCCGCCGCCGTACCCGATCCTCCGTCTCACGCGCCGGATCACGTGGTGATTCACCTGGTGAACCACGCACCGGATCACGTGACGGTCAGCCGGCGTCCGGGACCTCCCGGCCCCCGTCCTGCCGTGGCTGGGGCAGGACGGGTTGCAGCACGAGCATCCGTTCGACGATGCGCAGGAACATCGCCACGTCACGTATGAGGTCGTCGGCGTCGCGGTTGCCCGCCGCGCCCTGGATGCCGGCCTCGGCGCGGGCGCGGCGGTCGGCTCCGGAGGCGAACAGGGCGCTCCACTCGGTCAGTTCGGGCGCGATTTCGGGGAGCACCTCCCAGGCGCTGCGGATACGGGCCCGGCGCCGGGGGGTGGGTTCGGGTCGTCCCCGCGCGGCGAGGACGGCGGCGGCGGTGCGCAGGGCGGCCAAGTGGGCCGTCGCATAGCGCTCGTTGGGCGTTTCCAGGACCGTCGTCTCCTCGAGTCCGGCGCGGGCCTGGGCCAGCAGGTCGAGGGCGGCGGGCGGGGCTGTGGTCCGGCGGAGCACGGGGTGCACGTCACTCGCGGAGCCGGTCGGTGAGGGGGCAGGGCCGGTGGCGCGGCGCCGGTGGGCGGCTGCTGCGGAAGAGGTGGCCATGACGAACCTCCTGTCGTCTGTGTGACGGCACTGTGGCCGTATGTGCCCATCGTGAGGTATGCCACTGACAATCCGTTCTGACCTGCGCCTTTGCTTCGATCGAAGGTTCGCGTTAGTTTTTGCACTGACCAGTCAGTTTAAAAATTGCTCAGGGGATGGGGGCGCTGTGGACGGTCCGCACGGACTCGCTGTCACGGCCACGGACTTCGGGCTGGAGGGACCCCGCGGCTGGGCGTTCCGCGGGGTGGGGGTGAGCGCGGAGCCCGGTTCGCTGATCGCGGTCGAGGGCCCGTCCGGATCCGGACGGACGTGCCTGCTGCTCGCCCTCACCGGCCGGATGCGGCCCACCGAGGGAAGTGCCCTCGTGGGCGGATCGGCTCTGCCGAAGCAGATGGGCGCCGTGCGGCGCGTGAGCGCGCTCGCCCACGTCCCGGGCGTCACCGACCTGGACCCGGCCCTGACCGTCGGGGAGCACCTGCGCGAACGGGCGCTGCTGCAAAGGCGGTTCGGGGGATCGCTGCGGGGGCTGTGGCGCCCGAGGACCGAGCGCATGGCCGGGACGGAACGGCGGATCGACGACGCGCTGACCGCCGCGGGGCTGGACCGGGAGGCCCTGCCCAAGGGGCCACGGACCGCCGTGCGCGATCTGGAGCGGCTCGAAAGCCTGCGCCTGTCCGTCGCGCTGGCCCTCGTCGGCCGCCCGGGGCTGCTCGGTATCGACGACACCGATCTCAAGCTGTCGGACGCCGAACGGACCGAGGCATGGGCCCTGCTGACGTCGATCGCCGCATCCGGCACCACCGTCCTCGCGGTGTGCAGCGAGGCCCCCGAAGGGGCGGTCACCGTGTCCACCGGACGGACCGGGAAGCCCACCGGAACAGGGGAGGACCCCGACGCGACCGCCGGCCCCCGCCCAGCCGACGACCCCGACGGCACCACGGAACCCCACACGGCCCGCGACCCCCGCGAGGCGGCCGGCCCCCACACGACCGACGAGAAGGAGACGGCTGATGCGCTCACCGAAACTGGCCGCTCTTGAACTCAGGCGGTTCGGCCGGGGCAGGCTCCCGCGCGCCGCACTCGCCGCACTCCTCCTGCTGCCCCTGCTCTACGGCGCCCTCTACCTGTGGTCGTTCTGGGACCCGTACGGCCGCCTCGACCGCATTCCCGTGGCCCTCGTGAACGACGACCGGGGCGCGACAGCCGGGGGCGCCAGGATCAGGGCGGGCGACGACATCACCGCGGGGCTGCGCGACAGCGACACCTTCGAGTGGCACGAGGTGAGCGCCGCCGAGGCCCGCGAGGGCGTCGAGAACGGCACGTACTACCTGTCGCTGACCATGCCGTCCGACTTCAGCAGCAAGGTCGCCTCCAGCTCCGGGGACGCGCCGGAGACCGGCGCGCTCCAGGTGCGTACGAACGACGCGAACAACTACATCGTCGGGCAGATCTCGCGCACGGTCTTCAGCGAGGTGCGCACCGCGGCCTCCACGAAGGCGTCGAGATCGTTCCTCGACAAGATCTTCATCTCGTTCTCGGACATCCACGGCGAGACCGAGAAGGCCGCCAAGGGGGCCGACCGGCTCAAGGGCGGGATCGGCAAGGCCAAGAAGGGTTCCAAGGACCTCGCGGACGGTCTGAAGGAGGCCGGGAAGGGCAGCGGGAAGCTCTCCACGGGCCTCACGAAGCTCGACAAGGGTGCGGGCGACCTGGCGGACGGTTCACGGCAGGTCGCGGACGGCACCCGGGCGCTGGCCACCAAGGTCGACGGCGTCGCGGAGAAGGTGGGCCCCTTCCTGAAGGCCAACGAGAAGTCGATCGGCGACACGGCCCGCCTCGTCGCCGACTCCGCCTCGGCGGTCCGCCACAACCTGGACACCCTGGTGGAGGCCGCTCCGGCCGCCGCCAAGGGCGCGCACACGGCCTCCACCGTGCTGAACACCGTCTACAAGGCGCGCTGCGAGACCCTGCCGGTCCCCGACCCCGCGTGTCCCGATCTCAAGAAGGCCAGGCAGGCCGCCGCGGACGTGGCCGCGGTCGCCGACGACCTCGACACGCTCATCGACGACCAGGGCGGCGACCTCGACACGCTCGACCAGAACCTGGGCACGCTCCAGAAGCGGGCCCGTACGCTCGCGAACCGTTCGCCGCACCTCTCCGAGGACCTCGGCGACGCCGTCTCCAAGATCGATGAACTGGACGCGGGCGCCGCGAAGGTCGCCACGGGAGCCGAGAAACTGCACACCGGGCTCGGCACGGCCAGGACCGGCGCGGCGGACCTCGACACGGGTGTCGGCCGGCTGACGACGGGCGCGAGCGACCTCGACGGGGGCATCTACCAGCTCGTCGGCGGCTCGGGGAAGCTGGCCGGCGGCCTGCACGACGGCGCCGGCCGGATCCCCGACTACGACCGGCAGGACCGCGACCGGCGCACCCACGTCATGGCCGACCCGGTCCAGCTCGCCTCCAGGGACCTCCACAAGGCACCCAACTACGGCACCGGTTTCGCCCCGTACTTCATCCCGCTGTCGCTGTGGGTGGGCGCGATGGTCGCCTACATGCTGATCCCGCCGCTCAACCGGCGCGCGCTCGCGGTCGGCGCCCCGGCCTGGCGCATCGCCCTGGCGGGCTGGCTGCCGGTGGCCGCCCTGGGGGTGCTGCAGACAGCCGCCCTGATGGCCGTGCTGCACTGGGCGATCGGCCTGGAGATGGTGCGGGCGGCCGGGACGGTCGGCTTCCTGTTCCTGGTGACGGCGTGCTTCGCGGCCGTCGTCCAGTGGCTGAACGCGCGCTTCGGAGCGGCCGGCCGGATCCTCGTGCTCGCCCTCCTGATGCTCCAGCTGACGTCGGCGGGCGGCACGTACCCCGTCCAGACGAGTCCGCGCTTCTTCAACGCGATCCACCCCTTCCTGCCGATGAGCTATGTCGTCGAGGCCCTCCGCAGGCTCATCACCGGCGGCGGTCTGGGACCTGTCTGGCAGGCGTGCGCCGTCCTCACGGCGTTCACCGCGGGCGCCCTCGCGCTCACCGCCCTGTCGGCACGCGGCAGGCAGGTGTGGACCCTGGACCGCCTTCACCCGGAGCTGAGCCTGTGACAATCAGGGCCATGGAAAGCAGCAACACCACGGCAGGCGGCGGTCGCCGCGAGGCCACCCGGCAGAAGCTCTACGAGGCGGCCGTCACCCTCATCGCGGAACAGGGTTTCTCCGCCACCACCGTGGACGAGATCGCGGAGCGGGCGGGGGTCGCCAAAGGCACCGTCTACTACAACTTCGCCAGCAAGGCCGTCCTCTTCGAAGAGCTCCTGCGGCACGGCGTGGGGCTCCTCACCGCCTCCCTGCGCGAGGCCGCGGAACGGACCGAGCGCGAGGGCGGGACGAGAGTCGACGCCCTGGACGCGATGATCCGGGCCGGGCTCGTCTTCATGGACCGTTACCCGGCCTTCACCCAGCTGTACGTGGCCGAACTGTGGCGCACCAACCGGGCCTGGCAGTCCACGCTCATGGTGGTCAGGCGGGAGGCTGTCGCGGTCGTCGAGAACGTGCTGCGCGAGGGGGTGGCGGGCGGTGAGCTCAGCGACGAGATCGACATCCCGCTGACCGCGGCCGCTCTGGTCGGCATGGTCCTGGTGGCCGCCCTGGACTGGCAGGCCTTCCAGCCCGAACGTTCCCTGGACGACGTCCACGCGGCGCTCTCGCGGCTGCTCCAGGGACGCGTGAGCGGCAACCGGTAGATCGCCGTCGGCACGACCCCGGCCACGTCGGACCGGCGCCACGTGAAAGCGCCGGTCCGAAGTGGCCGCGTCCCCCGCGGGCCACCTTCGAACCGGCGCTTCGCCCTGCTCCCCCGTGCCCCGGTACTCCCCGGTGCTCCCCGTTCTCTCCGTCGGGCCCCGTCCGGTCGCCCCTGGGTCCCCCGTGCCTCACTCCCGCCGACCGGGCCGGCGGAAGGAGCGGCCAAGGGCGCGAGAACCGTTCCGCCGCCCCGTGCCGGCGGTACCGGAGCCGCGCCCCCTTCCGTGCCTCCACTCTCCCGTCCACGCGGGCCGGAGCTCATCCGTCCGGGTACTCATCTCCCTCCGTGGGTACGGATACCTGGCCCTGGGCACTCATGCCCAGGACGGACCGTCGTCAACTGGTTACGATCGCTGCCGTGTCCGTACTCCCCCTGGTCTTCACCAGCGGCTGGGCCAGCGGCATCAACGCGTACGCGGTGGTGCTGCTGCTCGGCGTCTTCGGCGCGACCGGTCTGAGCGACGACGTCCCCCAGTCCCTGCAGCGCCCCGACGTCCTCATCGCGGCGGGCGTCCTCTTCCTGTGCGAGGCGGTCGCCGACAAGATCCCGTACGTGGACACGGCGTGGGACTCGGTGCACACCGTCGTCCGGCCGGTGGCGGGGGCGGTGGTCGGCGCGCTGCTCGCCGGGCACGACGGTTCGCTCCCCGATCTGGCGGCGGGCGCGATCGGCGGTTCGACCGCGCTGGCGAGCCACGCGGTCAAGGCCGGGACCCGGATGGCGATCAACACCTCGCCCGAGCCGTTCAGCAACGTCGGCATGAGCATCGCCGAGGATCTCGGGGTCGCCGGGATCCTGACATTCGCGATGTTCCACCCCGTGGCCGCGGCGGTCATCGCGGCCGTGCTGCTGCTCGCGGGCCTGCTGACGCTCTTCTTCCTGGTCTCCCGGATCCGGCGGTTCCTGCGCCGCAGGGCCCAGCGCCGGGAGGAGAGACGGCTCGCCGCACATGTCGGGCCACCACCCGGCTGACCCGCGCCGGGCCCCTGGCCCGGCCTGTCAGTGGTGGCCGATAAGGTCGCGGTCATGGGACGGATTGCGGTGATCGGCGCCGGGATGGGCGCGATGGCGGCCGCCGCCCGGCTGGCCGTCGCGGGCCATCGGGTGGTGGTGTACGAGCGCGCGTCGACGTACGGCGGAGCGCTGGGCCGCTTCGAGCGCGACGGTTTCACGTTCGACACGGGCCCCGGCCTGCTGCGGGTGCCCGCCGTCCCGCGCGATCTGTTCGTCAAGACGGGCAAGGAGCCGCTGGAGGCGTGTGTCGGCCTGGTCCAGGTGGACCCGTCCGCACGCCATGTCTTCGCCGACGGCACCGAGGTCTCCCTGCCCAACGCCTCCCGCGCGGGTGTCGTCACCGCCCTCGACCAGGCGCTCGGGGCGGGCGCGGGCGAGCGGTGGGGCGACTTCCTGGTGCGGGCCCGGGAGGCCTGGGACCGGACGCGGCGGCCGCTCCTGGAGGAGCCGCTGTGGCCGAACTGGCGGATGCTCGCCGACCGTGAGCCCTACCCCGCGGTGGCCCACAGAAGGATGCTGCGCACCCGCCGGGCCGCCACGCTCGCCGAGGTCGGCGCGTGGGAGCTACGCGAGCCGCGCCTCGCCGCCCTCCTGGAGAGTCACGCCCTCGCGTACGGGCTCGACCCGCGTGTCGCACCGGCGAGCGCGGCGGTGCTTCCGTACATGGAGCACGCCTTCGGCACCTGGTACGTGCGCGGAGGCATGCGGGAGCTGGCGCGTGCGGTGTACGAGCGGTGCCTCGCCCGCGGGGTGGAGTTCCGCTTCGGGACGCCGGTCAGGCGGATCGTGGAGAAGGACGGACGGGCGGTGGGCGTCGAGCTCGCCGAGGACCCCTCCCGGGCCCTGGGCTCCGCGGCGGCGCCGGTCGTCGAGGACGCCGACTTCGTGGTCGCCGGTGTCGCGCCCGAGGTGCTGGACCGGCTCGTCGCCGGGACGGCGCTGCGCGGCGGTGACGAGGTCGCGCCGCAGCGGGGTATGCCGAGCCGGCTGACCGTGCTGCTGGCACTGCGCGGCGGGCGCCCCGCGGGGGTCGCGCACCGGACGGTGGTGCACACGCCCGACCGTGACCAGGAGCTGGAGCGGCTCTTCGGCGAGCGTCCCGGATTCCCCGCAGCGCCCACGGTGACGGTCTCGCGCCCGGACGACCCCGGTCTCGCGCCCGACGCCGAGCGCGAGGCGGTCACGGTGACGGTCACGGTTCCCTCGGGCCTGCGGGTGTCGGAGGCGGACGTGGAGCGGGTCCTCGACGCCACCCGGCGTGCCGTGCCGGACGTGCGGGAGCGCCTGCTGTGGCACGAGGTCCGCGCCCCGGCCGACATCGCGGAGGCGACGGGCGCGGAGGGCGGTGCGGTGCCCGCACCGGCGCTCGCGGCGGCGGCCGGCCGATTGCTGCACCCGTCGAACGGCACCCGCGTGCCGGGGCTGTTCACGGTCGGCGGCTGGACGCATCCCGGCGGCGGCCTTCCGCACGCGGGGATGTCGGGCGCCCTGGTGTCCGGGCTGATCGTGGAGGGACCGGACTTCCGGGGCTCGCAGTGAGCCCGTGGGCACTGCCGAGAGCACTCCTGGTGGCCGCCCGTGCGGCCACCGCCCGCCTCTGGGGTGGTTCCCCCTGAGGACCGGTCAGTACCGGTACTGCTCGTCGAACCCGGCGCCGTTCCCGTTGCCGTTGCTGTTCCCGTTCCCCTGGCCGTTGTCCTGGTACGGATACTGCTGCTCGGGCGGGAGCTCGCCGCCGTACTGGTCGTCGGTGCTGCGCTGCTGCGGTACCCAGACACCGCCGGCCGGGGTCTCGCCGCCGTATCCGCCGGCGGCGTACTGGTCCTGGCCGTAGCCCTGCTGCTGCGGGTACTGCTGATCGCCGCCGCCGTACGTCATGTCGTACGCGGCGCCGTTGTACGTCTGGGTGCCGATGTACGGGTCGGAGTAGGCGGCGTACTGCTGCTGGCCGTTGTCGTAGCCGTACTGCTGCTGGTCGTACCCGGAGTAGCCGTCGTACGCGTAGGCCTGCTGGTCCTGGGAGGGGGCGGCGGCGTAGGACTGGTCGGGCTGCCCCGCGGCGGCCGCGTAGGCGGCGTCGCTGTAGACGCCGTAGGAGCCGGTGTCGTCGGGCAGGGGCTGGGGCTCGTACACGGCCGTGCTCCCCGTCGCCGTGAGGTCGCCGGAGCCGGTCGGCATGAACCGGTCGGAGTGCGCGGGCGTGAAGACGTCGTCCTCGCGGGTGTAGTCGTCCTCACCCTGCGGATACCGCGTGCCCTCGGCCGCCTCCTGCTCCGCCTCGAGGTCGGATTCCTCCAGCGCCGGATCCTGGCGGTCCGGCTCGCCGCGGCGGCGCTTGCTCCTGCCCGAGCCCTTGTCCGGGGCCTGGTCGGCTCCCTGGCGGTTGCCCACCGCCCAGCCGGCCGCGAAGCCGCGCCGGAACGACAGCGTGACGTACGTCTGGCCGACCGCGAAGGCGGCCGCACCCAGACCGACGACGATCACGGACGGGATCAGCACACCGAGGACCACACCGGCGAAGCCGACGAAGGCGAGCAGCCGGTAGCGCAGCCGCGCCTTGTACTGCAGCAGAACCTCGCCGAGGAGCCACAGTGCGACGATGCCGAAAGCGATATAGAGGACCGTCAAGCCCATGTACGCCCCTCTCCCAGTGGCCGCTACGCAGTGTGTCGTACGCGGGTGCGGCCGGTCTAGGCCTGCTGTGGGTGGTGCAGGCCCAGATTCTCGTAGATTTCAAGCGTCGCCGTGGAGTTGTTCAGCGTAATGAAGTGCAGTCCGGGGACGCCCTCGTCCAGCAGCTTCGCGCAGAACTCCGTCGCGAACTCGATGCCAATGGAGCGTACAGCCGCCGGATCCTCTTTGGCTGTGAGGATCCGCTCTTTCAGGACGTCCGGGAACGAAGCGTTACTGAGCTGCGGAAGCCGTTCCAGCATCTTCACACTCGTCACCGGCATGACCTCGGGGATCACCGGTGTCGCGCAGCCCGCCGCCGCGACCCGGTCGCGCAGCCGCAGGTACGACTCGGGCTGGAAGAACATCTGCGTGATCGCGTAGTCCGCGCCGGCCCGGCACTTGTCGACGAAGTGCGCGACGTCCGCGTCCCAGTCGGCGGAGCGCGGATGCATCTCGGGGAAGGCGGCGACGCCCACGCAGAAGTCGCCGGACTCCTTGATGAGACGGACGAGTTCGGCCGCGTAGGTCAGTCCCTGGGGATGCGGGACCCAGTCGCCCATGGGGTCCCCGGGCGGGTCACCGCGGACCGCGAGCATGTTCCGGATCCCCGCGTCCGCGTACTGGCCGATGATGTTGCGCAGCTCGGCCACGGAGTGGTTGACGGCGGTGAGGTGGGCCACCGGCGTGAGCGTGGTGTCGGCGACGATCTGCTCGGTCTCCCGGACCGTGCCGGCGCGGGTGGAGCCGCCCGCTCCGTAGGTCACGGAGACGAAGTCGGGGGCGACGGCCTCGACCCTGCGCAGCGCGTTCCACAGGTTCCGCTCGCCCTTGGGGGTCTTCGGCGCGGAGAACTCGAACGAGTACGTCTTCTTGCCGGACGCGAGCATGTCGCTCACGATGCGTGCGCGGTCAGTCCTGGTGGAGGCAGATCCGAGGGCCATACTCGCAGGTTAGCCAGGGGGCGCCGGTCCCCCAACCGAACCGGAGAGAATTGTCCGATTCGTCGGCTTCTTGTCCACCCCTCGGACAGAGTGCGGGACGGCCCGACGGGCGGCGGGGCGGCCCGACGGGCCATGGAGGGGGTCGGCTCCGCCCGGTCAGGCGTGCCGCAGCCGCTTCGCGAACTCCGCGGCCGCCGCCGCGGGGTCGTCCGCCTCGGTGATCGCACGGACGACGACGACACGGCGGGCGCCCGCCTCCACCACCTCGTCGAGGTTGCCCAGGTCGATGCCGCCGATGGCGAACCAGGGGCGGTCGGTGCCGAGCGCGGCGGTGTGGCGGACCAGGCCGAGGCCCGGCGCGTGGCGGCCGGGCTTGGTGGGAGTGGGCCAGCAGGGGCCGGTGCAGAAGTAGTCCACGCCCTCCTGGACGGCGGCGGCCGAGGCCTCCGCCGGCGCGTGCGTGGAACGGCCGATCAGGACTTCGTCGCCGAGGAGGGCGCGGGCCGCGGGAACCGGGAGGTCGCCCTGGCCCAGATGGAGTACGTCGGCGCCGGCCGCGTGGGCGACGTCCGCCCGGTCGTTGACCGCGAGGAGCTTCCCGTGGCGGGCACAGGCGTCCGCGAAGACCTGGAGGTGCTCCAGCTCCTCGGCCGCCTCGATGCCCTTGTCGCGCAGCTGCACGATGTCGACGCCACTCGCCAGGACGGCGTCCAGGAACTCGGCGAGGTCACCCTGGCGCGTGCGCGCGTCCGTGCAGAGGTAGACGCGGGCGTCGGCGAGGCGGGCGGCGTTCTCGGGCATGCGTGGGTCCCCCGTGGTGCGGCGGGGCGCACGGACCACGGCGGCCGGGGTGGTCCGGGGCCGGCCGTGGTCCGTACGCCGGACGTGTTCAGATCAGACGGCGAGCGCCTGGGCGCGACGCTTCACCTCCGTGCCGCGATTCTCGCTCAGAGCCTGCGCGGGCGTGCCGGGCAGGGTCGGGTCGGGGGTGAAGAGCCACTCGAGCATCTCTTCGTCGGTGAAGCCGTCGTCCCGCAGGAGCGTCAGGGTGCCGGTGAGGCCCTTGACGACCTTGTCCTCGTCGACGAAAGCGGCGGGGACGTGCAGCGCGCGGTTCTCACCACGGCGTACGGCGATCAGCTGGCCTTCCTTGACCAGATGCCGGACGCGGGTCACCTCGACGCCGAACTGTTCGGCGATGTCGGGGAGGGTGAGCCAGGCGGGGACGAGAGCATCGATTTTTGCGTCAATCTCGGTCACGGGACAAGCCTGCCATCCCGGACTGACACTCGGTACCCGAGCGCCCCCCGTCCCGCGTCAGAAGCGCGTGAATCTCGCGGAATTCCTCCGAATTCCGGCGCGGTGACGCCGCCGGGTGGCCGCCGGGCCGCCACCCGGCCGGGCGCCCACCGTGCCGGGCCGGGCCCTCGCGTCGGCCGCCCGAGGGAGTGCCTCGGAGCCCGCCTGGCTAGGCCATGGCCTCCTTCAGGGGACGCGACGGATCCGAGAGGATCTCCGGGTCCAGCGGCATGCCCGCCTCGATCAGACGGCGGCCCTGGGCCAGGTCGCGGGGACGGCCTACCGCCAGGAGGGCGACGAGGCGGGAGTCGCGCAGCCAGCAGACCGTCCAGGCGGCGCCCGCGGAGTCGCCGCGCCAGAGGGTCGTGTCGGCGGGCGCGTGATGGCCGACGTACTGGACGAAACGGCCGAACTGCTCGGACCAGAAGTACGGAACCGGGTCGTACGCCACCGGGGCCTCGCCGATGATGTTCGCCGCCACCGTGCGCGGTCCCTGAAGGGCGTTGTCCCAGTGGTGGACGAGGAGGCGCTCCTCGTACCGGCCCGAGGGGAAGGAGGCGCAGTCGCCGACCGCGTAGACGTCCGGCAGGGAGGTGCGCAGGTGGTTGTCGGCCACGACCTCGCGGTGGGCCCCGAGCTCGATGCCGGAGCCGGCCAGCCAGGCGGTGGCGGGCCGGGCACCGATGCCGACGACCACGGCGCCCGCGGGGACCCGGGACCCGTCGTCGAGCACCACGGCACCGGGCTCGACGCGCTCCACGCGCGCGTGGGTGCGCAGCGAGGCCCCGCTGTCCGCGTACCAGGAGGCCATCGGCGCGGCCACCTCGGCGGGCAGTGCCCCGGCCAGTGGCCGGTCGGCGGCCTCGACGACCGTCACCGCGCACCCGGCCTCGCGCGCCGCCGTGGCGAACTCCGCGCCGATCCAGCCCGCCCCGACCACCACGATGTCGTGCTGCCGGACGAGCACGGGGCGCAGCCGTTCGGCGTCGTCCAGGGTGCGCAGCAGATGGACGCCGGGCATGCCCTCCGCGCCGGGGAGCTGGATCGGTTCCGCGCCGGTCGCAAGGACCAGGAGGTCGTAGGGCACCGGTCCCGTGACGGTGTCCAGCTCGTGGTCCCCGGGGCGCAGACCCAGCGCCTCGCAGCCGAGTCTCAGTTCGATGCCCAGTGCCTCGAAGTCGATGTCGAAGGCGGAGTGCTCGGCCTTTCCGAGCAGCACCGCCTTGGACAACGGCGGCCGGTCGTACGGCTGGTGCGGCTCGGCGCCGATCAGTGTCACACCGCCGGTGAATCCCTGTTCGCGCAGGGCGACCGCGGTCTGCACGCCGGCCATGCCCGCGCCCGCGATGACGACCCGGCGTGCCGTAGGCCCCTGCTCCTGCCCCTGCGTCTGCTCGCTCACCTGATCACCATAGACACCTGACAATCCGTCAGTCAGGGGACGTGCTCAGTGACTGTTCCACAATGCGGCTCGGTGTCAGCGGGTCCGTCCGGCGCGTGCGGCCCGTACGGGGTGTTCGGCGTGTTCGATCCGCTCGGTCCGTACGACCGCGCTCGTCCCGCCGCCCGTCCGCGAGTCCCCCTCCCCGCTCTCCTCCAGCCGCGGCCGGGCCTGGCCGTCGAGCACAGGGTCCAGAGACGGAGGCTCCCTTACTGAGGCATGCGGCGGCGAGCTAGGGTGGTCGACGTAGAGCACTCGCGGGAGCCCGGACGCACCGGGCTGAGAGGGAGGCTGGCGGCCTCCGACCGTACGAACCTGATCCGGGTCATGCCGGCGAAGGGAGGGGCTGGACGCCCATGTCGCGTACACCGGCGGAGAGGTCCGTCATGTCCGACGTCCTGGTGGTGGGGGGCGGGATCATCGGCCTGGTCACGGCCTGGCGGGCCGCTCAGCGCGGGTTCACCACGACGGTCGTGGACCCGGAACCCGGCGGTGGGGCCGCGCAGGTCGCCGCCGGAATGCTCGCCGCCGTCACCGAGCTGCACTACGGAGAGCAGACCCTGCTGGGCCTGAACCTCGCCTCCGCGCGCCGCTACCCGGACTTCGTCGCCGAGCTCACCGAGGCGACGGGCCAGGATCTCGGCTACCGCCGGTGTGGCACCCTGGCCGTCGCCCTGGACTCCGACGACCGCGCCCATCTGCGGGAACTGCATGCCCTGCAGATCCGCTCGGGTCTCGAATCCGAGTGGCTCAGCGGCCGCGAGTGCCGCCGGCTGGAGCCGATGCTCGCGCCCGGTGTCCGTGGTGGTCTGCGCGTCGACGGCGACCACCAGATCGACCCGCGCCGACTCGCGAAGGCCCTGGTCACGGCATGCGAGCGAGCCGGAGTGGTGTTCCAGCGGACCTGGGCGGAGCGGCTGACGGTGGTCCGGGAGCGGGCCACCGGCGTCGTCACCGCGGGCGGCGAGGATCTGGCGGCGACACAGGTGGTGCTGGCCGCGGGCAGCCTCAGCGGGAGCCTCGAGGGCGTGCCCGACGACGTGAGGCCGCCCGTGCGCCCGGTGAAGGGGCAGGTGCTGCGGCTGACCGTGCCGAAGCGGTACGCGCCCTTCCTGAGCCGCACCGTGCGGGCCGTGGTCCGTGGCGGCCAGGTCTATCTGGTGCCGCGCGAGAGCGGCGAACTCGTCGTCGGCGCGACCAGCGAGGAGCTGGGCTGGGACACCACGGTGACCGCGGGCGGCGTGTACGAGCTGCTGCGCGACGCCCATGAGCTGGTGCCCGGGATCACCGAACTGCCGCTCACCGAGACCAGGGCCGGACTGCGCCCCGGCTCGCCCGACAACGCTCCGCTGCTCGGCCCGACCGGGCTCGACGGACTGTTGCTGGCCACCGGCCACCACCGCAACGGCGTCCTGCTCACTCCCGTCACCGGGGACGTCATGGCGCACGTCCTCGCCTCGGGCGAGCTCCCCGAGGAAGCGCGCCCCTTCACTCCCCACCGGTTCAGCCCGACACGCACGGAGCAGCCCGTATGAACATCCTCGTCAACGGCGAGCGCCGGCTCGTCGCCGCGGGCACCGCCCTCGACACGCTCGTCGCCACCCTCACGCCGGCGCCCTCCGGCGTCGCCGCCGCGCTCAACGAGACCGTCGTCCCGCGCACCCAGTGGTCCTCCACGTCCCTGCGCGAGGGAGACCGTGTCGAGGTCCTCACCGCTGTCCAAGGAGGCTGACCCATGGCCGACGATCCGTTCGTCCTCGGAGGTACGTCCTACTCGTCCCGGCTGATCATGGGTACGGGAGGTGCGCCCAGCCTCGACGTGCTGGAACGGTCGCTCGTGGCGTCCGGGACGGAGCTGACGACGGTCGCGATGCGCCGGGTGGATCCCGGGGCGCACGGCTCCGTCCTGTCGGTGCTCGGCCGGCTCGGCATCCGGGTGCTGCCGAACACCGCGGGGTGCTTCACCGCGGGCGAGGCCGTGCTGACCGCGCGGCTCGCCCGGGAGGCGCTCGGCACCGACCTGGTCAAACTGGAGGTCATCGCCGACGAGCGCACCCTGCTGCCCGACCCGATCGAACTGCTCGACGCCGCGGAGACACTGGTCGACGACGGATTCACGGTGCTGCCGTACACGAACGACGACCCCGTGCTCGCGCGGAAGCTGGAGGATGTCGGGTGCGCGGCGGTGATGCCGCTCGGCTCGCCCATCGGGTCCGGCCTGGGGATCCGCAACCCGCACAACTTCGAGCTGATCGTGGAGCACGCGCGCGTGCCGGTGATCCTCGACGCGGGAGCCGGTACGGCGTCGGACGCGGCGCTGGCGATGGAGCTGGGGTGCGCCGGTGTGATGCTCGCCTCGGCCGTCACCCGTGCGCAGGAACCGGTGCTGATGGCCGAGGGCATGAGGCACGCCGTGGAGGCGGGACGTCTGGCGCGGCGTGCGGGGCGGATTCCCCGGCGGCACTTCGCCTCGGCGTCCTCTCCCGCGGAGGGCCTGGCACGGCTGGACCCGGAGAGGCCGGCTTTCTAGGGCCGCGGCGGGCGAACGTTCGCGAAGGGGGCACCTCGCACGCCCCTTGAGGCGGTAGGACGGTAGGGCGGCGGGGCGGCGGATTCCGGCCCGGGGAGCGGGTGGAGCTCCGGGTGGTGGGCCCGCCGTCAGCGGAGCGGGCCGCGTCACCTCTTCGGCGCGATGTGCGTCACAGGACGGCTGCAGTCCCGCCCCGGTACGGGCCACGACAGGAAGGCCGACGGCGACGGCTCGTAGACTCGCCTGCGTGGATACGACCCTTCAGGACCCGCTTGTCGGGCAGCTGCTCGACGGCCGCTATCGCGTCGACGCCCGGATCGCGGTCGGCGGGATGGCCACGGTCTACAGGGCCCTGGACACCCGCCTGGACCGCGTGCTCGCGCTCAAGGTGATGCACCCGACGCTGGCCGCCGACGTCTCGTTCGTCGAACGGTTCATACGGGAGGCCCAGTCGGTGGCCCGGCTCGCGCACCCCAACGTGGTGCAGGTCTTCGACCAGGGGGCGGACGGGTCGTACGTCTATCTGGCCATGGAGTACGTCGCGGGGTGCACCCTGCGGGACGTGCTGCGCGAGCGCGGGGCGCTCCAGCCGCGGGCCGCGCTGGACGTCCTGGAGCCGGTGCTCGCCGCGCTGGGCGCCGCGCACCGCGCGGGGTTCGTGCACCGCGACATGAAGCCGGAGAACGTCCTCATAGGGGACGACGGCCGGGTCAAGGTGGCGGATTTCGGCCTCGTCCGGGCCGTGGACACCGTCACGCAGACGACGGGGTCCGTGCTCGGCACGGTGTCGTATCTGGCTCCCGAGCAGATCGAGCACGGCACCGCGGACACCCGCGTCGACGTGTACGCCTGCGGAGTCGTCCTCTACGAGATGCTCACCGGCGGCAAGCCTCACTCCGGCGACTCCCCGGCCCAGGTGCTCTACCAGCACCTGCACGCGGACGTGCCGCCGCCGTCGGCCGTCGTACCGGGCATGCCCTTCGCGCTCGACCAGCTGGTCGCCGCGGCCACCGCCCGCGACCCCGGGCTGCGCCCGCACGACGCGGTGACACTGCTCGGCCAGGTGCTGGAGGCGCGGGCCGGGCTCACCGCCGAGCAGCTCGACGCCGTACCGCCGCAGGCCGTCACCGCGGGCCACGACAACGCGGAGGACCGTACGAGCGTGATCCCGCGCTCCCTGTCCGTGCCTCGCCTGCTGCCGGTGAACGAGGCCGAGGGAGCCGACGGGATCAACCGGACCAGCCGGTTCGAGCAGACCAGTGTGCTCGCCTCCGAGCCGCCCGCCCCCACACGGCGGCGCGGCTCACGCCCCCGGCGCGGAACGATCATGATCGTCACCGCGATCCTGCTGGCGCTCGGCCTCGGCGCGGGCGTCTGGTACATCAACTCCGGACAGTTCACCAAGGTCCCGCTGCTGCTGGCGAAGACCGAGACGCAGGCCAGGTCGCGGATCGAGGCGGCCGGGCTCGACGTCGGGCAGGTCAGGCACGCGTACAGCGACACCGTGAAGCGCGGCACCGTGATCAGCAGTGATCCGCACCCCGGCGCGCGGATCCGGGACCACGACTCCGTGTCGCTGACCGTCTCCGACGGCCCGAAGACGGTGCGGGTGCCCGACCTGAACGGCTTCACGCTGCCCAAGGCGAGGGAAGTGCTGAAGGACGAGGGGCTCGCCGCGGGCATGATCACCCGGGAGTTCAGCGGGGACGTGCTCAAGGGCTCGGTGATCCGTACGGATCCGGAAGCGGGCACGCGACGGCACGCCGGTTCGGCCATCGCCCTCGTCGTCAGCAAGGGCAGTCCGGTGGAGATCGCCGATGTCACGGGGACATCCGTCGAGGACGCCAGGGCGGAGCTCGAACAGGCGGGTCTCAAGGTGAGGATCGCCGCCCAGCGGGTCACCTCGGAGTTCGACAAGGGCCAGGTCGCCCAGCAGTCGCCGGACGCGGGCAGCGAGGCCGCCACGGGCGACACCGTCACGCTGACGCTCTCCAGGGGCCCGGAGATGGTCCCGGTGCCGGACGTGGTGGGCGACAGCGTGGACGACGCGAAGAAGGCGCTGGAGGACGCGGGGTTCGAGGTCAACGAGGACCGCGGGCTGCTCGGGCTCTTCGGGGACCACGTCAAGAACCAGTCGGTGGACGGCGGCAGGACCGCGCCCAAGGGGTCGACGATCACCATCGAGATCCGCTGAGCCGAGGAGTCCGGAAGCCACGGAATCGGTCCGGGCGGTCCGCCGGCGGAACCCGAAGGTCCGCCGGCGGGGTCCCCCGGAGCGCGTGACACCCTGAAGGGTGTGACCAGCAAGCAGCTCCGCAATCCCGTCGGCGGCCATGTCCCCGTGGCCGGCGGCCTCAGCTCCGTCGGTCTTGCCTACGCGCGCGAGATGGGCGCGGAGACCGTCCAGGTCTTCGTCGCCAATCCGCGCGGCTGGGCGACGCCCGCCGGGAACCCGAAGCAGGACGAGGAGTTCCGCGCGGCCTGCGCGGCCGAGTCGATCCCCGCGTACGTGCACGCCCCGTATCTGATCAACTTCGGTTCGCACACCGCGGCGACGGCCGAGAGGTCGGTGGAGTCGCTGCGGCACTCGCTGCGCCGGGGCCGTGAGATCGGCGCGCTCGGCGTGGTCGTGCACACGGGGAGCGCCACCGGAGGCCGGGAGCGTGCGGTGGCCCTCGCTCAGGTGCGCGCACACCTGCTGCCGCTGCTGGACGAGCTGACCCACGACGACGACCCGTACCTCCTCCTGGAGTCGACCGCGGGCCAGGGTGCCTCCCTGTGCTCCCGGACCTGGGACTTCGGACCGTACTTCGAGGCACTGGACGCCCATCCGAGGCTGGGCGTCTGCCTCGACACCTGTCACATCTACGCGGCGGGCCACGACCTGACCGGGCCGGACGGGATGCACCGGACACTCGACCTGCTGGTGGACACGGTCGGCGAGGGCAGGCTCAGGCTGATCCACGCCAACGACTCCAAGGATGTGGTCGGCGCCCACAAGGACCGCCACGAGAACATTGGTACCGGCCATATCGGCGAGGACCCGTTCCGCGCGCTGATGACCCACCCCGCCACCGCGGGCGTACCGCTGATCATCGAGACGCCTGGCGGCAAGGAGGGGCACGCGGCGGACGTGGAGCGCCTGAAGAAGCTGCGCGACGGCTGAACCCGTCGAGCCACGAATACCCCCGAGGGGTGTGTGGCCAGGTAGGTGGTCGCCATGGTGGTTCCGCTCGCGCAGGAACCGCCACCCGGCGTCGACCTCATGGCCGCCCGTGGCGCGCCTGTACCACCGCCGACGCACCCGCCGGCGCGCGCCGGGTCAGAGCTCGGGGCCTTCCCCGGGCTCCTCCTGGTACGAGTAGCGCTGCTCACGCCACGGGTCGCCGATGTTGTGGTAGCCGCGTTCCTCCCAGAACCCGCGGCGGTCGGCCGTCATGTACTCGACGCCGCGGACCCACTTGGGCCCCTTCCAGGCGTACAGGTGCGGGACGACCAGGCGGAGCGGGAACCCGTGCTCCGCGGTCAGCAGTTCGCCGTCCTTGTGGGTGGCGAAGATCGCGCGGTCGGAGGCGAAGTCGTCGAGGCGCAGATTCGAGCTGAACCCGTACTCGGCCCAGACCATCACATGGGTGACGGCGGGCGAGGGCGGGGCGATGTCCAGGATCGTGCGCGCGGGGATTCCGCCCCATTCGGCCCCGAGCATGCTGAACTTCGTGACACAGTGCAGATCGGCCATGACCGAGGTGTACGGAAGGGCCGTGAACTCCTCGTGGGTCCAGCAGTGCTTCTCACCGTCGGCGGTGGCGCCGAAGACCCTGAACTCCCAGCGTTCGGGGCGGAACTTGGGCACGGGACCGTAGTGCGTGACGGGCCAGCCGCGCTGCAGTCGCTGCCCCGGCGGAAGCTCCGACTGTGCCGCCGCTCCCGTTCCCCGCTCCACCGGCTGACCCATGACTCCATCCTGACAGACCCGGGACGGTGCCCATGACCAGCACAGCCCCTACCAGGGCAACTCCTACTAAGCATGCACTTACTGGACGGCCCGGAACGCCGGTGCGAGGATGCGGCGCAGCCTGCCCAGTTCCCCCCGCTTGGAAGGAGCCTCTGCGATGCAGGGCGACCCCGAGGTCATCGAGTTCCTCAACGAGCAGCTCACCGGCGAGCTGACCGCGATCAACCAGTACTTCCTGCACGCGAAGATGCAGGAGAACTTCGGCTGGACGAAGCTCGCGAAGTACACGCGGCACGAGTCCTTCGACGAGATGAAGCACGCGGAGGTGCTCACCGACCGCATCCTCTTCCTGGAGGGCCTGCCCAACTACCAGCGGCTGTTCCACGTCCGGGTGGGTCAGACCGTCACCGAGATGTTCCAGGCCGACCGGCAGGTGGAGGTCGAGGCGATCGACCGCCTCAAGCGCGGGATCGAGGTGATGCGCAACAAGGGCGACATCACGTCCGCGAACATCTTCGAGTCGATCCTCGAGGACGAGGAGCACCACATCGACTATCTGGACACCCAGCTCGAGCTGGTCGAGAAGCTCGGCGAGGCGCTCTACATCGCACAGCTGATCGAGCAGCCGGAGAGCTGACCCGGCGGCGGAGCCGGTACGAGAACTAGGCGGCCTCGGCCGTCACCGTGGGCGCCGGGTGACCCGCGACGCCGGAGAGCTCCGCGAGGGCGGGCCTGCCCTGGTCCGCGAGCTCCCGGCGCGGACACGCGCCACGGCCCAGCAGGGACTGGATCTGGCGGACGCACGAACCACAGTCCGTGCCCGCCTTGCTCACCGACGCTATCTGGCGCGGGGTGCAGGCGCCGTCCTCCGCGTGCTTCTTCACCTGCGCCTCGGTGACACCGAAGCAGCTGCAGACGTACACGCGGTTCACCTCCCGGAGCGGGATCGACAGGGTCGACAGGACTAACGGGTAACGCCCCTCCCGATGAACGGTGAGGCTAACCTAACCTTACCCGCCGTCCGGAATCCGCAAAAGCGCGGTGGGGCGCGGATCGTATGTGATCCGCGCCCCACCGCACTCCGCCGCGAGGGACGGAACAGACCTCGGTCCGCTACTGGTCCCGGTACATCTCGGCGACCAGGAAGGCCAGGTCAAGGGACTGGCTGCGGTTCAGACGCGGGTCGCACGCCGTCTCGTAGCGCTGGTGCAGGTCGTCCACGAAGATCTCGTCGCCACCGCCCACGCACTCGGTGACGTCGTCGCCGGTGAGCTCGACGTGGATGCCGCCGGGGTGCGTGCCCAGGCCCTTGTGGACCTCGAAGAAGCCCTTGACCTCGTCGAGCACGTCGTCGAAGCGGCGGGTCTTGTGGCCCGAGGCCGCCTCGAAGGTGTTGCCGTGCATCGGGTCGGTCACCCAGGCGACCGTCGCGCCGGAGGCACTGACCTTCTCCAACAGCTCGGGCAGCTTGTCGCGGACCTTGTCGGCGCCCATCCGGACGATGAAGGTCAGGCGGCCCGGCTCACGGTCGGGGTCGAGACGGTCGATGTACTGCAGGGCGTCCTGGGCCGTCGTCGTCGGGCCCAGCTTGATGCCGATCGGGTTGCTGATCTTGGAGGCGAACTCGATGTGCGCGCCGTCCAGCTGCCGGGTGCGCTCACCGATCCACACCATGTGGCCCGAGACGTCGTACAGCCTGCCGGTGCGGGAGTCGACGCGGGTCAGCGCCGACTCGTAGTCGAGGAGCAGCGCCTCGTGGGAGGCGTAGAACTCGACGGTCTTGAACTCCTCCGGGTCGGTGCCGCAGGCCCGCATGAAGTTCATCGCGTTGTCGATCTCGCGCGCCAGCTGCTCGTAGCGCTGGCCGGACGGGGACGACCTCACGAAGTCCTGGTTCCAGGCGTGCACCTGACGCAGGTCGGCGTAGCCACCGGTGGCGAAGGCGCGCACCAGGTTGAGCGTGGAGGCGGACGCGTTGTACATCCGCTTCAGCCGCTCGGGGTCCGGGACACGGGCCTTCTCGTTGAAGTCGAACCCGTTGACCGAGTCGCCCCGGTACGTCGGCAGGGTCACGCCGTCCCGGGTCTCGGTGCCCTTGGAACGCGGCTTCGAGTACTGGCCGGCGATCCGGCCGACCTTCACCACCGGCACCGAGGCGGCGTACGTGAGCACGGCACCCATCTGGAGCAGGGTCTTGAGCTTGTTGCGGATCTGGTCGGCCGACACCGCGTCGAAGGCCTCGGCGCAGTCGCCGCCCTGGAGGAGGAACGCCTCTCCCTTGGCGACGGATGCCATCCGGGCGCGCAGCTGGTCGCACTCGCCCGCGAAGACGAGCGGCGGATACGACTCGAGGTCCGCGATCACATCGCGCAGAGCCTCGGCATCGGGGTACTCGGGCTGCTGCGCCGCGGGCAGGTCTCGCCAGGTGTTGCCAGCGCTCGCGCTGGACTTAGCGTTCACGGTCACCTGCACAACACTACGGGGTCGCACGCCGCGTCCTCTCCCGATGCCCAGCGGCTGAGACGTGTCACGCCCGCCGTGAGACGGTCCGGGCGGCGGTGTGAGCTGCGGGTCGACCGTCCGGAGCAGGTGCTTTCGCGCGGTGACCGGTCCGCGCCGTGCCGGACGCAGTCTAGGGAGATCACTGGAGCGCCGTGGGGCCCGGCCGTGTCGTTCTGTGGCGGCTGTGGCAGCTGTGGCGCGCGCGTACGGGTGGACGAGGCGCGGACGCGTCGCGCTGCCGCCCGACCTCCGGCGTCGGGTAAGGTGCGGCGCATGTTCGCGCACTCGCACCAGACCTGGTGGTGGACCGCTCATCCGGCGGCCCACTGACTGCGCGTACGCAAGACTTCGCGAAGGCCGCCCGAGGGGCGGCCTTCGGCGTTTTCCGGGGTCGTTCCTCTCCGATGTGAGAAGGAACAGGACCGATGAACCTGCGCGACCTGCTGGACGATCCCCGCCCGTTCGCCCTGCTCTGCCGCCGTACCCCCGGCCGCTCCACCGAGGAGGGCGGCACGGTGGAGGTGCTGCTCGGGCCCGTGGCCGGGTACGACCGGCTCGCCGACCTGCCCGACGACGCCCTCGCTCTCATCCCCTTCCGCCAGATCCGTGAGCGCGGCTTCGACGTCCGCGACGACGGCACACCGCTCCTGGCACTCACCCCCGAGGAGACGCACGAGCTGCCGCTGGAGCGGGCCCTGGCCCAGTTGCCGGCGCACGACGTGCGGGTCGAGGGCGGCGGCTTCGACGTCGGCGACGAGGAGTACGCCGGGATCGTCGGGCGCGTGCTGCGCGAGGAGATCGGACGCGGCGAAGGGGCGAACTTCGTCATCAGGCGCACGTACGAGGGGGAGATCCCGGGGTTCGGGAGGGCCGACGCGCTGGCCCTCTTCCGGCGGCTGCTGGTCGGCGAGCGGGGCGCGTACTGGACGTACGTCGTGCACACCGGGAACCGGACGCTGGTCGGTGCGAGCCCGGAGGTCCACGTGCGGATGTCCGGCGGGACCGTGGTGATGAACCCGATCAGCGGGACGTACCGCTACCCCGCCGGGGGACCCTCCGCCGAGGGTCTGCTCGGCTTCCTCGCCGACGGCAAGGAGATCGAGGAGCTCTCCATGGTCGTGGACGAGGAGCTCAAGATGATGTGCACGGTCGGTGACATGGGCGGGGTCGTGATCGGGCCGCGGCTGAAGGAGATGGCCCATCTCGCGCACACCGAGTACGAGTTGCGGGGCCGGTCCTCGCTCGATGCGCGCGAGGTCCTGAAGGAGACCATGTTCGCGGCGACGGTCACCGGGTCGCCGGTGCAGAACGCGTGCCGGGTGATCGAGCGGTACGAGCCCCTCGGGCGGGACGGTGTCGGACGCGGCTACTACGCGGGGGCGCTGGCCCTGCTCGGGCGGGACGCGGGCGGCGCCCAGACCCTCGACTCCCCCATCCTCATCCGGACCGCCGACATCGACGCGCACGGCCGGCTGCGGGTGCCGGTGGGCGCCACCCTGGTCCGGGGCTCGGACCCGGCGGGCGAGGTCGCGGAGACGCGTGCGAAGGCGGCGGGGGTGCTGACGGCACTGGGGGTCGTGGAGGGGAGCCCGCGCGCACCGGGCGTACGGGCGGGGCTGGCCGACGATCCGCGGGTGCGGGCCGCGCTCGACGGCCGGCGGGCCTCACTCGCGCCGTTCTGGCTGCGGATGCAGGAGCGGACCGACTCCCTGGAGGGCCATGCCCTCGTGGTGGACGGGGAGGACACCTTCACCGCGATGCTCGCCCACGTGCTGCGGTCTTCGGGGCTGGAGGTGACCGTGCGGCGGTACGACGAGCCGGGACTGCGGGAGACGGTCCGCGCGCACGCGGGTCCGGTCGTGCTCGGTCCCGGCCCCGGTGACCCCGCCGACAAGGACGACCCCAAGATGCGGTTCCTGCGCGGCCTCGCGTCCGGGGTGATCCGGGAGCACCGGCACGGGGTGCTCGGTGTGTGTCTGGGCCACGAGCTGATCGCGGCGGAGCTCGGCCTGGAGATCGTCCGCAAGGAGGTTCCCTACCAGGGCGCGCAGACCACGATCGACCTGTTCGGGAGGACGGAGACCGTCGGCTTCTACAACAGCTTCGTGGCACGCTGCGACGAGGAGGCGGCTGCCGAGCTGGCGGCACACGGCGTCGAGGTCGCCCGCAGCGGTGCCGGAGAGGTGCACGCGCTGCGCGGGCCCGGGTTCGCGGGTGTCCAGTTCCATCCGGAGTCGGTGCTGACCCTGAACGGGACCACCGTGGTGCGGGAGCTGCTCGCTCAGCTGACGGACGCCGGCACGTTGTCCGAGCGGCGGCCGGCGGTGTAGTCGAGGACGCCGGGGAAGGCGAAGAGGCGGGGGACCCTCGCGATCGCCGAAGCGCCGCCACGGGTGGGACGTGGCGGCGCGTCGGCGGGCGGCTCAGCCGAAGAAGACGCCGACCTCCTCGTACAGCTTCGGGTCGACCGTCTTCAGCTTGGCCGTGGCCTCCGCGATCGGGACCCGGACGATGTCCGTGCCGCGCAGGGCGACCATCTTGCCGAAGTCGCCGTCGCGGACGGCCTCGATGGCGTGCAGACCGAAACGGGTGGCGAGCCAGCGGTCGAAGGCACTGGGCGTGCCGCCGCGCTGGACGTGGCCGAGGACCGTGGTGCGGGCCTCCTTGCCGGTGCGCCTCTCGATCTCCTTGGCCAGCCACTCCCCGACACCGGAGAGCCGGACGTGTCCGAAGGAGTCGAGCGTGCCGTCCTTCAGCACCGCGTCGCCGTCCTTGGGCATGGCGCCCTCGGCGACGACCACGATCGGGGCGTACGAGGCCTTGAAGCGTGACGTGACCCAGGCGCAGACCTGGTCGACGTCGAAGCGCTGTTCGGGGATGAGGATGACGTTCGCGCCGCCCGCGAGCCCGGAGTGGATGGCGATCCAGCCGGCGTGACGGCCCATCACCTCGACGACGAGGACGCGCATGTGCGACTCGGCGGTCGTGTGCAGGCGGTCGATCGCCTCCGTCGCGATGCCGACCGCCGTGTCGAAGCCGAAGGTGTAGTCGGTGGCGGACAGGTCGTTGTCGATGGTCTTCGGTACGCCGATGACCTGGATGCCGTACTCGTCGTGGAGGCGGGCGGCCACGCCCAGGGTGTCCTCGCCGCCGATCGCGATGAGCGCCTCGACCTCCTGCTTGGCGAGGTTCTCCTTGATGCGCCGGATGCCGTTCTCCTGCTTGAGCGGATTCGTCCGCGAGGAGCCGAGGATGGTGCCGCCACGCGGCAGGATGCCGCGTACGGCGGGGATGTCGAGCCGGACGGTGTCGTTCTCGAGCGGTCCGCGCCAGCCGTCCCGGAAGCCGACGAAGTCGTAGTCGTACTCCTGCACGCCCTTGCGGACGACGCCCCGGATGACGGCGTTGAGTCCGGGGCAGTCGCCGCCTCCGGTCAGTACTCCGACCCGCATGGAAAAGTCCCTTCGCCGCGATTGCCTGACGGGACTCACGCTAATAGTGATCCAGGTCACTTCGTCATGGGGCGGAAGGGCAATTCCGTTGAATTGTGCGGGTGTTGATCACTCGTCATTCACTCGATGGTGGACAACACCGGGTTTACGCCTCGTCGAGACCACGTTCTATGGCATAGCGGACCAGCTCCACCCGGTTGTGCAGCTGGAGCTTGCCCAGGGTGTTCTGCACATGGTTCTGGACCGTGCGGTGGGAGATGACCAGCCGCTCGGCGATCTGCTTGTAGCTCAGGCCCTTCGCCACCAGACGGAGCACCTCGGTCTCACGGTCGGTCAGCTGCGGGGCCTTGGGCTCCCCCGCGCCCGCGGCCGGGGCGGGCTCGGAGGCGAGCCTGCGGTACTCGCCGAGGACCAGACCCGCGAGACCGGGGGTGAACACCGGGTCGCCGACCGCCGTACGGCGCACCGCGTCGGTCAGCTCCTCCGTGGACGCCGACTTCAGCAGGTATCCGGTCGCCCCGGACTTCACCGCCTCCAGGACGTCGGCGTGCTCACCGCTGGCCGACAGCACGAGGACGCGCAGCGCGGGGTTGGCTCCGACCAGTTCCTTGCAGACCTGGACACCGGGCTTGGCCGGCAGGTTCAGGTCGAGCACGAGAACGTCCGGGCCGACGGCCCGCGCACGCCGCACCGCCTGCTCGCCGTCGCCCGCCGTGGCCACCACGGCGAACCCGGCCGCGGCGAGATCACGGGCCACGGCGTCGCGCCACATGGGGTGGTCGTCCACCACCATGACCTTGATCGGGTCCTCACCCACCTGCTGCTCCACCTCCGCCGTGTCCGCCATGTCCTCCATGTGCGTGATGTCTGTCATCACTGCTCCGCCTTCCCCCGTCAGACCTTCGGTACCTTCAGCTCGACCTCGGTGCCCTGGCCCGGGACCGAGATCAGTTCGGCCGCGCCGCCCAGCTCGCGCAGCCGGCCGCGGATCGACAGGGCCACACCGAGCCGCCCCTCCCCCTCGGCCTGCGCGAGCCGTCCCTCCGGGATGCCGGGGCCGTCGTCGCGCACGGTGACGATCACCGTGTCCGGCTCGTCCTCGACCAGGATCCACGCGCGGGCGCTCTCCCCGACGTGTCTGCGCACGTTGTCCAGCGCGGCCCCGACGGCCGCGGCCAGCTCCCGGGCGGCCACCGGGGTCAACGGCACCGGGGCGCCCGGCTCGGAGAGCGTCACGCGCGCGGTGGCGTACGGGGCGAGCAGCACGCGCAGATCGACGGGGCGCCCGTCGTCGTCCGGCTCCTCGACGGCGCGTACGACCGCGCCGAGCGCGGCGTCCTCGGACACCCGCGAGACGGGCAGCAGGCCGCCGGAGACCAGCGTGCGCAGCGCCACCTCCTGCTCGCCGGCCATCCGGCCCAGCTCCGCGGCCTCGCCGCCGAGGGCGCTGCCGCGCCGCTGCACCATGGCGAGGACCTGCAGGACCCCGTCGTGGATGTCCCGGGCGAGGCGCTCGCGTTCGCGGGTGGCGGCCTCGATCTCCAGGGCGCGGGCGAGGGTGAGCTCGGAGGCGCGGGCGACCTCGACGACGTAGCCGATGGCGATGGACGCGACCCAGACGAGGATCACGTTGTGGACGGTGTCGCGGGTGGGGGCGCCGCGCTCGACGAGGTTGGCGCCCGCGACGAGGGTGGAGGCGAAGGCCGCCCAGCGCCAGCCGCCCTTGATGGCGAAGGCCAGGACGGAGCCCGCGGTCCATATCGACGGGAGCGTGGGGCCGCCGTCCATGATGCTGTGGCGGGTGACGGCGACCGGCGTGAGCAGGATGCCGGTGAGCGCCACGGCCAGGTCGACGGCGAGGAAGCGCTTCGTGCAGTTCGCCGCGTTCGCGACCCTGGGGAGGGTCGCCAGGGTCCAGACGAACAGGACGGCGTAGTAGCCGACGGCCACCCAGGGGTGGGCGAACCTGCTGGTCGCGGTGACGAAGAGCCCGATCGCGTACAACATCGTCAGCACGCGGTACGCGGAGAGCGCACGCCACAGCGGCAGCTCGACCGACATCCTCATGACTCTCTCGCGCTTGGCCATGCCCCCCCACCCCACCGCCCCGACGAACGCGTCTAGGAGTCGCCCGCCCGTCCCTCTTCGGTCTCGACCGCCTTCGCGGCCTCCTTCTGCGCCTGTTCGGCTTCCTTCTGTGCCTGCTTCTCGGCCTTCGCCGCGTCCGCGATCTGCCGCTTGGCGGCGGTCGCGTAGACGTCGACGTACTCCTGGCCGGAGAGCTTCATGATCTCGTACATGACCTCGTCGGTCACCGCGCGCAGCACGAAGCGGTCGTGCTCCATGCCCGCGTACCGGCCGAAGTCGAGCGGCTTGCCGATCCGGATGCCCGGACGCATCAGCTTGGGCATCACCTTGCCCGGCGGCTGGATCTTCTCGGTGTCGATCATGGCGACCGGGATGACCGGCGCGCCGGTGGCGAGGGCCACGCGCGCGAGGCCGCCCGGCTTGCCCCTGTACAGGCGTCCGTCGGGCGAGCGGGTGCCCTCCGGGTAGATGCCGAACAGCTCACCGCGCTCGATGACGTCGATACCGCTCTTGACCGCCGCCTCGCCCGCGCCGCGCGCGCCGGAGCGGTCCACCGGGAGCTGGCCCACACCCTTGAAGAACGCGGCGGTCAGCCTGCCCTTGACGCCGGGCGTCGTGAAGTACTCGGCCTTCGCGATGAAGGTCACCTTGCGGTCGAGGACCGCGGGCAGGAAGAACGAGTCCGAGAACGACAGGTGATTGCTTGCCAGGATGGCGGGGCCCTCGGCGGGAATGTTCTCGAGGCCTTCCACCCAGGGCCTGAAGGCGAGCTTCAGCGGCCCCCCGATGGAAAACTTCATGGCGCCGTAGATCAACCGAATGCCTCCTGTGTCGTAGCTCAGACCTTATCCCGGAGGACTGTCAAAGGACCCGACGACCCTGGTCGGTGTCAGTGCGGTCGCGTACGGTGAAGTACGCCCGGATCTCCCGGGGTCGTGTTCCGCCTCCGTTCGGGTCGCCCGTCTTGTTCCGGTCCGCCCGCCTGCCTTGTCCCGTTCCGCCCGTCCTGACGAACAGGAGACCGAAGGTGCCGGTCCTTCCTGGAGCCGAGCCGTTCCGCCACGAGGGCGGAGAGGTCGGCGTCCTCCTCTGCCACGGTTTCACCGGGTCACCCCAGTCGCTGCGCCCCTGGGCCGAGTTCCTCGCCGAGCGCGGCCTGACCGTCGCGCTCCCGCTGCTGCCCGGACACGGCACGCGCTGGGAGGACATGCAGCTCACCGGCTGGCAGGACTGGTACGCGGAGGTGGACCGCGAACTGCGCGCCCTGCGGGAACGCTGCACCCGGGTGTTCGTCCTCGGTCTCTCCCTGGGCGGCGCGTTGGCCCTGCGGCTGGCGGCGAAGCACGGGGACGAGGTGAGCGGCGTCGTCGTCGTCAACCCGGCGAACAAGGTGCACGGGGCGGCCGCGTACGCCCTCCCCGTGCTCCGTCACTTCGTACCGACCGTGGGCGGCATCGCGAGCGACATCGCCAAGGAGGGTGTCACGGAACTGGGCTACGACCGGGTGCCCCTGCGGGCCGCGCACTCCATGCGGAACTTCTACCGGATCGTCGACGGGGAGCTGCCCCAGGTCACCCAGCCGCTCCTGCTGCTGCGCAGCCCGCAGGACCACGTGGTGCCGCCGGTGGACTCGGCCCGTGTGCTGGGCCGGGTGTCCTCCACGGACGTGACGGAGATCCTACTGGAACAGAGCTACCACGTGGCGACGTTGGACCATGACGCGGACCGGGTCTTCGAGGAGAGCTACTCGTTCATCGGCCGGCTCGCGCCCGGCGTCGGCGAGCGGTCCGGCGCGGTTCAGGCGGGTCAGCAGGAAGGGACGGCCACTGGTGGCTGAGCAGGACGCGGAGCGCGGCGAGCCCGACGAGAAGGGCGTGCCCGTCAGCGGGCCCCCGGGGGACGAGCAGAGCGTGCCGTTCGACGAGGACGCCGCGTGGCAGGCGATCGTCGAGGGGTACGGCGACGAGCCGAAGGACCCGCCCGGAGCGAAACCGTTCAAGTCGATCGAGGACCTGGCCCTCCTCGATCCCGAGACGAACGGCACCCCCACAGGTCGCGGGGGCAGGTCCGGGCAGCGGGCCAAGGGCGACGCGGACGACACCGAGAAGGCCGAGAAGTCCGACAAAGAAGACGAGGCAGACAAGGCCGACGGGAGCGACAAGGGCGGGGACGGGCCCTCCGCGGCCCAGGCTCTCGGCAGTTCCGTCTCCTTCGCGCCCGGCGTCGGCGGCCCGCGCGACTATCGGGCGGCGGAGCCCGCCGAGGAGGACTTCGACGAGGACGACGAGGGTCATTTCGTGCCGCCCGAGCCGCCTCCGCTGCCGGCCGCCGACGCCACGGCCAAGTTCGCCTGGCTCGCCGTCATCGGCGGTCCGATCGTGCTCCTGCTGGCCGTCCTGCTCGGCTGGGACATGACCTGGTGGCTCGCCACCGTGGGCATCGGCGGCTTCCTCGGCGGCTTCGCCACCCTCGTGATGCGGATGAACCCCGACGACGAGGACGAGGGCGATCCTGGGCGGGGCGCGGTGGTCTGAGCCCGTCCCAGGACCGCGCCTCCCGGGACGGGCGTCTCCGGCTCGACATGTCAGGGCGGACGTCCTCAGTACCGGCGTCCCAGAACCGGCGTCTCAGGACGCCGGCACTCTGAGAGCGGCCAGCACGGGCAGGTGGTCCGTGGCCGCTCTCAGGTCCGTCTCCGTCACGCCGGGGTGGCCCAGGGGCACCCCGCATCCCAGGACCTCGATGCCTTTCGTCGCGAAGACCGCGTCGATACGGCGGTGCGGCGCGTCGCGGATCCAGGTGTGCTCGGCGCCCCAGGGGCTGGTCGCCCAGCCGTCCTGGAGGGAGGCCGCGAGGCGCTCGAAGGTGCGGCCGTCGGGGCGGTCGTTGAGGTCACCGCCCGCCACGACGTGCGGTGTGCCGAGGGCGGCGACGCGGTCCAGGAGCATGTCGCCCTGCTCGTGACGCTCGTCCGCGTCGAGCGACAGGTGGCAGCTCAGGACGCCCAGGCGAGCGCCGCCGAAGCGGACGACGGCCGTGGCGAAGCCCCGGCGGAACTGGCCGGGGGTGAGCGGGAGCAGGACGTCCTCGGTGCGTTCGACGGTGGCCCGCAGGGAGCACAGGAGTGCGGGGCCGGCCGCCGGGGCGCCACCGGACAGGATCATCTGGCCGGAGGCCGCCGCGAGACGGGCCAGCTTCTTGCGCCAGCGGAAGAAGCGGGGGGCTTCCTGGATCAGGACCAGGTCCGGCGCGCAGGCGCTGATCACGCGCGCGAGGGCGTCGGTGTCGTCGCGCATCGAGCGGATGTTGTAACTGAGCACCCGGATCACGGCGGAGCCGTCGGGTTCGGTGTGGGAAGGGGGCAGCGGGGTCGTCGCCATGCTGATCAAGATACGGGGGCGCTCCACCGGGTGGGGGGAAAATCGCGGTCGGCCCGGTTCCAGGGTGCGGGTGGGTCGTGGCTGGGCACGCAGCTCCCCGCGCCCCCCATCGAGGTACGGCGCCGCGCCGCGCCCCTGAGACGGGTCCCTCGGCTGCCGTCCGCGCGCGACAGACCCGCCGCACCACGACAGCCACCCGCAGGAAAACCCCGCGGGCGGCCCGGCTCTCCTGTGCGGAGGACCTCCTGGCCGGCCACGCGGTCCCTGTAGGTGGGCCCCCGCCCGAAGCGCTCACCGCACGACAGCGCCCGCCGGCTTCGTGGGGCGCGGCGGGCGATGTCGGGTGACTGTGTGTGGCGTGGGCGTCACATGATCGGGTCGGGCTCCCGGGCCAGGTCCGCCGCGCCCACGAGACCGGCCTTGTTGCCGAGCTGGGCGGCGATCACATCGGCCACGGGGCGCCAGTTGCCTCCGACGAGCCAGCGCTTGTACGACTTACGGATGGGGTCGAGAACCAGCTCGCCCTCGTCCGACAGTCCGCCGCCGACGATGAAGGCCGACGGGTCGAAGAGCGAGGCGAGGTCGGCGAGACCGGCGCCGGCCCAGCGGGCCAGCTCCCGGTAGGAGTCCACCGCCACCGGGTCGCCCTGCCGCGCCGCCATCGAGATGTGCTTGCCCTCGATGCCGTCGGGGTTGCCGTCGCCCAGCGCGAGCAGGATCTCGGCGTGCTCGGGGGTCGCGTTGGCGCGCTGCTTGGCGTAGCGGACGAGGGCGCGGCCGGAGGCGTACTGCTCCCAGCAGCCCTGCGAGCCGCAGCCGCACAGCAAACCGTCCGGCACCATCCGGATGTGGCCGAACTCGGCGGCGACGCCGAAGTGCCCGCGGCGCAGCTTGTTGCCGATGATGATGCCGCCGCCGAGGCCCGTGCCCAGCGTGATGCAGATGACGTTCCGGTGGCCCTTGCCCGCGCCGAACTTGTACTCGCCCCACGCCGCCGCGTTCGCGTCGTTCTCCACCACGACCGGCAGCCCGACGCGCGCTTCGACCTCGGCCTTGAGCGGCTCCTGCCGCCAGTCGATGTTGGGCGCGAAGTACACCGTCGAGCGCTGGCGGTTCACGTATCCGGCCGCACCGATGCCCACGCCGACGATGTCGTGGCCCGCGCGCGCGCCCTCGACGGCGGCGGCGATGGCGTCCACGATGGCCTGCGGCGTGGTGGGGGTCGGCACCTTGTGGGTCGAGAGAATGTTGCCTTCCTCGTCGACCACACCGGCCGCGATCTTCGTGCCGCCGATATCGACGCCGATGGTGAGTCCCATGAATCCCTCAGTTTCGGTCGAGCCCCGCTACGGCCAACCGTACCCGAGCGGCCTTTAGTCCAAGTCAATCCGCTCCCCCGGACCGGTGCCCTCGTCGCGAGGGCCGGTGTCCCGGGTCGTCCAGCGCCGTTCCTGTGCCTCGACGGCCGAGCGGTACGCGGCGAGCAGCTCGGAGCCCGCGGCGGCGAGGTGGTCGAAGACGGCGGGGTTGCGTTCTATGACCGGTTCCACGGCCGCCCTGGCCTGCTGCACGACCTGGTTGACCATCTGCTGGGCGGTGCCGGAGGCGATCGCTCCGAACAGCGGTGAGTTCAGTCCGGACAGCTTGTCGGCGACCGCGTCGACGAGCTTGCGCAGCTCCTCGGAGGCGGAACCGGGCGGTGGTCCGTACTGGGTGCGGCGGCGGGCCTTCTCCGCCGCGAGATCCTCGGCGCACGCCTTCGCCCAGGCGTCGGCGTCGCTGACGCGCGCTTCGTCCACCGTCTCGTGCTGAGCGGCGTCGGACGTGGTGCGCTCTTCGCTCATGGCGGACTCCTGCCTACGTTTCCTCCCTTCGACGTTACCCGAACAGCGGTACCCGGTTCACCGTGTGCGCGGCCACAGATCCGGGTCCGGCGCGAAACGGATCCGCAGTTCTCCCTCGCGCAGCGCCGCTCCGTCCACGCCGCAGCGGCGCAGCGCGGACGGCAGCGGCAGGATCCGGCGGAACTGCCCCACGGTGACGACCAGTTCGTCGCCCCTGCGGATCAGGTCCAGTTCCTCGCGTATCGCGCCGGGGAGCGGGATGTGCCACACGAGGACGCCGTCGTCGGCGAGGTGGTCGCGGACGGGCCACTCGACCGGGGGTGGCGTTTCGTTGACACCGGGCAGCGGGAGCGCGGCGAGGTCGTCGGTGCCGCGCGGGTCGCGGCCCAGGTGCGGGATCTCGTGGACGGTGTACGCCTCCCGCCACTCGTCGAGCGCCTTGCGCTGCTGGGCGGCGAGGGCGCCCAGCCAGGCGTCCGGGCTGGCCGCGGGCAGTACGCGGTTGGCGAGCAGCGTCTCGACGCGCAGGCCCCGCAGGGCGAGGCCGGTGACGGCGGTGCGCGCGGCGTCGCTGCCGGCCGGTCCGGGCTCGGCTACCACCCGTACGGTCGTGGCGCGGTCCTCGACGACCGCTTCCACGGCGGCCAGCTCGACGTCCCAGCGTGCCGCCGTCTCGTACAGCCACTCGGCGGGCATCGGGACGCCTGCGAGTCGGCCGAGGACGGGCCGCAGGGCCCGGGCGGCCTGGCGTTCCGCGGGGAGCAGGCGGCGCAGGTAGCGGCGGAGCTCCTCGGGGAGCGCGAGCAGCGCGAGGGCCTGCGGGGTCGGGGGGAGGTCGACGACCAGGAGGTCGTAGGTGTCCGAGGTCGCCGCGTCGCGCAGGGCGCGCAGCAGGGCCAGCTCCTCCGCGCCGGGCAGGGGGGTGAGCTCCTCGGGGTCCAGCCGGGCGGCGCCGAGCAGGTCGAGGGCGGTGGTCGCGCGGTCCTGGAAGGCGGTGAGGTCCTCGCGGAAGCGTTCTGTCGCGTCGGGACGCCAGGTGGTGAGGCCGGGGGCGGCTTCGGTGGGGTCCGCGCCCGTGCGGGTGCCGAGCGCGGCTCCGAGGGTGTCGGTGCGGTCGGCGCTCAGCAGCAGGGTGCGGGTGCCCTCACCCGCGGCCTGCAGCGCGGTGGCCGCCGCGAGGGTCGTACGGCCGGTGCCGCCGGAGCCGGTGATCAGGATGGTGCGCATGGGAGGAAACGCTACCCGCGCCGGGCGTCCCCGCCGCCCCGCCCCGTCGCCGGTCCGCTCCCGGAGGCCGTGACCCGATCCCGTCCGTCTCCGTGCGGACAGGGGTCTGCCCGCCGAGGGACCGGGGTGGGTCCGCCGAGGGACCGGACCGGCTCGTGTACGGACGACCGGAGGGTGCCCGGCCGCCGGACGGGGTCAGCCCGCGTCGCCCGACTCGACCCGCTTCTTCAGGCCCGCCAGGGCGCGGTCGATGATGACCTTCTCGGCCTTGCGCTTGATCATGCCCAGCATCGGGATCTTGACGTCGACCGTCAGCCGGTAGGTGACCTCGGTGGCGCCGGTGCCCGCGGGCTTGAGGAGGTACGAGCCGTCCAGGGAGCGCAGCATCTGGGACTTGACCAGGGTCCAGGAGACCTCGTGGTCGCCGGTCCAGGTGTACCCCAGGGTCTGGTCGTCCTTGATCGCGCCGGCGTCCATGACGAGCCGTACCTGCTCGGCGCGGCCCTGCCCGTCCGTGCCGAGCACCTCGGCCTCCTTGACCTCGCCGGTCCAGTCCGGGTAGCGGGCGAAGTCGGCGATGACCGCCATGACGTCAGCCGGTGCCGCCTCGATCGTGATGCTCGAGCTGGTGTGTTCAGCCATCGCCGTGGCTCCTCCAGGTGCGGTCCGGTGAGGGAGGGTGGTGCGCACGTGTGTGCAGCGTGAAGGCTACCGCGCGCCGACCGAACCATCGTCACCCCACCTGGGGTTCACCATTCCAGCGCCCAGGGCCTCCCCGACCCGGCGAAGTGCCCGACGTTCACGCACTCCGTCGCGCCGATCCTCATCCGCCGGACGAGTGGCTGGTGGACGTGGCCGAAGAGCGCGTAGCGGGGGCGCGTGCGGCGGATCGCGTCGAGCAGGGCGCGGGACCCGCGTTCGAAGCGGCGCGCCACCGTGTCGTACACCAGATCGGGTACATCCGGCGGGATGTGGGTGCAGAGCACGTCGACCTCGCCGACCGCCTCGATCTTCGCCGCGTACTCCTCGTCGCTGATCTCGTAGGGCGTCCGCATGGGGGTGCGCAGGCCGCCGCCGACGAAGCCGAAGACCCGGCCGCCGATCTCCACCCGCTCGCCGTCGAGGACGGTGGTGCCGGGTCCGGCGTACTCCGCCCACAACGGAGGCATGTCGACATTGCCGTAGGTGGCGTACGTCGGCGTCGGGAACGCGGCGAACAGCTCGGCGTACTGCTTGCGCACCGCCTTCTCGATGACCGCGAGGCGGTCCGTCCCCACGCCGGCCCACAGCCGTGCCCCGAACTCGCGCGCCTCCGTGAAGCGGCGGGCGGTGCGCAGCTCGACCAGCCTGTCGGCGTTCTCCGTGCCGAAGAGGTCGGGGAAGATGCCCCGCGAGTGGTCGGCGTAGTCGAGGAAGAGCACCAGGTCACCGAGGCAGATCAGGGCGTCGGCGCCGTCGCCGGCCCGGGCGAGGTCACGCGCGTTGCCGTGCACGTCACTCACCACATGAATGCGCGTCCTGCGGTTGCCGCCTGGTGTGGGTGCCATGGCGATCAAGCGTAGGCCTGTGCGGCAAACGTGAACAGAGGCGGTCGGACCTGCGGTTACTGGCACGCCGAGAAGAGCGTGGACTACTGTGCGCGAAGGAACGCCAACCTGTGTGACGCAGGGAACATCTCGCCGGGACCCCCTATCTAAACAGGCGTACCGGTGGGTAACGTCCGGGCAGTCCAGTCGTACTCAGGATTTCAACAACGATGGTCCCGAGTACCTGCCCGAGCCTTGGACCGCACCGTCGCATCACACAGAGTCGTGGCGCCGGCGCCCTATGAGGAGCAGCAGTCTTGCGCGAGTTCAGCCTTCCGGCTTTGTACGAGGTCCCTGCGGACGGAAACCTGACCGACATCGTCCGCAGAAACGCCGCGCAGCATCCCGACGTAGCCGTCATCGCCCGCAAGGTGGGCGGCATGTGGACGGACGTCACCGCCACCGTGTTCCTCGCGGAGGTACGGGCCGCTGCCAAGGGCCTGATCGCCTCGGGTGTGCAGCCCGGCGACCGGGTCGCTCTGATGTCCCGTACGCGTTACGAGTGGACGCTGCTCGACTTCGCCATCTGGAGCGCGGGCGCCGTCACCGTGCCGGTGTACGAGACCAGCTCGGCGGAGCAGGTGCAGTGGATACTCGGCGACTCGGGTGCGACCGCCTGCATCGTCGAGCTGCCGGCGCACGCGGCCTCCGTGGAGTCGGTGCGCGAGCGACTGCCCGCCCTCGAGCACGTCTGGCAGATCGAGGCCGGCGGGGTGGAGGAGCTGGGCCGTGCCGGCCAGGACGTCGCCGACGCCGCCGTCGAGGAGCGCAGCTCGCTGGCCAAGGCCGACGACCCGGCGACCATCGTCTACACGAGCGGCACGACCGGCCGTCCGAAGGGCTGTGTGCTCACCCACCGCGCCTTCTTCGCCGAGTGCGGCAACATCGTGGAGCGGCTGCGTCCGCTGTTCCGTACGGGCGAGTGCTCCGTGCTGCTGTTCCTCCCCCTCGCCCATGTCTTCGGACGTCTCGTGCAGGTCGCGCCGATGATGGCGCCGATCAAGCTGGGCTGCGTCCCGGACATCAAGAACCTCACCGACGAGCTGGCCGCCTTCCGGCCGACGCTGATCCTCGGTGTGCCGCGTGTCTTCGAGAAGGTCTACAACTCGGCGCGCGCCAAGGCGCAGGCGGACGGCAAGGGCAAGATCTTCGACAAGGCCGCGGACACCGCGATCGCGTACAGCCGCGCGCTGGACACCCCGTCCGGCCCCTCGCTCGGCCTGAAGATCAAGTACAAGACCTTCGACAAGCTGGTCTACAGCAAGCTGCGTGCCGTACTGGGCGGTCGCGGCGAGTACGCCATCTCCGGCGGCGCCCCGCTCGGCGAGCGGCTCGGGCACTTCTTCCGCGGTATCGGCTTCACGGTCCTGGAGGGCTACGGTCTGACCGAGTCCTGCGCGGCCACCGCCTTCAATCCCTGGGACCGGACGAAGATCGGCACGGTCGGCCAGCCGCTGCCGGGCTCCGTGATCCGCATCGCGGACGACGGCGAGGTGCTGCTGCACGGCGAGCACCTGTTCAAGGGGTACTGGAACAACGAGGCGGCCACCGCGGAGGCGCTGGCCGACGGCTGGTTCCACACGGGCGACATCGGCACCCTCGACGAGGACGGCTACCTCCGGATCACCGGCCGCAAGAAGGAGATCATCGTCACCGCGGGCGGCAAGAACGTCGCCCCGGCCGTGATCGAGGACCGCATCCGGGCGCACGCGCTGGTCGCGGAGTGCATGGTGGTCGGCGACGGACGCCCGTTCGTCGGCGCGCTGATCACCGTCGACGAGGAGTTCCTGGGCCGCTGGTGCGCGGAGCACGGCAAACCGGCGGGTTCCACCGCGGCGTCGCTGCGTGACGACCCGGATCTCGTACGGACGATCCAGGACGCGGTCGACGACGGCAACGCCGCGGTGTCGAAGGCGGAATCGGTGCGGAAGTTCCGCATTCTGTCCTCCCAGTTCAGCGAGGAGTCGGGCCACCTGACGCCGTCCCTGAAGCTCAAGCGCAACGTGGTGGCGAAGGACTACGCGGACGAGATCGAGGCGATCTACCGGGGGTGACCCCGGCGCGTCCGCCTCAGGCGTACGGCTCTACGGCTCTCATGGCGCGGTGTCCTCGGCGAGGATCCGCGCCATGCCGCGTTCCGCGAGCGCGGTGATCGTCACGAACGGGTTGACCCCGATCGAGCCCGGCACCAGCGAGCCGTCGGTGATGTACAGGTGCGGATAGCCCTTCACCCGGCCGTAGTTGTCGGTCGCCCTGCCCAGCACGCAGCCGCCGAGCGGGTGGTAGCAGAAGTCGTCGGCGAAGGTCTTGTTGCCGCCGAAGAGGTCGTAGCGGTAGATCGTCGCGTTGGCCGCGTTGATCCGGTCGAAGAGCTTCTTGGCCATGCTCACCGAGACCGCGCTCTGGGCCGCGGTCCAGCCGAGCTTCGCGGAGTCCGTTGCGGCGTCGTAGGTGAAGGACGCGCGCTCGGGGTTCTTGGTGATCGCCAGGTAGAGGCTGATCCAGTGTTCCAACCCCATGGGCAGCGGGGCGATTTCGGCGAAGACGGGGTTGGAGGTGTTCGCCCAGTCGTCGATCCCCATCACGGGCATCGTGGACTGGTTGGCCCCGACGGTGTCCCAGATGTGGTTGGCGCGGCCGGTCATGACGTTGCCGTTGGTCCCCCAGCCCGTTCCCACGCTGGCGTCCAGGGCGGGCAGGGCGCCCGTCTCCCGGGCCCGGACCAGGAGTTCGGTGGTGCCGAGGCTGCCGCCGCCCAGGAAGAGGTACGTGCAGCTGTACTGCTTGGTCTCCACCACCGCGCCGGTGATGTCGATCCGGTCGGCGGTCAGGGTGTACGTCCCGTCGGCGGCGCGCTGGACGGCCCGGACCCGCTCCAGGGTGTGGATGGTGACGTTGCCGGTGCCGAGCGCGGCGGCGAGGTACGTCTTGTCGAGGCTCTTCTTGCCGTAGTTGTTGCCGTAGATGACCTCTCCCGCGAGCGCCGACTTGGTGGCGGTGCCGGCCGCCTCCCGCTGCATGTAGGAGAAGTCGTAGACGTTCGGCACGAACGTGGTCTTCAGGCCGGCGTTCGCCGCGGCCTTGCGGGAGGTCCGGGTGAACTTGTACCACTCGGTGGACTCGAACCAGGTGGGGTCGACCGTGTTGACACCGAGCATGGTGCGGGCGCGCGGGAAGTAGGTGTTGTACATCTCCGTGGCGTCCACGCCGGGGAACTGCTCGGAGAAGTACGACTGCGGGGGTGTGACGGCCATGCCGCCGTTGACCAGCGAGCCGCCGCCGACGCCGCGGCCGACGTAGACGGACATGTGGTCGTAGTGGACGCGGTCCAGGACCCCCGGGTACCGGCCGATGTCCTTGTTGACGAGGTCCAGCCACAGGAACGTGGCGAGCGGGGCCTCGGTGCGGGTGCGGAACCACATGGAGCGCTGGTCGGGGGCGCTGGTGGAGCAGAAGATCTTGCCGTCGGAGCCCGCGGTGTTCCAGAGCCTGCCCATCTCGATGACGAGCGTGCGGATGCCGGCCTGGCCGAGGCGGAGGGCGGCCACGGCGGCACCGTAGCCGGAACCGATCACGATCGCGGGGGCGTTGTCGACGGCGGCGGGTTCGGCGGCGTGCGCCGACTGGAGACCGATGCGGGTGAGACCGGCGGTGGCGGCCGTCTGAAGGGCGACCATGCCCAGGATTTGACGTCTTGTCAGGTGACGGTTAGTCATCTGATGATGGGTCAGATTTTCTGTCATGTGCGCAGCATCGGCGGATTATTGGCTTCCGCCTAGGGGCTTTGCCGGGATTTCAGGGGGGGGCGGGGTGGGGGCTGCCGTGCGCCGGAGCACGCGGGTGCGTCGTGGTTGATCGCGCGGTTCCCCGCACCCCTGGGAAGCCGGTGCCGACCGTCGTGAGCGAGTGCGGGTCCGTGGTGGGGTCCGCGCAGGTCCCCGCGCCCCCGGCCGGTGGGGGCTACAGGAGGGTTTTGAGGTTCTCCGCCAGGAGGTCCCAGCGCCACTTCTCCTCGACCCACTCGCGGCCCCGCTCACCCATGCGCCGGCGGAGTTCCGGATCGGCGAGGAGGGCGATGACGCGGTCGGCCGAGTCCTCCGGGGAACCACCCCGCACGACCCAGCCCGTCTCGCCGTCGAGGACCGCGTCGGGCGCGCCGCCCGAGTCTCCGGCGACGACCGGCAGACCGGTCGCGGACGCCTCCAGGTAGACGATGCCGAGACCCTCGACGTCGAGGCCGCCCCGGCGCGTGCGGCAGGGCATCGCGAAGACGTCCCCGGCGCCGAAGTGGGCCGGCAGCTCCGACCACGGCAGCGCTCCGGTGAAGCGGACGGCGTCGGCGACACCGGTCCGGTGCGCGAGCCCGCGCAGCTCCTTCTCGTACGGTCCGCCGCCGACGATCAGCAGCACGGCCGCCGGCTCCGCGGCGAGGATGCGCGGCATGGCGAGGATGAGCGTGTCCTGCCCCTTGCGCGGGACCAGCCGGGAGACACAGACCACCACCGGCCGGTCCGCCAGACCGAGCCGGGCGCGGACCTCGGCGCCGCCCGAACCGGGGTGGAAGGTCTTCTCGTCGACGCCGGGTGGCAGCTGGACCATGCGCGCGGCCGCGGCCGGACTCAGCGCGGAGGCGATCCGCGAGCGCGTGTACTCCCCCAGATACGTGACCGTGTCCACGGAGTCGCCGATCCGCCGCAGCATCCCGCGCGCGGCGGGCAGCTGAGCCCAGCCGGCCTCGTGACCGTGCGTGGTGGCCACCAGCCGCCCGGCGCCCGCCCGGCGCAGCGCGGGCGCCATCAGGCCGAGCGGGGCCGCCGCCCCGAACCACACCGACGTACACCCGTGTTCGCGCAGCAGCCCGACGGCGCGGCGGGTGACGCCCGGAGTCGGCAGCAGCATCGTCGTGCGGTCGCGTACGACGGTGAAGGGCTGCTCGGCGTCGAAGGCCGCCATCGCCTCGGCACCCTCCCGGCCGCGCTTCCAGGTGGAGGCGTAGACGACGAGCCGCTCGGGGTCCAGGCGCAGCGCCATGTTGTGCAGGAACGCCTGGATGCCGCCGGGGCGGGGCGGGAAGTCGTTGGTCACGATCAGGGTCTTGTGCATCGCGCCCGACAGTACCGAAACCCCCGCGCCCGCACGCGTCCGGCACACTCCCCCGCGCACGGCCCCGCTTCGTGGCCCTCGCGCAGTCCGGGACGCCATCATGTTTCCACGCGGAACCGCGCGGGATCCGAACGGACGAGGGCCAGGTGGGCATGACGGGCGCAAGGGGGGCGGGGTTCCCGTACGGACTGCTCGGGGCCTGGATCCTGACCAGGCTGGTGCTGCTGCTCCTCGTCCTGAGGGTGTTCGTGCTGCCCGGCCCTGACGTCACCGGCGACGTCTCGGTGATCTACCAGGGCTGGTACGAGATCCTGCGCACCGGCACCTTCCCCCTCGACGACGTGACCTGGCAGTACCCGCCGGCCGCGTCGCTCGCGATCCTCTCCCCCGGGCTGCTGCCCTTCCTCGACTACCCGTCCGCCTTCATCGTCCTCGCCCTCCTCGCCGACCTGGTGGTGTTCGCGCTGTTGCGGTACGCCGGTGTGCGCCCCGGCAGGACGCTCCGCGGCGCCTGGGTGTGGGTGGCCGGCCTCCCGCTGCTCGGACCGACCGTCTACGCCCGCTACGACGTGATGGTGACGGCCGTGGCGGTCGCGGCCCTGCTCGCGGGGGCCCGTCACCCGCGTGTGATGGGGGCTCTCGCGGGCTTCGGGGCGCTGCTGAAGGTGTGGCCCGTCCTGCTGCTCGCCGGAGCCGTGAAGCGCCGCGCGTGGACCGCGGCGGCGGTGACCGGGGGCGGGATCGCCCTGCTGTTCTGGGCGGCGATGCCGGGCGCCTTCTCCTTCCTCGCCTTCCAGCGGGGCCGCGGCACCGAGGTGGAGTCGCTGGGCTCCCTGGTCTTCCACGTGGCCCGGCACTTCGGCTGGCGCGGTGAGGTGCTGCTCAACTACGGCTCGGTGGAGTTCCTGGGCCCGTACGTGGACGTGGTGAGCGCGGCGGCCCTGACGCTCACCGCGGCCGCCCTGGGCTGGCTGCTGCTGTGGCGGCTGCGCACCGGGCGCATGCGGTCGCACACCCTCGCCGACGCCGCTTTCGTGGCGGTCCTGATGTTCACCGCCACCAGCCGGGTCATCAGCCCGCAGTACATGGTGTGGCTGGTCGGGACCGGCGCCGTCTGTCTGTGTTTCCGGGGCAGCCGGATGACGCCGCCGGTGGCGATGGTGCTGGGCGCGTGCGCTGCGACCGTGCTGGAGTTCCCGGTCTGGTTCTCGCACGTGGTGATCAGCGACTGGCTGGGCGTCACCCTGCTCCTCGCCCGCGACGGGCTGCTGGTGGCCGCCGCGCTGCTGGCCGCCCGCGAACTCTGGTGGGGCACGGTGACCCACCCGGCCCCGACGCTGCCCGCGCAGGCCGCCCGCACCAGGGAGCCCCTGAGCCCCTCCTGAGGTCGGCCCGGCGCCACCGTCGGGAGCGCTCAGCCGAGTTGGGTCCGCAGATAGGTACGCCACTGCTCGGTGAACTTCTCCGGCGTCGTGCGCAGTACGTCCCGCAGCGCGCCCTCCACGGCCCCCGCCCGCTTCCCGTGATCGCCCACCGCCCGGTAGAAGTCGTTGAGCCGCACCTCGCCCCAGCGGTCGGCGATCAGCCTGCAGGCCATCCAGCCGCCCTCGTACGCCCGCGCCAGCCGCGCCGCGTCCCCGGTGAACCCGAAGTCCCCGTCCGCCGGCAGCGCGGCCGGCGGGTGGCCGTCCAGCACCGCCCGCCGCAGCTCCGGCGCGGCCTGCGCCGGCGTACGCCCGCTGCCCCGGTAGCCGACCCAGTCCGCGTACCCCTCGGACAGCCACAGGGGCGTGGCGGCGGTGGTGTGGGCCCGGGTGGCGACGTGCGTCGTCTCGTGGGTCAGCACGACCTGCTTGCCGAGGTCGCCGAGCACGCCGTACGCCTCGGGGTTGACGATGATCCGGTCCGCGGGCGCCTTCGCCGAGCCGCCCGCCTCTCCGGTGGTGACCGCGGCGATCCCCCGGTAGCCGGACGCCGACGCCCCGAGCAGCCCCGCCATGCCGTCCAGCGACTTCGGTACGAGGACGACGACGTGCCCCGCCCAGTCCGTGCCCCAGGCCTCGGAGACGGCGGGCACCGCGCGGTCCGCGAGAGCCGCGTAGGCCCGCAGCCGCTCACCGGACTGCCCGACCCCCAGCACGAGGCTGTGCGCGCCCCGTACGGCCGTCACCGCGCCCTGCTCCCACAGCTGCTGGCCGGCCTTCCTCGCGGGCACGTCGGAGGCGACCCGCCACCGCCCGTCGTCGTGGACCAGGCGCAGGGTGCGGGCGACCGTGACGGGGGCCCTGTCGTAGCCCTCGACGCGGTAGCGCAGTTCCGCGTCGGCGGTGGCGCGGTCCCCGGAACGGCGCAGGTCGGTCAGGTGGTACGCCCAGGCGGCCAACGGGACGGCGCGCAGCCGCCGGAACTCGGTGACCGAGCCGGACGGTCCCTCGGTGGCGCGGTAGGCCGCCTCGTCCCGGTCGAGGACCGCCGTCGCCCGCCGGTCGAGGACCCGCTGCACGTCGGCGGCGGCGGTGTCCGGAGCCGGATGCCCGCCGCAGCCCGCCAGCACGCCGAGCAGCACCAGGGAACACCCCGCCCGCGACGCACGCCCTCGACCTGCCACGTTCCCGATCGTACGGCGCTCCGGCGGCGCGGTCAGACCCGCGTCACGGACGAGATCGGCATCATGCCCACCGGGTCGTAGCGCACCGCGGCCCCCGGATAGGGCGCGTGGATCACCTGCCCGTTGCCCGCGTACATCGCCACATGGCTCGCGTCCGACCGGTAGGTGACCAGGTCACCGGGGAGCGCCTGCGAGAGCGGCACCTGGTGTCCGGCGTACCGCTGCTCCTGGGAGGTACGCGGCAGACCGACCCCGGCCCGCGCGTACGACCACTGCATGAGGCCCGAACAGTCGAAGCCGCCGGGCCCGTTGGCGCCCCACACGTAGGGGCGGCCGAGCGCGGAGCGGGCCGCGGCGAGGGCCGCGGCGGCCCGCCCCGAGGCGGGCACGGCGCTTCCGAGGTCGGGGATGCCGGGGCGTCCGGAGCGCGAGGCCCGGTCGTAGGCGTCGCGCAGGCCGTCCGGCAGCGAGTCGAGCAGCCGCCGCGCCTCGGTGAGCTTCCGCTCGACGGTCCGCTTGTGGTGGGCGACGGCCCGGCTGCTCCGCTCCAGCTCGGCGAGTTTCCCGGTCGCCTCCTCCCGCTCCTGGGCGAGATCGCGCATCGCGAACCGGAGGTCCTCGAGCTCCCCCGCCTGGCGGGCGTTGATCCGGTCCAGCACGGCGGCCTTGTCGAGGTATTCGGCCGGGTTGTCGGAGAAGATCAGCGCGAGGGAGGGGTCGAGCCCACCCGCGCGGTACTGGGCCCCGGCGAGCGAACCGAGCGCGTCCCGCATCGTGTTGATGCGCTCCTGCTGGCGGGCGATCCGGTCCTGCGCCGTGCGCACCTCCTTGCGCAGCGCGCCGGCGCGTTCGCCGGCCTTGTTGAACGCCTCGGTGGCCTTCTCGGCCTGCGTGTAGAGACGGTCCACCTCGGCCCGGGTGTCGTCCTGCGGTGCCGCGGCGGCCGGTACGGCACCGAGGGCGGCTGCGGCCACGGACATCACGGTGACGGTGATGCCGGCGATGCCCGGGGTGCCGGCACCCCGGTCGGACCCGGACGGTGCACGGCGGCGATGGGACCCCACGGTAGCCGCTCTCCCTTCCGCTGACGGTCCCCCGGAATCGGGGGAAACGCGGCAGACAGTAGCCGTGCGACTACGCACCGGCCAAAGACCTCCGGGGGCGCACATGGCTGCGCCCCGCCGGAGACGCAGGTCACCGACGGGGCGTGGGGTCAGCGGGAGTTACCGTGATTCGCCCGTTTGGGCGGCACGCCGAGGAGATCCCCGGAGCGGTGCGGAGGCCGGATCAGACCCGGACGCCGAACTGGAACGCTCCGCCGATGGTGCTCATCGACTCGTAGCGCACGACCGTGCCGGTACGCGGGGCGTGCAGCACCTGGCCGCCGCCCGCGTAGAGCCCGACGTGGTGCAGGTCACCGAAGAAGAAGACCAGGTCACCGACCTGCAGATCGCTCTGCGAGTAGATGCGGGTGCCTATGGTGGCCTGCGACTCGGAGGTGCGGGGGATGGAGACACCGGCCTGGGCGTAGGACCAGGAGGTGAAGCCGGAGCAGTCGAAGGAGTCGGGGCCGGTGGCGCCGTAGACATACGGCCGGCCCCTCATGCTCTGTCCGGCGGCGAACGCGGCGCCGGCGCGCCCGGAGCCGGCCTTGCCGGGGCTGTCGAGGACCGTGCGCTCGCTGGCGCGGGTGGCGCGCGACTGCTGCTCGTCCAGCGCCGCCTTCTCCTTGGCGGTCAGGGAGTTGAGGAGCTTCTGCGCGGAGGCGAGCTTCCCCTGGACTTCCTGCTTCTTCTTCTTGAGCTCGGCGCGGGTGTCGGAGAGGTCCTTGAGCTTCTCGGACGCTTCCTGGCGCTGCTGGGCGAGCTCGCGCTGCTTCTCCTGGACCTTCTTCAACGACTCGACCTGCTGACCGGTCAGCTGGTCCATCGCGGACGCCTTGTCCAGGAAGTCGTCCGGGTTCGAGGAGAGGAACAGTGCCACGGAGGGGTCGATGCCGCCGGTGCGGTACTGGGCGCTGGCCATCGAACCGAGGCCGTCGCGCAGCTGGTTGAGGTCATCCTGGCCACGGGCGACGTTGTCCTGCAGGGTGCTGATCTGCTTCTCCAGCTTGTCCTGCTTCTCCTTGGCCCCGTCGAGCTTCTCGGTGGCCTGCTCCGCCTCCTGGTAGAGGGCGTCGACCTTCGCCTTGACCTCGTCCTTGCCCGGCTTCTCGCTGGGCGCGGCGTTGGCGGCGTTGGCGCTGAGGGCCACGGCGGCCGCCGCGGCGGTGGTGAGCACGGTCACACGGGTGCGGCTCGGCTGCTTGGGTCGACGGTGGGACGCCACGAAGGCGAGCTCCTTCTTCCTCCAGCCGCCTGCCGAGACGCCGACGGGCGGTGCCCCTCCGCCGTCACTCCCAACGAGCGAACACCCGAGCGGAGGTTCGAGGCCTGACCCTAGTGACCTTCCTGTGATCAGTTCAAATCCAAACCTGAAAAATCTCGGTTACCGAGCGCATTCTTTGCACTCAACTCACCTGCAGTGATATCCGATTGACGCTACGTTGCGTGAAGGTTTCTCCAAACGACCCATTGCGCCCGGACGTTACACATGGGACGTACGAGCCCTTTGACGCGTAGGCCGCAGATCACCGACCCGGCGAAAATCGCTTGACGAACCGGGCGAAACCCCCCGGCCGACCTCGCGGAAAACCCTTCGGCCGACCCCGCGGAACGTACTCGACTAACCCCGCGAGAAGCGCTTCAGGAGCACCACGGAGGCGACCGGCCGGGCGCCCGCCTTGGCGATCCCGTCGGCCACCTCACGGTCGGTGGAGACCACGATGACCGGCCGCCCGGGCGGCTCGGCGCGCACCAGCCGGCGGATCAACTCGTCCGCGGTGACTCCCGGCTTGGAGAACAGCACCCGCACCCCGCGCGGCGGCGCGAGCAGCACCGGCGCGGCCAGCTCCGCCCCGTCGAAGACACAGGTGACCTCGGCGCCGGTCTGCGCGGCGAGCTGGGAGAGCTGCCCCAGCAGCCGCAGCCGCTGTTTCTCCAGCGGCATCTGCGGATATCCGGTCTTGGTGACGTTGTACCCGTCGATCACCAGGTGCGCCTGCGGCAGCGCGAGCAGCTGGTCGAGGATCGCGGGATCGTTCTCGGACAGGGCGCGAGCGGCGATGTCCTTGGGGGTCATCCGCCCCGGTTCGACCGCGTCCACGGTCTCGGCGGGCCGTACGGACACCGGTGGCAGGGCGAGTTCGCGCCGCAGCCCCTGCGCCGCGTCCAGCACGGTGTCCAGCAGCAGCCGGACGCGCATGTCCTCGACGCTGCGCCCCTCACGGGCCGCCTTACGGGTGGCCTCCAGGGCCGCCTCGGCCTCGGAGAGCCGTGTCTTGAGCCGCCGGCTCTCGCTCTCCGCGGCGGACACCTGGGCCTGCCCCTCCGCCCGCGCGGTGTCCGTCTCGGCCTGCAGCTTGCGCAGCGCGGCCTCACCCCGCTTGACGTCGCTGAGGGCACCGCGCAGCTTGCGGTGCAGCGACTCCGACTCCTTCTTCGCGGACTCCAGCTCGGTGCGCAGCCGTTCGGTCTCGGCCCGGGTGTGCGTCCGCGCCTCGGCGAGCTCCTCGCGCAGTCGTTCCAGCTCCGCGCGGCTCTCCTCGTCGGCACGCTCGGCGTCCGCCCGCAGGGCCTCCTCGCCCGCGGCGGTCACCAGTTTCACCCAGCCCGTGGGGCGCAGCACATAGGCCGCGGCCGCCACGTCCAGCGGGTCCGCGGCCGGGGGCGGCGCGCCGGAGTCGAGGGCTCCGACGAGCTCCGGCTGCGCCTCTCTGAGCTTTTCGGCGATACGCTGCCTGAAGAGCGGGTCGGTCTCCAGCGCCGCGGCCATCGCGTTGCCGGCGAACTTCGCGCGCCGGTTCGGGGCGAACCGCGCGTACTGCCGTAGCTGGACCGGCAGTTCGGCGACGGTCAGACCGCCGAACCCGTCGGAGACGATCTGCACGACACGGCGGCGCACGCCGTCGGGCAGCGGACGGTCGAGCACCTCGGCGGCGCCGTCGTCCGGCTCCCCGCCTGTGGTCTCCGCCATCCGTCACTCCATCGTCCGTGCGGGGCCCGCTCCCTCAGGAGCCGACGCCCGGCCTGTCCACCAGTTCCACCTGATCCACCGCGTTGCACCAGCGGCAACGCACCGACTCGATGGTCTCACTGACCACCTCACGCTCCTCCACGCTCGGCTCACCGGCCAGGTCGAGGTGCATGTACTCGACGACCTTGGACGAGCGGGTCACGTCGAAGCGCGTCAGATTGCCGCACAGGGTGCAGCGCCAGCGGGTGTCGGCGGTCGGAAGGGGAACCGTCATGTGGCAGTCGCTTTCCTTCTGGTGTCCGTGTGGCTCGTAACCCTACGGCCTGGCGGGTACTCGACGCTCGGCCGTCCACAGCGGCGAGGCACTCTGTGTGCATCGGTCCGGTTACGTCATGCTCTGCAACATGATCGGCAACTGGAGTACGACGGTCGGCAGGACGGTGCGGGCCCAGTCCGCGCCCGTGACGTACGGGCTGATCGTCCTGTGCTGTGTGATCTTCGTGATCGGCCCGGCGTCGGGGTTCAATCCGACGTACGGCACCGGGGACGAACTGCTCGTCGCACAGCGCGCCTACTTCCGGCGCTGGGGCGTGGTGCCCGCCGATCTGCTGAGCGGCACTCCGGGCGCCCTGCTGACCCCCGCCACGGCCCTGTTCATCCACGGCAGCTGGCTCCACCTCCTGGGCAACATGCTCTTCTTCTACGTCTTCGGGGCCATGGCCGAGGAACGCATGGGCCACTTCGAGTTCGCCCTCTTCTACGTCGGCTGCGGATACCTCGCACTGGTCGGCTACGCGATCGCCAACTCCAGCTCCGAACAGACCCTGGTCGGTGCCTCGGGAGCGATCTCCGCGGTCCTCGGAGCGTTCCTGTACCTGTTCCCCAAGGCCCGGGTGACCAGTCTCTTCCCGTTCCTCTTCTTCCTGCCGCTGCGCTTCCCCGCCTGGATCGTGCTGCCGTTCTGGGCGGCGCTGCAGTGGCTGGCGGCGGGCCGCAGCCCCTCGGGTCCCGGGGTCGCCTATCTGGCACACCTGGTGGGCTTCTCGCTGGGCTTCCTCTACGCGTGGGTGCGCTTCCGGCGGCCGACTAGAGTGAAAGTCCCAGCAGCGGCCCCCGAGGGAGAAAACCAGCCGTGATCACCGCGATCGTGCTCATCAAGACCAGCGTGGACCGGATCCCCGAGATCGCCCAGTCGATCGCCGCGCTGGACAGTGTCAGCGAGGTCTTCTCCGTCACCGGTACGTACGACCTGATCGCCATGGTCCGGGTCAAGGCCCACGACGATCTGGCGGACGTCATCCCCGGCAGCATCAGCAAGATCCCGGGGGTCGAGGGCACCGACACCCACGTCGCGTTCCGTACGTACTCGCAGCACGACCTGGAGGCGGCGTTCGCGATCGGCCTGGACTCCTGACCGGCCTGGACTCCTGACCCCGCACCGCCCCCCACGCCGTTCCGTACCGCAGCGGGTCCTTCGCGGCCACCGGGGTCAGACCGCCGGCACGCAGCGACCGCCCTCGGTCCGGTAGCGCCACTGCGCACCGTCCCGCACGAGCTCCTTCACGGCGCGCACGAAGCGCTCCACGTGCTCGTCCGGGGTGCCCGCCCCGAAGCTGACGCGGATCGCGTTGAGGGACTTCTCGCCGGGCGCGGCCTCCGGGGCCCCGCACTCGCCCTGGGTCTGCGGGTCGCTGCCGAGCAGCGTGCGCAGCAGCGGGTGCGCGCAGAAGAGGCCGTCACGCACCCCGATGCCGTACTCGGCGGAGAGCGCCGCCGCGAAGTGTGAGCTGTTCCAGCCCTCGACGACGAACGAGATGACGCCGACCCGGGGCGCGTCGTCGCCGAACAGCGACAGCACGCGCACGGCGGGCACCTCGGCGAGCCCCTCCCGGACCGTGCGGATCAGGTGCCGCTCGCGGGCGACGATCCGGTCGAAGCCCTCCTCGGTGAGCGCCTTGCAGGCGGAGGCGATGGAGTAGGCGCCGATGACGTTGGGGGACCCGGCCTCGTGCCGGGCCGCGCTCTCGTGCCACTCGACGTCGACGCCGCCGTCCGCGCGCCGGGCGACCTTGCGGCTGGCACCGCCGCCGGCGAGGTAGGGCTCGGCCTCGCGCAGCCAGTCGGAGCGGCCGGCGAGGACACCTGAGCCGAAGGGCGCGTACAGCTTGTGCCCGGAGAAGGCGACCCAGTCGACGTCGAGGTCGCCGACGGACACCGGGTGGTGCGGGGCGAGCTGGGCGGCGTCCAGGACGATCCGGGCGCCGTGGGCGTGCGCGGCGGCGGCGAGCTCGCGCACCGGCCACAGCTCGCCGGTGACGTTGGAGGCGCCGGTGACGCAGACGAGGGCCGGTCCGTGGGGGTCACGGTCGGCGAGGGCGCGCTCCAGGGTCGCGACGGCCCCCCGCGGGGTGCGGGGCGCGTCGAGGTACGTGACCCGCGCGTCCTGCCAGGGCAGCAGCGAGGCGTGGTGCTCGGTCTCGAACACGAAGACCTGGCAGTCGGCCGGGAGGGCGGCGGCGAGCAGGTTGAGCGAGTCGGTCGTCGACCGGGTGAAGACGACCTGGTCGTCCTCGCGGCAGTGCAGGAACTCCGCGACGGTCCCGCGGGCGTTCTCGAAGAGGTCGGTGGACAGCTGGGAGAGGTAGCCGGCTCCACGGTGCACGCTGCCGTAGTACGGGGCGTACGCGGCGACGTCGTCCCAGACACGCTGGAGGGCCGGGGCGCTGGCGGCGTAGTCGAGGGCGGCGTAGGTGACCTCGCCGCCGGTGACGAGCGGGACGGTCACATCACGGCCCAGAACGGGCAGGGGGGCACATACGGACCGTTCGGCGGCAGCGGTGGAGACAGACATGGGTGCACTCCTGTGAGAGGCAGGCGGAAGCACCGCGCGGGCGGGGGCGTACGGAGGTACGCGCGCGGCCCGGCGCAGGTGGGAGGGGAAAAGGGTGTGCGGGAGCGGGGCTCTACGCCCTACCGCATTCGCTTGCTCACAGAAGGCTCCCTCGAACGACCAGGACCCCTGGGATTCTCGAGGGGTCCGCGCTTGCCGCAGACCTCGCTGCCTACGGCCTGGTCTTCACCCGGGGCACCCCGCCACGGACGGAGGGTTGCCGGACAGCCGGCCGGGGCCTGATGGCTGTCGCTCATGACCTGATATCGCATCCTGCCACACGATCTTCCTGACGCAACCCCACCGTCCACATGCCGGTACCGGCCCCCGCCGCCCCTGCCGGACCCGTCTCCGGGGGTGGAGCCCCCGGAGACGGGTCGGGTGTCAGCCCTTCAGCGCGGGCTCGCGTCTCGAGCCCGTCCGGCGCTTGAGGACGAGGCCGTTCGGGCCGAAGCGGGGGTCTGGGGGCGGCAGCCCCCAAGGACGGGAGAACTCGAGGGATGACAGGGGCGAGGGATCCCGGAGGGTCTACGCGTTGGTGACCGTCACCCAGCGGTCCAGGACCGCGCGCGCGGCCCCGGAGTCGATGGCCCGAGCCGTCCGCACCATCGCGGCACGGAGCTGGTCCACCAGCGACGCATCCGTCGGGGACAACGCCACCAGGGCCGCCGCCGCGTTCAGCACCACGGCGTCCCGTACGGGCCCCCTCTCGCCGTCCAGGACACGACGGGCGACCTCCGCGTTGTACGAGGCGTCGGCACCCCGCAGGGCCTCCACGGGCACCAGGTCGAGGCCGACGTCCCGCGGATCGAACCGCTCCTCGGTCACCTTGCCGTCCCGCACGACCCAGACCTTCGACGTCGCCGTGGTGGTCAGCTCGTCCAGCCCGTCGTCACCGCGGAAGACCAGCGAGGAGTTGCCGCGCTCGGCGAAGACACCGGCCATGATCGGCGCCATCCGGGCATCGGCGACACCCACCGCCTGCGCCCTCACCCGCGCCGGGTTGGTCAGCGGACCGAGGAAGTTGAAGACCGTCCGGATGCCCAACTGCCCACGCGCCGCCGCCACATGACGCAGCGCCGGATGGAACTTCACCGCGAAGCAGAAGGTGATCCCGGCCTCCTCGGCCACCTCGGCCACCCGCTTCGGCGTCAGCTCCAGATTGACGCCGAGCTTCCCCAGGACGTCCGACGCGCCGGACGCCGACGACGCGGCCCGGTTGCCGTGCTTGACGACCTTCGTGCCGGTCCCGGCCACCACGATCGACGACATCGTGGAGATGTTCACCGTCTTCGCGCCGTCACCGCCCGTACCGACGATGTCGACGGTCTCCCCCGGGACCTCGATCACCTTGGCGTGCTCGTACATCGTGCGGACCAGACCGGTGATCTCCTCGACCGTCTCGCCCTTGGCCCGCAGCGCCACCACGAAGCCGGCGATCTGCGCGTCCGTCGCCTCGCCGCTCATGATCCGGTCCATCGCCCAGGCCGTGTCGTCCGCGCTCTGGTCCCGGCCGTCGAGCAGGCCGTTCAGCACGGCGGGCCAGGAACGGCCCGCCGCGATGTCGCCTCCAGCGGGGGTCACAGCACTCATATGCCGCTCCTGGGTTCGTAGACAGGTACAAGCAGGGTCCACCCTATCCAGCCCGGGCACGGCGAAGAGCCCCCGTCCAAGGGACGGGGGCTCCTGCCGTGGCGATCAGTGGGACCGGTGAGGACCGGCCGGAGGATCAGTGGTGGCCGTGGCCGCTCGTGATCTCCTCGTACTCCTCGACCGTGGGCTTGGGGATCTGGCTGTTCTCCCCGTAGAAGCCCTTGCTGAGCTTGGCACGCAGTCGCTGCACGCCGTTCACCTTGCGCTCGACACCGTTCCCGTCGACCACCGGGCCGATCTCGGCGGGCTGGTACTGCTCGTGCGCGGTGAGCGTGTGCAGGGCCTCCTGGCCGAGCGGCTCGTGCACCTCGATGAACTCACCGTGCGGCAGGCGCTTGATGATGCCGGACTCGCGGCCGTGCAGCACCTTGTCCTTGTCGCGGCGCTGGAGGCCGAGGCAGATCCGCTTGGTGGCGATGAAGACGAGCACCGGCACGACGAAGAACGCGATCCGGACGAACCAGGTGATCGAGTTGATCGACAGGTGGAAGTGCGTGGCCCAGATGTCGTTGCCGCCGCCGACCAGCAGGACGAAGTACCAGCTGATCCAGGCCGCGCCGAAGGCGGTGCGGGTCGGGACGTTGCGCGGGCGGTCCAGGATGTGGTGCTCGCGCTTGTCGCCGGTGACCCAGGACTCGATGAACGGGTAGACCGCGATCGCGACCAGGACCAGCGGGAAGATCACCAGCGGGATGAACACACCCAGGACGAGCGTGTGACCCCAGAGGTTGATCTCCCAGCCCGGCATGACACGGATCAGGCCCTCGGAGAAGCCCATGTACCAGTCCGGCTGGGCGCCCGTGGACACCATGTCCGGACGGTAGGGGCCCATCGTCCAGATGGGGTTGATCGAGGCGATCGCCGAGACGGCCGCGATGACACCGAAGACCAGGAAGAAGAAGCCTCCGGCCTTGGCCGTGTAGACCGGCAGCAGCGGCATGCCGACGACGTTCTTGTTCGTCTTTCCGGGGCCCGCGAACTGCGTGTGCTTGTGGTAGAAGACCAGGATCAGGTGGGCCACCAGCAGGCCGAGCATGATGCCCGGCAGCAGCAGTACGTGCACGGAGTAGAAGCGGGCCACGAAGTCGCCGCCCGGGAACTGACCGCCGAAGAGGAAGAACGAGAGGTACGTGCCGACGATCGGCACGGACAGGACCGCGCCCTCCATGAAGCGGACACCGGTGCCGGAGAGCAGGTCGTCCGGGAGCGAGTAACCGGTGAAGCCGGTGAACATGCCCAGCACGAACAGCAGGAAGCCGAACAGCCAGTTGACCTCACGCGGCTTGCGGAACGCACCCGTGAAGAACACCCGCATCATGTGCACGAACATGCCGGCGAGGAAGACCAGCGCCGCCCAGTGGTGGATCTGCCGGATCAGCAGACCACCGCGCACCTCGAAGGAGATGTGCATGGTCGAGTTGAACGCCTCGGACATCATCTGGCCCTGCAGCGGGATGTAGCTGCCGTGGTACTCCACCTCGTTCATCGACGGGTGGAAGAACAGCGTCAGATACACACCCGTGAGGATGATGATGATGAAGCTGTAGAGGCAGATCTCACCCAGCATGAACGACCAGTGGTCGGGGAAGATCTTGCGCATGTTGGACTTGGCCAGGGAGTAGATCCCCAGACGGCCGTCGGCCCAGTCGGCCACCCGCTCACCGGCGGGCGCCTTCTCGCGCGAGCGCGAGTCGGAGGTGGTGGTAGTACTCATCCGCGCTCCCAGAAGGCAGGACCGACGGGCTCGTCGAAGTCGCCGAGCGCCTCGAGATAGCCCTCGTCGTTCACACCGATGCGCAGCTGCGGCAGGGCATGACCGGCCGGGCCGAAGATCACTCGGGCACCGTCGGAGAGGTCGAAGGTGGACTGGTGGCAGGGGCAGAGCACGTGGTGCGTCTGCTGCTCGTACAGGGAGATCGGGCAGCCGACATGGGTGCAGATCTTCGAGTACGCCACGATGCCCTCGTGCGACCAGGCGAGCTCGCGCTTGTCCTTGATGTTGTCCGGCTGGAGCCGGATGATCATCACGGCGGCCTTCGCGATCTCCTGCTGGAAGTCCTCGTCCTTCTCCTCCAGGCCCTCGGGCTTGACGAAGGTGAGCGAGCCGACGGCGATGTCGGAGGGACGCAGCGGCTCGTTCGTGTTCACGTTGACGAGCAGCTTGCCCTTGGACCAGATCGTGTGGCGCAGCTTGGTGCCCGGCAGCGGACCGAGGTCGCGCAGCAGCATGACGCCGGAGAGCGGGAACAGGGCCAGCGCGCCGAACATCGTGGTGCGGATCAGCTTGCGGCGGCCGAGCGCGGACTCCTTGGCGCCCTGCTTGAAGTCGGCCAGGACCTTGGCCTTGACCTCAGGCTCCGCCTCGATCGGGTGACGCTCGTCGGCGATCTCCACGTCGGACATCAGGGTGCGGGCCCAGTGGACCGCACCCGCGCCGATCGAGAAGAGCGCCACACCGAGCGTCATGCCCAGCGCGAAGTTCAGCGCGCTGATGTGCCCGAGCGGGAACACGAAGATCGACTTGTCGTTCGGGATCGTCACGTACGAGGCGATGAAGGCCACGGTGGCCAGCATCGACAGCGTGAACAGCATCGCGACGACACGCTCGGACCGCTGGGCGGCCCGCTCGTCGATGTCCTGGATGCGGTGCTCGTGGGGCGGCAGTCCCGGGTCCGCGAACGGGTTGTCCTCGTTCGCGACGGCTACTGCGCCGTGACCGTGCTCGTCGGCCCGCTCAGCGGGCAGGTTCTCTTCTGGAATGTCTTGGCTACTCATGACTTCTTGGCCTTTGCGGTCCGAGCGGCGACCCAGACGGCGACGGCGATCAGGGCGCCAAGACCGAAGATCCAGCCGAAGAGGCCTTCACTGACCGGCCCGAGGCCACCCAGATCGAGACCGCCCGGGCTCTCGGTGTTGTCACCGTTGACCGCGTCGAGGTACGCGATGATGTCCTTCTTGTTCTTCTCCGACAGCGTGGTGTCGGGGAAGGAGGGCATGTTCTGCGGGCCGGTCTGCATGGCCTCGTAGATGTGCTTGGGGTCGACACCCTCAAGACTCGGCGCGAACTTGCCGTCCGTCAGCGCGCCGCCCTTGCCGGTGAAGTTGTGGCACTGGGAGCAGTTGGTGCGGAACAGTTCGCCGCCCTTGGCGATGTCCGCGCCCTCCGGGCTGACCTGGCTCTTGGTCGGGACCGTGGGACCAGCGCCCAGCGAGGCGATGTACGCCGCGAGCTGATCGATCTCGGCCTGCGAGTAGATGACCTTCTTGCGCGGGATCTGCGCGCCCGGCTGCTGGGCCGGCATGCGGCCGGTGCCGACCTGGAAGTCGACCGCCGCGGCGCCCACACCCACCAGGCTCGGCCCGTCGGAGGAGCCCTGACCGCCGGTTCCGTGGCAGCTTGCGCAGCCCACGGAGAAGAGCTTCTTGCCCTCGTCGATGGCAAGGGACTGGGCGGTGGTGTCGGCCTGCGCCTTGCTCGCGGGTGCGAACGCGGCGTACAGCCCCCCGGTGGCCGCCAGCGCGAGGAGTAGGACGACGACCGCCGCCAGCGGATGGCGTCGTCGTGCGGAGAGCTTTTTCACGGATTACCCCGGTGTCAGGATCTTCTGCGTCGATGCTTCTGGATGTTTCGGGCTGTGGGCCCGATTACTTGATCATGTAGATCGTGGCGAAGAGGCCGATCCAGACGACATCGACGAAGTGCCAGTAGTAGGACACGACGATGGCGGCGGTCGCCTGCTCGTGAGTGAACCTCTTGGCCGCGTAGGTGCGGCCGAGGACCAGCAGGAAGGCGATGAGGCCACCCGTCACGTGCAGGCCGTGGAAGCCGGTGGTCAGGTAGAACACCGAGCCGTACGGGTCGGAGGAGAGCGAGAGCCCGTCCTTCTTGACCAGTTCGGTGTACTCGAAGATCTGGCCACCGACGAAGATCGCACCCATCACGAACGTGACGGTGAACCACATCCGGAGCTTCTTCACGTCCCCGCGCTCGGCGGCGAAGACGCCGAGCTGGCAGGTCAGGGAGGAGAGCACCAGGATCGTGGTGTTCGAGGCCGAGAACGGGAAGTTGAGATGGCCTGCCATCTCCTTCCAGTGATCCGGTCCGGTCACCGATCGCAGGGTGAAGTACATCGCGAAGAGGGCCGCGAAGAACATCAGCTCGGAACTCAGCCAGATGATGGTTCCGACGCTGGTGAGGTTCGGTCGATTGACCGACGGGTGCGCGTGCCCGGTTTCTACTGTCGTTGCTGTCGCCACGACCGACATTATGTCGGTCGCTTATCCCGCCCTCACCCCGGGGGGTGCCGTTCGGGGTGTCTGTGGGGTGTGTCCAGCCCGTATGGCCCATCGAAGCCCTGTCCGAACCGGTGTTGACGAGGTGTTTGAAGGAGTAGCATCCGCGCCATCGGTACCAGGAGTTCCCGACCAGAGCGGGGCTTCTCAGACGCGTGGAGGAACAATGCAGCCGACCGCCACGGTGCTGGTCTACAGCGACGACTCCAACACCCGGGGGCAGGTGCGGCTGGCGACAGGCCGCAGACCGGCCTCCGACGTCCCCCAGGTCGAGTTCATCGAGTGCGCGACGCCCGCCGCGGTCCTGAAGGAGCTGGACAGGGGCGGCATCGACGTCTGTGTGCTGGACGGCGAGGCGGTTCCGATGGGTGGCATGGGGATCTGCCGGCAGATCAAGGACGAGATCTTCAACTGCCCGCCCGTCCTGGTGCTCATCGGGCGCCCCCAGGACGCCTGGCTGGCCACCTGGAGCCGTGCGGACGCCGCCGTGACCCTGCCGGTCGACCCGGTGGAGTTCGCCGCGTCGCTGGCCTCGCTCCTGCGCCGTAAGGCCCTGCTCGGCGCCTGAGGGCCCGGACAGGGGGCCGCGGCGACCGCGGGCCGCCTGAGGCCCGGCATGCCGCTTCCCGCGCCCTCGACGGGGCACGGGAGGGCGGCGCCGTCTCACACGGACTCGGGACGCAGACGCGCCTTCTCCGCCACCGGCGGGCCGTCGGGGGTACCGCCGACCAGGGCACTGCCGCTGCGCCAGTTCGCCCAGGTGACGTTCCAGTCGCCGAAGCCGTTGTCGAACGCCGCCATCTGGGCCCCGTTGGAGTTGACGACCTTCACGATGTCGCCCACGCGCACATGGTTGAAGAACCACGCCGCGTTGCTGGTGCTCATGCCGGTGCAGCCGTGGCTGACGTTGGCGTACCCCTGGGAGCCCACGGACCAGGGCGCCGCGTGCACGTACTCGCCGCTCCAGGTGACACGGGTCGCGTAGTACACGGGCAGGTCGTAGGAGTCGGAGGAACCCTCGGCGATACCGACGGTGGTACCGCGCATCCGTACGACGTACTCCTTGCTCAGCACCACCTTGACGCCGTTGCGCGTCTCGAAACCGGGCTTGCCGGTGGTGATGGGGATCTTGTTGATCACCGCGCCGTTCTCGTACACCGTCATGACGTGCGTGCCGGCGTCCGTGAGGGCGACGAGCTGGTCGCCGGTGGTGAGCGTCAGCGGCTTCGCGTCGCCGCCCCAGAGCCCCGCACCGACCTTGACGCCCTTGAGGTTGCTGTGCGCCTGGATGGTGGCGTGGGCGGGCCAGTACTCCTTGGGGCGGTAGTGCAGGGTCTTGTCGTCCACCCAGTGCCAGGCGCCCTCCGTCGCGGGCGTCGAGTCCACCCGCAGGGCCCTCTCGACGATCGTGCGGGCGGCCTTGTCCTTGACGGCCGCGCTGAGTTGGGCGGTGACGGGCTGCCCGACGCCGTACTCGCCCGTGTCGGGCCCGAAGGTGACGCCGAGTGTCTTCTTGGCCTTGGGCGTGGTGGTGTCGAAGCCGATGGACTTACGGCCCTGGGCGCCGTCCTCGTCCTCCGTGCTCACCTGGACCGTGTAGTGGGCGCCCGCGGCCAGGGCGGAGGTGCTGTGCCAGCGGGTGCCGTCGGCGGCCAGCTCACCCGCCACGTACCGGCCCGTCGCGTCGGTGGCCGTCACGTCGGTGATGCGCTCGTCGTCGTCATTGACGGTGATTTCGAGCGGCTTGTCCGGGTCCACTTTGCTGCTGTCGCCTTCGACCGGACCCTTGAAGGAGATCAGGCCCGCCGCGTCGTACGGCTTGGCCGCCAGTGGATGACTGTCTGAGCCGCAGGCGGTGGTGGCCGCGCCGAAGGCAACCACCAGCGTGGCGCAGCTGACGACCGTGCGGATTCGCGGTGCGTGGTTCATGGGTTTCACGCTATGAACGGCGGGCCCCGACGGCACGGCGGGTGAGCCGACCGGGGGACATCGCGCGTGACACGCAGAGAACCCGGGCCCTCCTGACGGAGTGTCCGGGCTCTCTGGTGTAAAGGGTGTCCCGCGCGTGGCGCGGGCCCCCGGGTCCTACTGGGTGCGGTCCTGACCGTGGTAGAACTCGAAGACCCAGCCCCACAGGCCGATCACGATGAGCGGGGCCGAGAAGTACAGCAGCCACCAGCCGAAGACGACGCCCATGAAGGCGAGCGCGCCGCCGATGCCGAGCGAGAGCGGCTGCCAGCTGTGCGGGGCGAAGAACCCCACCTCACCGGCCTCGTCCGCGACGTCGGCCTCCTTGTCGTCCTGCGCCAGCTGGTCGACCCGCCGGGCCGTGAAGGCCAGGTAGTAGCCGATCATGACGCTCAGGCCGAAGCCCAGGAAGAGCGCCGTGGTGCCGGCCGGCTCCTTCGACCAGAGGCCGTAGACGATGGCCATGATCAGGATGAAGAGGGCCAGCCAGAGGAACATCTTGCCTTGGACCTTCACTTGCCCGCCTCCTTGCCGCCGGCCAGGGCCGCCGAACCGTGACCGGCGTTCTCGAGCTGGTCGAGAGCGGCGATCTCCGGGTGGTGCAGGTCGAACGCCGGGGATTCACTGCGGATCCGCGGCAGAGTGAGGAAGTTGTGCCGCGGCGGCGGGCAGGAGGTGGCCCACTCGAGCGAACGGCCGTACCCCCACGGGTCGTCGACCTCGACCTTCTTGCCGTACTTGGCGGTCTTCCACACGTTGTAGAGGAACGGCAGGATCGACAGCCCGAGCAGGAACGAGCAGATCGTCGAGAACGTGTTGAGGGCGGTGAAGCCGTCGGCCGCCAGGTAGTCGGCGTAACGACGCGGCATGCCCTCGGCGCCCAGCCAGTGCTGGACGAGGAACGTGC
>NZ_JBEXHZ010000040.1:0-45271 GCF_040608315.1 Streptomyces sp. NPDC005195
CAGCGGATACTCCCTGCCCGAACCCGCAGATCAGCCGCCAGACCACTCGAATACACCCGAAGCGATCACTCCGAAATCAAGCCGGTGGATCCGGGCTCAGTCGTCACCGGCGCCCAGCAGGTCCGCCAGTACGGCGGCGGCCGTCGTCTGATGGTCGCAGTCGGAGTGGCCGCATTCGGCGATGTACTCGCCCACCTCGCAGACCAGGGTCGTCAGGTGGCGACGTCCCATCAGTGCGTCCACGGGAACATGCCGTACCTCCGCGGCGCACTCGGCCCAGTCGGAGAGCACGTCGTCGACGTGGTCTCCTCCGCCTGTCTCGGACAGGCGGCACTCCGCCAGCCCGATACGGGCCGCGAGAAACGCGGCGAACGTCGGTTCGCCAGGGCGAGCGATACCGGTCAAATCCCGAACGATGTCCCGGTACCGCTTGCGCGCGCCGACCCCGTGCTTGTAGAGCCTTTCCCGGTCGGCGACCAGAACGCGCGCGGTGAGCACGTCGCCGTCGAACGCGCCCCAGCGCCCCAGGGCAGCGGGAAGCAGTACCGCGAGACGGTCGGATGCGCTGCCCGGCCCCACGCCGGTGCGGTGGATCTCCTCGAACGCCGCGACGAGGGTGCGACGGAAGTCCTCCTGATCGACAGTGCACCCTCGGCGTCGGCCCCGGGAGCGGGGGCCGCGCCGTGAGGCGGGCGTCGGCCCGGGAGGAGTCCGGTCCACCGGGCGCCGGAAAGGCAGGGTCAGATCGGGGGCGATGGCGGGGTGCGGCGCAGGATCCTCGGGGCCCGGCAGGAATGGCCGGAGGATCCCTGCGACCTCACGTGCGGAGGGGCGCAGTCCGGGCTGCTTGGCAAGCATGCGGTCGGTCAGATCCGTGAGTGGGGACGGAAAGCCAGGCAGAATCTCATCGAGACGGGGCGGACGATCGTACAGATGGGCATGGCCCGTCTTGAGTTCGCCGCCCTGGCAGTCGAAAACGGGGCGGCCGGTCACCAGCTCGAAGAAGAGGCAGCCGACGGCGTAGATGTCTGCCGAGCTCGTGGGGTTCTCCTCGCCGTCCAGGACCTCGGGAGCCTTGTAACCCATGGTGCCCGGGGTTTGCCCCTCGGTGTATCTGGTCGCGTCGGGATCGGAGAGTAGGGCGATTCCGAAGTCACTCGTGTACGCCAGCCCCGTGGCGCTTTCGAGCAGGACGTTGTGAGGTTTGATGTCCCGGTGCACGATGCCGTCGTCGTGCACCAAGGCCAGGGTATCCAGGAGCTGAACGGCGAGCGAGACCGCTGCCGCGATGCTCGGCCGGTTCGTGTTCAGGAACGTCCGCAGGTTCGCTCCGTCGATGTACCGCATCGCGAAGTAAGGACGCCGCCGGAAGAGGCCGTGGTGGATCAGGGCGGGAATACCGCTGCCGCCCAGGCGCTCGTGCAGCCGGATCTCCTGTTCGAAGCGTCCCCGCTCAGCGGGGGTCGGTGAGACCTGCCAGCTGTCCAGTGCGGCCCGCACGGCGGCGGGGACGAGGAACTTGATGGCGACAACAGAGTTGTCGGTCAGGTCCACCGCGCGATACACCGCACCCATTCCACCCCCTATCCGGTCGCCGGCGATTCGGAAACGCTCTTCGATGGCCTCGCCTCGCTCCATACGGACGCCTCCCAGCTCTTCAGCGATCAGCCAAAGCACAGAGTAGCGGAAGCTGAGACACTTTCAGGAAGTCGCTTGACTTTGTTCACACCGCCACGTCATGGTTTCTGTCAGAGTCGACCGAGGGGAAGCCCGACACCCCACGCCGCGAGGAGGGCTGTATGGCCGCGTTCCGCAAGCCGCCGCACGCCATCGGGGACAGCAGCCTGCTGAGGATCGGATCCGCACTGGTGCGCCCCGACCCTGCCGGCTGCCCTCTGGGTCGTGCATTGCGGGCCCGTCCCCTGGTGAAGCCACCCGGACGCCCTCCGGCCAAGCCGGTCGAGGACTTCTCCTTCAAGCCCTTCTTCGCCGTGCTCGACTCCGTCGAGCACAAAAGCCGAAGTTTGGACGAGGCTGCAGCGGATCCGGCGAACTTCCGTAAATGCACCCCCGTCCATGCCGCTTGGGCCCGCGAGGCCGCTCGCCGCTACCTGGCCGTCCGGGCGGACATGGAGGCCGCCCGGAGTGCCGAAGGGCACGCCCCGCTCCGGGCCGTCGATTCCGCATGGGTGGCCGGAAGCAAGAAGCTGCCGCAGCCGGACGCGCGCGGGGCGACACAGTACGAACGCACCGTGTGGGGACGAGAGTACGTCTCGGAAGACGGACTCGTGCGCGAGATCTGGATTCCATCCCTAGGTCCCGTCAAGCGTGACCGGCCGCCGGTGGAGATCGCGGCGGTCGCCCATGTCCTGTTGAGCGGACTTCCCTCCCTGACCCCGTTCGGCGCCCCCTCCTCCCCCTTGCCCGGCCCGCACATCCGGCCGCAGCAGGTCAGGGTGATCGGTGTCGGCCTCTCTGACGGCAGCACGGAGACACTCGCCGACTGGACGGCGGACGAGACCGAGCGGCGCTACCGCGTCACGAAGGTCACGGCCGTCATGGCTGAACTTGCCGATGCCACCGAGGCCCGCCCCGGCGGTGACTGCGTGCGATGTGTGGCGCTGCCCGACTGTACGGCCGTTCCCCGGGTGCCGGGGCTGCTCGGCGTGGACTCCACGCCCCGCAAACGGCGCAGCCTCTCCGTCAGCGACCTGCGTGCCTACAAAGACTGCGCCGAGCGCTACCACGCCGTCCGGGTCCTCAAGCTCCGCGACGGTCGTACCGAGAACGCCGCCATCCGCCGGGGGCGGGCGGTGGACGCCTGGCTCAACGACAGGCACGCCGACCCTTCCCGCACCCCTTGTCGAGCTGTCCCCCTCCCCGAAGGGCTGCCCGGACTCGCCGACAGCGAACAGCCCGAAGCCCTCGCCATGCTCCGACTGCACCGAGCACACTGCCCGCTCGACGGGCTGGCGGACCACGAGGCCGTCCAGCCGCAACGGCGCGTCGTCGCCTACGACCCGCAGGCCGACGTGGTCCTGGTCGCGGACTGCGATCTGGTCCACACCGACCGGGGTGGCGTCGTGGTCCGCGAGACCAAGACAACCACGAGCGATTACACCGATCCCGGAGGTCTGATGCGGCAGTACCCGCAGCTGGCGCTCGCCGTTCTCCTTATGGAACGCGGAGTGCTCGGCGGTGACACCCTCCGCTCTCGTGTCGAACTGGAGGTGCTGCGCCCCGACGGCGTCCGCCTCGAACTGCTCGACCCCCACGACCCGCGCACCGCCGCCCGGGCCCGTGCCGAACTGCGCGAACTCGCCACCGACTGGGCCGCCGACGGCGTCTACCGCGCCGCGCCGGCCCCCAGAACCGATTGCGGTACCTGCGAGGTGTCCCGCTGGTGCGGCACGAACCGCGAGCGATCCGACACCCAGGGCGGTGCGGCGTGACCCACCGCCACGACAGTCTGAACGAGGACACCCTGCCGCTGCCCGCCGAGGAGTGGGTCGCCCACGACGGTGTGCCGCTGCTGAAGACCCTCGCTCGGGCGCTACTCGTCCTGGAAGACACCACCGGCCTGGACGCCTTCACCCTGCCCTACCCCGCCGAGGCTCAGCGTGCGCTGGACCGCGCCGTCCTGGCCTGTCTACTACACGGTGAGGAACCGCCCGCTTCTCTGGCCGAGTTGATCGAACGCTGTCGAACGCTGCCGCTCGCCGAATGGCCTCTTGATCTGCCCTCCGATGCAGTGGGCCCGCAGGACATGCTGCTCGACCCGGACTCAGGAAGGCCTGGCGACCTGTGTCACGAGTGGGCCGAACGCTGCCCCGACACCGCCGCCCGGTTCCGTGACCGCATGATCGTGCACACCGCGCTGCGGCTGTGCCGGGAGTACGGCGAAGAAGAGGCGTACACGGAGTTCAGAAGGCTGCTCGTGCGACGCCCTGTGCTGACCGTTGCCGAGCTGTCCGTCCTCGGCGGGGACCTGGTCCTCGAGCCCGTCCACGAACTCGTCACGAAGATCTATCAGGAGGTCCCGGACAGCTATCTCCGCGACGGTCACTACTCGACCTGTGGGCGCTGCCTCACCCTGCTGACCCCAGTCCGCGACGGTTCCTGGTGGTGCGAGCGGGACCGCTGCCGCCGGATCGGGCCGGCGCCGGTAGGGCGACGACTGGAACGGGCGGTGGTCGGGCGGCCGGTCCAACTCGAGAGACCACTGCGGCAGTTCGTCACCGGCCCCGGACGGGCCGAGGCAGATCTGGAACAGGACCTGCTCGCCCTCGGACTCGACGTGCGGATGTGGCCCGGATACGACGCCTACGATCTGCTGGTCACCTTCCCCGACGGACATCGATGGGCCATCGACGTCAAGGACTGGGCCCATCCCGTCTTTCTCGGCCGATCCGCCCGTCCGGTACCCGCAGACCCGCCGTACGACGACGGGTTCTGGGTGGTGCCCCGGCACAGGATCGCCGCCCGGCCCGGCTATCTGGCGGCCTTCGCCCGCGCCCGGCCCGCCCGCGCCCGCGCCCTTCCCCTGCTCACCGACCGTGCTCTGGTCTCGAGGGCCGCCGCCCGGCTCCGTGACCTGAAGACGCCGCGCACCCGCCCCCGCACGGCGGCAGGCCCGAACCGTACATCCCCCGACGGAGTTCCCCATGCGTGACCGCAACAGCTGGAACCGCGACGTCGTCCGCGACCTGAAGAGAGTGTGGTCAGGGGAGCCGGGCCTCGAAGGCCTCCAGCCTGCCCACCTTTGCCAGGTAGAACTGGCCCTGCGCCTCCTCGAACGGATCGCCCCGGACGAGCCCGCCGAGAGCGCGTACGTCCTCCTCGGCGGTTACCCCTACGCGGAAGCCAAAGGGCTCGTCGCCGGTGAGAACGCCCGGACCGCGCTCGCCGCCGCTCGGCACCTGCTGTGGACTCTTCGCCGCAGCCATGCCTGGCGGCACGCCCTGTCGCGGTACCGGCGCGTGCCGGACCGGTTGCGCGCCTACCACTTGCCGGAACCCGGGGTACGGACTCCGCCCCGTCCGATCGTCCCCACCGTGGCCGCCGGTCGTGTCGCCGTCTATGACGAAGCGCTCGCCAGGATTCCCGACTTCGTGCGACGTCCCCTGTCGCTCGCCCCGGCCGGACGCAGTGAGTTCCAAGAGGGCAACCGGGCGACGTCCGTACGCTTCCCGGCCGAACTGATCGAGGACGGGCCAGAGGGCCACGATCTTGCCGCGGGGCCCCCCGTTCGCTCGGGTCCGATCGAGATGACCCGCCAACAACTGCTTTCCACGGCCCGGTGGATGGACGCGGTGGAACGGGACGAGGACGTCGAGCGGCCTGGCCACTGGGAGGAGCGGCTCGCTGAACTACGCATTGCCCCGCGCGACGCCGACGGCAGAGGGTTCACAGAGAGCGACCGAATCGTCCTGGACGGCACGCTGCACCTAGCAGGCATGGTTGGAGCGGGCAAGAGCACCTTCATGGTTCTGGCCGCCGCCACAGCGGCCCGCCTCGGAATGCGCACCACCCTCGTAGTCGGCGACGCAGCCGAACAGCTCCGCCTGTGCGAATTGTTCGACACGCTCGGACTGCCTGCCGTTCCTGTACTCGGCGTCTCCACCCGCGAAACCCATGTGCAGCGCCTCCACCGCCGGCTCGCTTCCCGCGGCCACGACAACCTTCTCGACCACCACGCTCCCGCCTTCGACAACCTCAGCACCGTCTGCGTCGCCGACGCCCTACGCGGCACCGAGGCGATCGAGCCCCTCGCCTATGCCGACGCTCCCTGTACCCGCCTCCACCCGGAGAAGGAGAAGCAAGACCCCGAGGCGGGAGAAGAGCCGGAAACCACCCTGCCGGAGCCATGGCGCCCCTTACGGACACAGCCGGTCCGGCGACGCCGACCGGCGGGGCCGGACCGGGCCGGCGACGCCACTGCCACCCCACACGGCTGCCCCCTGTGGTCACGATGCCCCCGGCACCGGGCCGCCCGCCATCAGGTCGATGCCCTGATCTGGGTCGCCAACCCCTCAAGCCTGGTGCAGAGCCCGGTCGCCTCCCACCTCAACGACGAGCGGCTCCGCCAGCTGGAACTCGCCTGTCGGCGCAGCAACCTGGTCTTCGTCGACGAGGCCGACTCCGTACAGATGCGCTTCGACGAACTCTTCGCCCCCTCCGCCACTCTGGTGAAACCGGGCACCGAATCATGGCTCGACCAGCTGCACACCCACAAGATCGAGGAACTGAGCAGGCGCGGCAGGCTACTGCTCGCCGATCGGGACGTGGAGCAGTGGAACGCGGCCCTTTCCGTCGTCGCCATCGCCGCCGACCGGATCTTCCAGCGCCTCATCTCCGACACCGATCTGCGCGAGTGGGTAGACCAGGAGTACTTCAGCCCCTGGGCCCTTCAGGAGAAGCTGATCGCGGAATGGTTCGTGCTGACTCGTGAATCAGGTCGTCCTGAGTCGGCCGAGCCGTCTACCGAAGACGAGCGCAATCTGTATGAGGGGTACGAGGACGATCCCGACGGAGTGGAGGACATTGCGGCGACGACGACCGCTGTCGACCCTCGGCGAGCCGCGATCACCGCGGTACTGGACGAATTCCGGGACGATCCGCTGGGCGACGGGGACTTCGAGAATCCTCTCGCCACACGCCTGTCCGATGCCGCGAAGGACCTGATGCACACCCTGTCTCCGACGGCGGCCCGGGACCGGATCGACACCCTGCTCGATGAGCTTCTTCAGAGCACGCCCATCTTGACGGAGATGACCCCGGACCGGCGTGAGGAATGGCGGAACACCACCTGCGACCGACTGGAGTTCGTTCTCCTCCTCTCCGTACTCCACCAGCGACTGGACCGGCTCACCTTTCTCTGGCCCATGGTGGAGGCGGTCCTCCGCCTCGACCGGCAGGGGAAGGAGCTGGCCCGCCGCGCGCCTCTCGACTACGCACCGCTCATCCCCGAGGCCCCCATGGGCAACGTCCTGGGCTACCAGTACCAACCGCACGAGGACACGTACGATGAAGTGGGCCGTACCACCGGTACGCTGCGCTTTTTCCGCTGCGCGGGCGTCGGCCGTGAACTCCTGCTCTCTCTGACCAGCCTCGGCGAGGACTGCGAGACCGGGCGCCCTGGCCCCAACGTCGTGCTCATGTCGGGGACCAGCTGGGCAGGGGAGTCCACACGAGCCCACATCCTGGCCCCCGTCGGAGCGGTCCTCATGCCGTCGGAGGCATCCCTGGAGGGTGTCGGCCAGACCCGGTTCGCCACGCACTTCCTCTATGACGCTGCCGGAGAACCTATGCGGCTCTCCGGCACCGCCCTCGAAGCACGCATCCCTCAGGCCAGAGCCATGGCCGAGCGGTTGGCCAGGCCCGGAGCCGGCGGTGCGGGTAGCGTCCTCGATCAGGAACTCGCCCGCATTCCCGACGACCACCGTCGGCGTGTCCTGCTCCTGGTGGGCAGTTACCGTGAAGCGTACGCCGTGGCCGCGACCGTCGAAGGTCAGCGCTCGGAGCGGTGGAAGGGCCGGGTTCGTGTCCTCGTACCGGACGACGCCGACCTGGGGCACCTGCCCGGTGTGGATGGCCCAGACCTCTTGGCCAGCCTCCGCCGGGGCGACCTCGCCACCTTCGCCGAGGATCCCGAAGCTGAGATCCTCGTCGCCCCGCTGATGGCCGTGGAACGCGGCCACAACATCCTCAACTCGCAGGGCAGGGCGGCCTTCGGTACCGCCGTTTTCCTCGCCCGTCCGCACCCCCGCCCCGACGATCTCTCCCTCTCCGTCCACGCCCTCAACGACTGGATTAGCCGGTTCGTCCGAGACCAGTCGCGGGACGACGACCGAGACGGTCCCGCCACCTTCACCGACCTGGTGCGCAAGGCTGAGAGCCTTGACAGGGCGGGCCACGCATTGCGTCAGGAAGCCCGGAAGGAATGGCGCCGACTGCTCTCCCGCCGCTACGCCTACTCCGCACTCCGGCCCTGGGAGAAGCGCGCCTTTGCCTGGGACCAACTGGTCACAATGTGGCAGGTCATCGGCCGTCTCGTACGTGGCGGAGTGCCTGCCCGGGTGCTCTTCGTCGACGCTGCCTTCGCACCGGCAGCCGCCTGGGCCTCCGCCCCCGCTGCCCGGCCGACCGGGAGCCGGCGGCTTGACGCCGGGCTCCTGCACGCCCTGCGGGCCGTACTCGACCCCTACTTCGCTCCTGCGCATCTTCTGAACTCCGGCCCGGGCTTTGCAGATCCTGCCGACCCGGCGGTGGCCCGTCTCCTCTACAGCCCCCTGTACAGCGCACTCGGACGGATCGACCACCTCAACCCTGCTCCCTGAGGGTGCACGCGCTGGCCCTACGACGGCTTGCACGGCGCAGAGGCGCGGCACCCGGCCCGACATTCCGCTCCGGCATCTCTCCGATGCCATCCAGTACCGCTCAGACGCCGAGGGAAGACCCACGACATGCCCGTGAACTACCAGAACGTCTGTACCGCATCTTGGCTCCCGGGCGGCTGGGACGCCTCCGTCATCGGCCGCTACCGGGCTCTGGCCTTTCCCGAACAGTGGCGCGACTGCGTCCTCGAACTCTGCAACGCCGGCCGTGACGAGGACGCGGAGCCCTGGCGCACCGCACCCACCCGGGCCCTGGAGCAGGCGATCCAGGCTTACGCACCCGACGTCCTGGTCATGCCTCGCCCATTCGGAGCACGCACCGAGGGCGATCCCGCGCGCTGGCTGTACGCAGACGCCGACATCCCGGACCCGCTGCCGCCCGAGGTCCTCGCGACCCTCATCGCACACTGGTTGCGCGACCTCCGTCCCGAGCCGGAGCACCGCGGCCTGCTCCGTCAGACACGTGCCGAGCTCGCCGCACACACTCCGCAGTGGGAAGCGGTCGAGCGTGAACTCGTCGCATGCGACCGTACCGACGGAGGCACCGCCGCCCCCGGCGGACACCAGTTCACGCTCACTCCGGACTGGCTGGCCCGACGCATCCTCGACCTCGGCCCTTACCCATTCGAAGGAGGCTCCCTCCATTTCCGGGCCATGCCACGCGGCCCCCGTGACAAGGGCGCCGAACTCGTCTCGCAGCCGCTTCCGCACGATGCGGGCGGCTCCAAGGGCGTCTGGTGGTTCTCGATCATCCTCAACATCACCTTGCACACCGTGCCCTTCGACCCGCTTCCCCGCTACCACTTGCACTGGAGCATCCGTCGCTGGGCGACACGGGTGAGCCCTGCGGGCGGTCGCCTGAGGCTCCCCTACGGCAGCCGCACTTCCGTCCTGCTGCGCCCCAGGGTCCCGGTTCTGCCCGGCGTACCGCTCAGCGAAAGGTTCGCCGTCGCCCAGCTGGAGCGGTACCGCGACCGCGACACGGGAACCTTCAGCGACCGCTGGGCCCACGGCGGACCGGCCAGACTTCTCGGCGGAGTCGTCCTTGGCGAACAGCTGCCCGGAGCCGAAGACCTGCTCACAGACCCCGAGAAATGGCTCGCCGACGGGGCGCGCGCCGGCATCGTCTTCCGCACCGCGATGGGGCGCCATGAGGTCGGCCCCGGCCTGATGCCGGACCAGGTCTCCCGGCTCACCGAATGGGCCGGGCAGGCAGTGCCCGGAGAGCTACGCACCGCCCCGCCCCACCAGCGGGTCGGCCTGACGGGCAAGCGCCCCCTCAACGCCCCGCCGACGAACGTGAAGCCGGACGAGAAGGAGGCGGAGGAAGCACGCAGGACGTCCGAGCGGAGGCGTGCCACCGCTCTCGCGGTCTCCGCGTACGGCGGTCCCGTCGACGGTGGCCGGCCCATCCTCGAACTCCAGCTGGTGTGGCAGAACGCCGGGATGCGGCAGACTGCGATCACCGCACTTGTGGAACTGCTCGGTCTGCCCGGGCCCGTGGATGCGGACGCCGCCGCCATCGCGGCCGGAACTGACGAGACAGCCCATCGCGACGCCCGTGCCGACCGGCCCGTCGCCCTGAAGTGGAGCACACCCGAACTCGTTGTTCGGCTGAACTGTTTCCGCCCTGTCCACTGTCGTGCCGACGGAAGCACGGTGGCGCTCACCGACGGCCTGGAGCTCCCCGCGGAGGGCCGCCGAACGGAAGCCGTCGTGTCGGCGGCCCTGCATTCCCGCCGTAAGGAGACAGCCAGCTGGCTCCGGGCCAGCGAGGACCGTGAATCTGAGCGGAGCACCCCGCCGGCTCTCGCGCTGGTGGAGATCGACCGGCCTGGCGACTTCGCGAGTACCGACCACGACTCGAAGTTCGCTCTCCGGCTTGGATTCGCTGACGCGGGCCTCGTCTCCCAGTTCCTCGCTGTCCCCAAGAAGGTCAAGGGCTACAACACCGTCGGCAATCAGCATCACCGTGCCCGCATGGCCTGGGACGACGGACTGCGCCAGCTCGGCGCGCGGGTGTACCCCGAGCTCGGGATCGACAGCGGCCTACCTGACGGACTGCGCCATGCGGCCGTGTGGATGGTCCGCAGGAACCGCACCAGCCGGAACCGGTGGGCCACGGATGTTCCGGTAGGGGTCCTGGTCACTCCCGAGGGTGACGGTATGTCCAGGATTCAGGGGTGGGATCCGGACGCGGACGACGGTGTGGGCGCCTGGGTCCCGTACCCGACCATGCTGATCAGGCTCACCCGGCTCGCCGAGGTTCGACCCCCGCTGCCCGCGCCGCGTACGGGGGAAAAGATTCCCCGGCGCCGAAGCTGGCACTCAGACCGTGCGGAGCAACGTCGGCGCGCAGAGGAATGGCTGCACCGGATCCGTGCCTCGCTCCGGCATGAACCCACACTCCTCCTGGTCGAAGCCCAGAACGCCCGCTCTCACTGGACGTGGCTCCAGGACGGCCGTACCGAATCCGATCGCATGCGGGACGGTGAGGCGGATTCCCGGCGCCTCGATCCCGATCTGCGCCTGGTCCGGGTCCGTACCGGGCGAGGACGCGAAACCCCGCAGTGGTGGGGCGTAAATCCGGGCGACGGAGCGAATGGCATCGCGGCAGGTCTGTGGCGCCCCGCAGGAAGCGAACCCGATGGCAGGGTCTTTCACTCGGCCAACTCCAAGCCGGTGCAGTTCAAGTCCTCCGCCGTCGAAGCCGACAAACTTGCGCCCCGCCCTATCCGGATGGGTAAACGTAAAGGCGAACTCACCATCGACACCGGCATGGTCGGTTGGACCCCCGATCTTTTGGAGATCTCGGTTCTCGGCTGCCACCCGGAAGCTGGCGACGATCCACAGGCCCTCGCCTCCGCGGTCCACCTGCTGCGCCAGCCGCCGGACTACCCGGAAGCACTCTCACTGCCGCTCCCGCTACACCTTGCAGGTCTCGGTCAGGACTACGTACTGCCGCACCGGGCCGCAGCTGAAACTCCTTCGGACGCACCGGAGGTCATGGACCCGGTCGCGGATTCCGACCCCGTCAACAGCGTGGCAGCCGGCCTGGAGGAGGAGACCGACGCCGTCGAGACAGCCGACCAGCTGACATTGTTCGACTGCTGACCCTGTCTATCCATCAGTCGACGCGTGGCGATCCAGGACGAGGAGCGCGAGGGGCCCCGCTGCCTCGTCGCCGGGGCGGATGGGCAGCAGGTCTCGGCGCCTCCTGGCCTGGTCGGCGATCACGTACGCATCGACGGCGGCGGACTTGCCCTCGCCGCGGTAGCCGTCGGACGCCCGGTTCACCAGTCGGCCGGGCATGTTGAGGACCTTTTGGCCGTGGCTGACCAGCAAGGCCAGCAGCAGCTCGGGTTCCTAATTGGCGACCCGCCGCGACAGTAATGTCTTGCCGTCCACGTCCAGGGCAAGGCCGTGATGGTGGCCCTTGCCGACGTCGATCCCCGCCCATCTCCGGCTCGTCGCGCTCCTGACACGCGTGTTCGTACTCTTCGTGCCACGGACGACCTCGTCGGCATTGCTCTACACAGCGACGTGTTCGCACTTCCTAATCGGCGGCCGAGTCGTCGTGGGGCGCTGAGCGGCAGCGGCCTGAAAGCCACGCCCAGCGCCCCTGTGTGACCCAACCCTACGAATGGCTCGATCAGCCCGATCAAGAAGGTAGTGCGGCCCGACGAAACGAGAAGGGCGGCTGGCGTATCGTCGATGCTTCAGCCGCCCTTCGGCGTCTGCGGCCCGCCGGCCCCTGGCTCTTCGCTCTCATGATCACGCTCCCGGTCCGGCCAAGTCGAAGTCGCCCTTCGTCAGTTCGGCGCGCAGCCGCTGCTCGGCGACGTCGGCGTAGTGCGCGGACAGCTCGACGCCCACGAAGCGGCGTCCCTCGCGCAGGGCCGCGACCCCCGTGGAGCCGCTGCCGGTAAACGGGTCGAGCACGGTGCCGCCCTCGGGGCAGACCTGGACGAGCTGCTGCATGACCTCGACCGGCTTCTGGGTAATGTGGACCCGGCCCTTACGGGGCTGGGAGGCGATGTAGTGACCCGGCAGGTAGAGGTCGCGGGCGTTGTCGAGAGAGCCCTTGACGCCCCAGATGATGAACTCCGAGTCCTGCTTCGGCCCGCCCTTGCGGGGCCGGCTGGCGGGCTTGATCCAGGGGATCGTGCCGCTCCAGGTCCAGCCCGCCATCTGCAGGGCGTCGCTGGTGGTCGGCTCCTGGCGCCAGTCGGAGAACACCATGGCGACGGAGTGCTCGGTCGCGGCCCGGTACGCCTCGGTGAGCAGCGCGGTCAGCCAGCTTCGATAGCTTCGCTGGTCGCGGTTCTCTCCGGGGAAGTTCTGCAGGTCGTGCGCCGATCCGGCCGTGACGTACTTGGCGCGGGCGGTGCGGCCGGTGCGGTCCGAGCTGGTGCGTCCGCCGGAGTTGTACGGGGGGTCGGTGATGACGGCGTTGACGCTCTCGTCCGGGAGGGTCTTCAGCACGGTGAGGGCGTCGCCTCGGTGCAGCGTGTAGCTCATGTGCGGGGCCTCTTTCAGGACACGACGGGGCTGGGCCAGCTTCGGACGGCGGCCAACAGCGGCCGTTCGGAGTGGGGTTGCGCCGGAGGTTAGCCGCGATTTCCGGCCGCACCTAGCGAGCCTGCGCCGTGCTTCGGGCCCGGGTTCGGCAGTCGTTTGGTGCGGCCGGAATCCCGGTCTACTGTCTCGCCGTGTCACCGAGGCGGAGCCCGTCTCCACCCCAGCTGGCCTGTGCTGATCCGTGTTGCCGCGTCCAAAAGCGCGACCCGGAAGGCACGTTGCCCCCGTTCTCGAAGCCGTGAGGAGACCCGGTGCACCGCCTGAGATTACGAGCGCGGCCGACTGCCGCGCATGACCTGAGACCGGCGTCCGGGAGCTACCAACTCCCCTGACACGGGCCCGCCCTGAGAGGCGGATTCACATCGGCGCGGTGCCGACGGCTTTGCACGAGAAGTCGGCACCGCGCCTCCTACGAACCCGAGGAGCCGCTGCGATGCAGCACGCCCTGATACGCCCACGCCCTGACCCAACCCCGTTGCCCGGCCGGGCTGTCCGCCCCGGCGAACAGCGGCGGCGATGAAGAAGACCACCGGAGCCGTCGTCGGTCTCTTCGCCTCCGGTCCGCTGCTGCTGGCCGTTCCGATCCTCGCCATCGGGGCCGGGAGTGCCTCGGCCTCCTGCTCGACCGGCGGTACACAGGCTGTGGATACCTCAGCCGTTGCCGCTCAGGTGAAGGCGATCCTGGACGGCGGCGGCAAGGGGACGGTCTCCGTGCCGGGCCTGGACGACCCGGCCGAGCAGGTGCCCAACGCCAAGACCATCCAGGCCACCGGTGTCGCGATGAACATCCCGGTCCGGGGGCAGATCGTGGCCCTGGCGACAGCCCTGCAGGAGAGCGGCCTGCGAAACCTGAATTACGGCGACCGCGACAGCCTTGGGTTGTTCCAGCAGCGACCGTCGCAGGGATGGGGCACCGCGAACGAGATCCTCGACCCGGTGCACGCCTCGACGAGGTTCTACGAGGCGCTGGAGAAGGTCTCGGGCTGGCAGTCCCTGTCCGTCACCCAGGCCGCCCAGGCGGTGCAGAAGTCCGGCTTCCCCGAGGCTTACGCGAAGTGGGAGCCTTTGGCCACCGCCTTGCAGCAGGCGATCGAGCCGTTGCTGTCGAAGGCCGGGGGCACGTCGCCGAGCCCATCGGCGTCCGGCTCGGCCAGCACGGGCAGTTCTCCGACGAGTACCGCGGGCGGCTGTACGAGCGGCGGGGACGGAACCGACCTCGGAACCATCCCGCCCGGCGCATTGCCGGCCGGATACAAGATCCCGGCAGACGCTCCGCCCAAGGTCCAGACGGCAATCCGCTGGGCGCTCGGCCAGCTCGACACCCCGTACCAGTGGGGCGGGAGCTGTACCGACTCCCACGGGCCCGACCCCATGGGCCGCTGCGACTGCTCCTCGTTGATGCAGCAGTCGTACAAGGCAGCCGGGGTCACCCTCACGCGGACGACGTACACGCAGGTCAAGGAGGGCAAGCCGGTATCGGTTGACGCTCTCCAGCCTGGTGACCTCGTCTTCACCGACGGGACTGCCGAAGTCCCGGAACACGTCGGGATGGTCGTCGGCCAGGGCTTGATCGTGCACGCCCCGCACACCGGCGACGTGGTCCGCCTCGCGACCCTCGCGTCCTGGAAGCCGCAGATTCTCGCGGCCCGCCGAGTCGTCTGACCGGCGCTTCTCTCCCTCCCCCTTCCTGCACTGCCGCTTCGCCCCCTCGGGCTTTGGCATGCATTGAATCGAACTGGAGTTCACAAAAATGTACCTCGCCGACAAGGTCGTCCAGCTTGCCTACGACCCCGGAATCAAACCGAACGAGGGCGGGCTGCCGGGTCTCTCGGTTCTCAAGCAGGTGATGGGCTCGATCAACCTCTTCGGGATCATCGCCGTGGTCGGCGCGCTCGCCGTCAGCGCCGGCGTGTGGGCCTGGGGTCACCACTCCGGCGGTCACCAGGCCGAGGCCAGCGGCAAGAAGGGCGTGCTGGTCAGCGCCAGCGCGGCCCTCCTGCTGGGTGCCGCGAATGGTGTGGTGGCGTTCTTCAGCACGCTGGGGACGCAGGTCCACTGATGTCTCCTCGCTCCACGAACCCCGGCGGCGCATCGCGCGTGCGCCGCCGGGCGCTGCTCGGCACCGCTGTCCTGGTGGTGCTCGTCGCCCTCGCCGGCCTGGCCGCCTACCTCACCCGCGACGGCAGGACCCCCTCCAAGGCTCCTGCACCGCAGGCGAGTTCGGCTTCCCCCTCCTCCCCGACCGCTTCCGCTTCCGCCTCATCACCACCGCACGGGAGCCACAGCGCCCTGCCCGTTCCCCCGTCCACGCACGACCCGATCACCTTCGGGAAGGCGGCAGCCGCAGCGCTGTGGTCCTACGACACCCGCGCCTACTCCCAGCATGAGCTGCTGGCCGCCCTGCACAAGTGGCTGACCAGCAAGACCAAGTACGCCGACGCCGCCTCGGTCGACGCACTCGTCCCCTCGCCCGTGCTGTGGAAGGAAATGGCCGCCAACGGCCAGTTCGCCACCGCCACGGTGAACGAAGCCCACTTCCCCGACTCGTTCACCCAGGCCCTGCAGGCGGACCCCGGGGCGATCACTACCGCGTACGTCTACGCCGTGACGGTCTCCGGCAAACAGTCGATCGCCTGGAAAGGCTCGCCGCACGGCGGCGCCGAGAACCGCGTCACCACCCTCGCGGTCCAGTGCCGCCCCTCCCAGCCCTGCGCCCTGGCCGGCGTCCTGCCGGCCGTCGCGCCCTGACCCACACCCCAGAAAGGAGGTACCGCCATGGGAGTCTGCGACCTTCCGCTGATGGGCACTGTCTGCGACACCGTCGACTTCGCCACCAACCCCGCCGGGACCGTCACCGACGGCATCGGGGCGTGGATCGCGAAGTCAGCGGGTGAGCTGGCCGCCAGCGCAGCTGATCTCGCCGCCAAGGCCGTCAACGAAACCACCGCCATCGATCTCAACGCCGGTTGGTTCCGGGACAACTACGAGCTGCTGTTGCCCATCGGACTCGCCTTGACCGTCGGCACGTTCTGCATCCAGTTGATGTTCGCGGCCTGGCGACGGGACGAACGCGCCCTCGCCCAAGCCGCGATCGGCACCATGACCGGCGTCCTCTTCTCCTTCTGCGCCGTCGCCTTCACCTCCGTCGCCATCACCGTGGTCGACGCTCTGTCCGACGGCCTGTTCCAAGCAGCCAACAGCTCAGTGGACGACGCGATCCGCCGCGTCATCAAGGTCAACAACCTGGGGGCGATGTACGGCCTCGGCTGGACAGTCCCAGCCCTGGTCGCCTTCGGCTGCGCGATCGGCGCGTTCATGTACTGGGGCGTGATGGTCGCCCGCAAGGTCGGCGTCCTGATCATGGTCGCTCTCGCGGTCTTCGCCGGATCCGGCGGCGGCTGGGAGGTCGCCAAACGCTGGCGGCGGGGCTGGATCGAGGCCACCGCCACGCTCGTCGTGTCGAAACTGCTGATGACCGTGGTCTTCCTGATCGGCGTCTCGGCGATGGGCAAGTCGGATGCCAAGGATGGACTGGCCGCCCTGTCCGACGCGATGGCCGGCATCGTCGTGATGGTCCTGGTCCTGCTCTGCCCTTACGCCACCTACAAGTTCGTCCACTGGGCGAGTGACGGCGGCGGCCACGACGACCTGCACCGTACCGGCGTCGCCGGCATGGCGGTCGCTGCGGGGGCCGCGAAGACTGCGGGCAGCCTCGCGATGCAGGCCAGCACCGGCACTCCTGCTCCGCAGGGGCCGAGCGGGGTCCCCGGCGCGGGCAGCGACGGTGTCGCCTCCGGCATCAACCCCACCGGCGGCAACCTGAGCAAGGAGGGCATCGACGCCGGACCCCCGAAGCCTCAGACCCGCTTCCGGTACGGCGAGGACCCGAACGCCTCCGGTGACAAGGGCCACGCCCTGATCCAGCGCCCCGGCATCCCCGCGCTGATCACACGGCCTGCCGACACCGAAGCAGGGGGCTCCGAGGGCGGTTCTCCCTCCGCGGCCCAGCGCGCCGGCGCTTCGGCTCCAGGTGGCAGCTTGACCCGCGCAGGTGCCGTGTCGCCCAGCGGTCCCGCCGTACCGCCGCCGCCCTCCACCGGCCCGTCGGCGACCGGCTCCCCGACTCCGACGAGTTGGGTCCACCCCAACCAGCCGCCGTCCGGGTCCTGACCCACCCACCACCCCGGGGGCGGGCTGCATCCCGCCAGCCCGCCCCGTTCCCCCGACCACCCGAAACGGAGTCCCGCCATGACCTCCAGAAGAGCGTCGCGTCTTCCGCCTCTTCCCGCCCGCTCCCACTGTCTGGAACCGCCATGTCTGACAACCCCCAGGCCGCAGCCGCCACAGCCACCGTGAAGTTCCCGCACCGCAGCAGGCGCGGCATCCTGCTCGGCCTGACCGCCCCGCAACTGATCGTCGTGAGCCTCACTGGCCTGCTCCTGCTCGCCGTGATCCTCGCCCGCGGCGTGGTCGGCGCTCTCGAACTCATCCCGCTGTGGGCCGCCATCGCGGCGCTCGTCTTCGTCCGCCACCGAGGCCGGGCCCTGGCCGACTGGGCTCCGATCGTCACCCGGTACGTGCTCCGCCGGATGCGGGGCCAGCTGATCTGGCTCGCCCGGCCCTCCCGCCGCCCGGTCCGCGAAGGACTCCTCCACCTGCCCGGTACCGCAGCCAGCCTGCGCGTGGTCACCGCACCCGACCGCCGGTACGGCGCCGTCCACAACCCCCACACCGGCACGCTGACCGCCGTCGCCAAGGTGTCCTCCCGCGCATACGCGCTGCTCGACCCGGGCACCCAGAACGCCAACGTCAACGGCTGGGGGCGTGCCCTCGCCGCACTGGCCCGCACCGGTCAGGTCGCCCGGATCCAGGTGATCGAGCGCACCGTCCCGGACTCCGGCGACGCCCTGCGCCGGTACTGGGAGGAGCACGGCCAGCCCGACGCCCCGGTAGCCGGCGCGATCTACAGCGAGCTGATCCAGAGCGCGGGCCCGGCGGCGGCGCCGCACGAGGCGTACGTCGCGGTGTCGCTGGACGCCAAGGCCGCGCGACGTCTGATCAACCAGGCCGGAGGCGGCCTGACCGGGTCCTTCAGCGTCCTGGCGCAGCTGACCTCGACCTTCGACCAGGCCGCGCGCACCGCCGGGCTCAACCCCTCCGGCTGGCTCACCGCCCACGAGATCGCGGCAGTCGTGCGAACGGCGTACGACCCCAAGGCCCTTGCCGCACTGGACCGTTGGTCCTCCTCCGGGCGCCCCGAGGCTGACCCGGCCGCTGCCGGCCCCGTCGTGGTCGTCGAGAAGTCGGACCACATCGCGACCGACTCCGCCGTCCACTGCACGTACTGGGTGGAGAACTGGCCCCGCACCGAGACGTCGGCGGGCTTCCTGCACCAGCTCCTGTTTACCGCCGGGGTGCGGCGCACTCTGTCGCTGTCCTACGAGCCGAAGGGGCTGGACGCCGCACTGCGCGATGTCCAGCGCAAGAAGGCTTCGGTCATCGCAGACGCCTCTGAGCGCGCCAGGCGCGGCCAGGTCGACTCCGAAGCGGACTCAATCGAGTACCAGGACATCAAGTCCCGTGAGCGCCAGCTCATCGCGGGCCACGCGGATGTCGCCCTGACCGGCCTACTGACCGTCTCGGCCGACTCCGAGGAGGAGCTGCGGTCCGCGTGCGCGGTCGTGGAGACCGCGGCGGTCGGCGCCCAGCTCGACCTCCGGCCACTCACCTGGCAGCAGGCCGAAGCGTTCACCGCCGCCGCCATGCCGCTGGCCCTCGCCGCCTGATGCCGACCTTCCTCCCTTCCGAAAGAGCACCCCCATGTCCCGCACCGCCAGCCCGACCGCGCAGGACTTCGTGCCCTTCGCCACCGCCGCGCTCGACTTCCACCGTGCGCTCAACGTGCCAGGCGGTCCGCTCGTCACCACCCGCGCCGAGCTGGACGCCCTGCACGCCCACCTCGTCTCGCTGCACGGCCTGCTCGACGCCCACGCCGCCCGCACAGGCCGGCTCGTACCGATCGAGGGCGACCACCTCCGCGCCGCCCGCACCCGAATCTGGCAGGCCGCCGACCACGTCCACGCCGCTTACCACGCGGCACCTCGGACGGGCTCCGGCGAGGTTCCCGACCGTGAGACGTGTCAGGCCGGCCTGCCGGAAGGCTCACCGGAGCTGACCATCTGCCAGCGCCACCAGCGCACCGCGCACCTGGTCCGCCGCCGCACCACCCCGGCCGACCTCCACGCGCCGTTCACCGGCCTCGTCCGCCACTGACCCCACCGCTCGTCTGGAGAACCGTTCATGCCCCGCACCCGCGCCAGCGCCTCCCACCTGTTCGTCCCCCGCAAGGCATCGCGCACCGAGCAGCGAGCCGCCCGCGCCGGTTTCGCCGAGGCCCGCCACCAGGCCCGCCTCGCCGGAGCCCCGCCCAAGCGAAGTGACGAGGAGACCCTCGACCCGAAGCTGCGGCCGACCTATCCCCCGTCCGGACGCCCCGGCTCCTCCTCGGCACGCGGCGGCAAGCTCAGCCTGCCCGCCCACCGGATGACCACCGCCACCGTCAGCGGCGCCTACCCCTTCCTCGCGGAAGGCGGACTGGGCGCGGAGGGCATCTTCATCGGCCGCGATGTCCACGCGGAGGCCGCGTTCTGCGACGACCCGTTCTCGCTGTACAGCAGCGGCCGGATCGAAGGCTTCACCAACCCCAACGCGGTCCTGGCCGGCATCATCGGCATGGGCAAGTCAGCACTGGCCAAGTCCATCGCCACCAGGGCGATTGCCCACAGCTACCGGGTCTACGTGCCCTGCGACCCCAAAGGGGAGTGGACGGCCGTCGCGCAGGCTCTCGGCGGCTACAGCATCGCCCTGGGACCGGGGCTCCCGGGCAGGCTGAACCCGTTGGATGCTCCGGCCCGGCCCGCCTCGGTGAGCGAGGACGACTGGTCGACCGAGGTCCGCAAGCGCCGCCTCCTGCTCCTGGCCGGCCTCGCGCGCACCGTGCTGAAGCGCGATCTCCAGCCGATGGAGCACACAGCCCTCGATCTCGCGCTGGACCTGGTCGTCGCCGAAGCCAAGGCCGGCGGCACCGTGCCCCTGCTCGGCGAAATCGCGCACACCCTCGGCTCGCCCGAACGCCTCGACCGGGCACTCGGCGACCAGGCCGGGCACATGGGGCCCGCCGCGCAGGACCTCGCGCATGCCCTGCGCCGTCTGGTCCACGGCGACTTGAGCGGCATGTTCGACGCGCCCTCGACCGTGGCCTTCGACCCGACCACCCCGATGTTGTCGATCGACCTCTCCCGGCTCGGCGGCTCGGGCGACGACACCGCCCTGGTCCTCGCGATGACCTGCGCGAGCGCCTGGATGGAGTCCGCGCTCGCCGACCCGGACGGCGGCCGACGTTGGGTGATCTACGACGAGGCATGGCGTGTGATGAGGCACGTCGGCCTCCTGGAGCGCATGCAGAGCCAGTGGAAGCTCAGCCGCGGTCTCGGCATCGCGAACCTGATGGTCATCCACCGCCTCAGCGATCTGCTGAGCGCGGGCGACGCCGGCTCGCGCGGCCGGGTACTGGCCGAGGGCCTCCTCGCCGACTGCTCCACCCGCATCATCTACCGCCAGGAGCCCGACCAGCTCGCCGCCGCCGCGTCGCTGCTCGGCCTGACCGGTGTCGAAACCCAGGCCGTGTCCGCCCTGACCAAGGGCCGAGGCCTGTGGAAAGTCGCAGGCCGGAGCTTCATCACCCAGCACATCCTGCATCCGGCCGAGCGCGAGCTGTTCGACACCGACGCCCGCATGTCGGCTTAGCCCAACTTCTCTACCACTTACAGGCGTTGGGTCACGCCATCAACCGTACCTCGACCAGCACACCGGGTCCACGAGGGCGGCCAAGGCCCGGCCGCGAGTCCGGGCGGCGTCTCACCGACCGTGGACTGGAACGACCGCCTCGCCGCAGCCCGAACCGAGGAGTTCACCGACCTGTTCCACGAGGCCGTCACGAAGGACTTCGGCGCGGTGGCCCACCTGCACCAGATGCTCGAAACCGCCTCCGAGTGGTGTCGCGCCCACGGCGCCCGAAGCAGCGCGTCTGAATTGGGCGCCATCGCCTCCCGGCTGACCGACCTCGGCGAGGAGCTGCATCTCGTCACGGAGAACGTCGACCACGAGATCTGCTCCCGGTCGCACCGAGCCGCAGCAGCGGCCCGCCTCTCGCCGGCAGCGTCGGCCCGGGGAACTTCCCCCGGCCAGCAGAGCGACGCTCCGGCTCCCGTCTCACCACCCGCCGCGCGCTCGCTGCCGCGTTCGCGGTGAGGCACCGTACAGGAACGAGGAACAACCATGCCCACCTCTCCCGACTCCCCCACCTCCCCTGACAGCCAGCCGGACACCAGCGAACAGGCGGCATGGCGGGTGCGCGTCCAGGCCCTGGCCTCCGCCGCTGACGGCATCAGGCAGGCGTCGGACCGATGGGATGCCGTCTCGGACTCGCACTGCGCCGAAGACGGCTGGCCCGTCGACGAAACCGGGTACGCCGACGGCAAGGTGGCCCGGGACGCCGCCGCCTGGGAGCACGTCGAGACCTTTCTGGTCCACGGCCCCGAAGTCCTCGCCGGTGTACGGGCAACCGCACAACAGGCCGACTACCTTGACGGCCCGATCAGCACCGACCTGCTGCGTGTGCGGGGGATCGACTCCGTACTGGCGCGGGCGGGCGAGATCCACCGCGAGTGGGATCAGGTCATCGCGCTCATGGAGGGCTCCATGCCCGGGTCGCGGAAACTCTACGAGGAACGAGCCCGCGAGATCCGCAACTCCGAAGGCTGGCACTACGCCGACGAACTCAGCCACAGCGGAGCGGCGTTGGCCAGGGCTGCCGATCACCTGACCGACCGGATCGGCGTCGACCAGCCTGGGCACACCGGGCGTGTCCAGGCAGCCCTGGCCCGATCCGCCTCCGGCCAACGCGGTGCCTCTCCCCCTTCGCCGCCCGTCTCGGCGGCGTCGGATACCCCTGCCGCGCGCCGCTCGCGCTGACGCCTCTAGCACCGACTTCCGGCGAGGCCAAACCGCCCGATCACCGGATCCTCGACGAACCCCACTACCCCTACCAGCCCCCTGCCCGGCTGCGGCGGCTTCCCGCCGTCGACCGCTGGGGACGGCCGGCCACGGAGAAGCCCACATGCGCCCCGATCAGACCCTGGTCACCCTCCAACGCGAGGGCACACGCATCACAGCGCGCACCAGCGAACCCCTCATCAAGGAAGCCGCCGCTGGAACGTCGGAGCGTGAGCACCAGTACAGCCACTTGACCACGCCACTTCGGCAGCGCGGCCTGGCCTGCACCGTCGAGTACGGCCTCGGTGACTACATCGTCCACGCCGAACTCCCCGACGGCAGCGCCCTGATCATCTCTCCGCCCCAGGAACCGCCCACCGGCCACCCGCCCGGGTATCCGGAGAGCTGGCTGGTGACGCGCGGGCATCCCGACGACTCAACGCTCCACGAAGTGATTTACGACTCCGAGCCCGACGGCCCTCACGCCCGGTACGGCGGCAGCGTCCCCTGCCTGCTCGCCGCCATCGACGCGCGCCTGGACCAACTCGGCCTACCGCCCCGACCGGTATCGCGGCGACTCACCCAGGAGAGCGCTGCCGACGCGGTGCTCCACCGCGCGGGCTTCATCCCCGTCGTGCTGTTCCGCGAGCGCTTCCACCGACTGCCCTCCGCCATGACCGAACTGGTCAAGCAGCGACAGATGGTGACCCGGGCCTTCGACATGCTTCAGGCCGAGGGCTTCGACGTCTCGTGCGATCCCGACCTGCTCGACCCCAGTCTGCCGCCCCCTGGCGATCACGAGCGCAGCGTCGGCGACCGGCTCGGCCACTTGACCCAGTCCATCCAGTCGGCGGCACATACGAGCGAGGCAGTCGCCGCACTGAGCGAGCTGGCCGCGCCCGGTGACGGCGTTCTCCAACGCGTCGTCGAGTCCCTCAACACGACGGCCGACTGGTGGGAGGGCCTGGGCGAACCCGCCGATCCCCACTACGCGAACCGGCTGCGGTACATCGCCAAGAAGCTCGACTCCTACGCGCTCGAAATTCGGTCCATGCGCGGCGAGCTGGCCGACCGGCACACCCACCACCCCGACAGGGTCCAGGCCCGGGTGAACCGAGTGGCCCCGGAGGAACCGGTGGCACCCCGAGTCGCCGCCGCTCTCGCGGTCTCGCCGACCGCACGGCGCACGACCCCAGCCGCGCTGCCGTCAGCTTCAGCGCTAGGTCCCTCCCTGCCTCCCGCCCGCCCCTCGTCCGCACCCGGTCTCTGACCGCCGCTCAGCTTGGAGCCCGTCATGTCCCGCACCAGCAGAACCATCCCCGCCCTCGACCGCCCCTCTCCCCCTGCGCCCACCGGATGGATCCGCCATGCCCACCCCCGAGCACGACCCGCTTCCCGACCTCGCGGTCGGCCGCCACCCCGACTTCGGCATCGTCGCCTCTAACCCCAAGCAACTGGCCGCAAGTGCCTGGATGTTGAGGGGATTCGACTTCCACCCCGTCCCCGACCACCCCAACCTGTACGCGCTGGCCAACCAGCAGCGTGATGGGCAGGGCCGCGCCACACGGGCCGTCGCGCTGCTGCGCAAGGCCGGATACCGGGTTGATGTGGACGCCGCGCTCGGCCCCTCGCCGGCCTCCGGACCAGCGCCCGCCCGCGACCGGCCCCCGCGCGTTGAGCCGGACGTCGCGTTCGCCGAGCATCCGCAGCTCGGCGTGGTCGCCGCCACCGCCGACGGTTCCTCCGCTCTCGGCGGCCGACTCATCCTGGAAGAGCACGGCTGGCGGCATAACCCGAGCCTGGACATCTACACGCTGCCCATCACAACCGACCGCAGCGAGGCGCTCGACAAGGTCGCCGCCGCCACGCTGGCGATGCACCGGGCCGACCTCCAGGTCGCCGTGCAGCCCCTCCTCGCCCAGGACGTAGCCGCGCACCGCTCACCCACGCCTACGACGGCAGCACGCCACGAGCACAGCCAGGACTTCACCACTCACAAGTTCCCCATCAGCGCCGCCGCGCTCGCCGCCAGTCCGGCCCTCGCCGGCCTGCCGAGTAAGGCGCCGGTTGCCGCGCCCACCGCTGGCGCGGCGGCCCGCCCGGTGGACCCGCGCATCGCGTTCTCCCGCAACCGCTGACCCAACTTTCGTAAGGAGCAGTTCCCATGGCCGTGAAGACCATTTGGCAGATCACCCATTCCTGTGGGCACCAGGCCGCGCGAGACCTGTCCGACCGGGCAGCCGACCGTCGCGCGGGCTTCGCCGAGTGGCTCGCCAAGCAGGAGTGCACCGCCTGCTGGCGGGCCGCGAAGGGCGGCGACGAGGAGGACAAGGCCGCCTGGCTGGAGGCCAAGCGCGCCGAAGAGCAGGCCGAGTCCGATGCCTGGTCGGAGCAGTACCGGAACACCGTCGTCCTGCCGTACCTAGCCCCTGCGGCTCAGGCGGTCCGAGACGCTGAGTGTGTCGCCGTTGCAGTTGATGTCGCCATAGTGCGGACACCGAACACTAAGTGACGCTATGTTGCACACGCGCAGGCACCATCAGCGACGAAAGGTCCACTGCCATGTCTCGCCTGAACCTCGCCCACCTGGCCCTCGCTGCCGCCCAGAACATCCAGGTCGCCGACGAAGTCCGTAGCGACCCGGCCGTTGTCAAGGCGGCCAAGCAGTTCGCGGAAGACGGCGCCCAGGTCCTCCGCTCTGGTGATGCGCTAGTACGTGAGGTTCAGTCCTCCTGGCGTCGCCACAGCCCGCTGACCGAGGGAACCGGAACCGGTGAATGATTTCAGCGCAGAGGCGATGGGCATCGTGATCCGCGAGCACCGCCAGGCCCAGAGACCCTCGATGACCCAGGAAGAGCTGGCTGAGCGGGCCGATTACGGGAAGGGCGGCGCGGTCTCGATCTCCCGGATCGAGCACGGGCTCGTAAGCCCCGGAGAGCACCGTCTGGCCGCCATCGCCCTGGCGCTCCAACTGACACCCGGGCAACTCAAGCAGGAGGCGGAGGACCGAACCAGGTCACTCGCCCGTCAGCGGGACCAGCGGCCGGTGAAGCTGCGGGACCAAGTCGCGGAGACGAAGAGACGTCACGCGGAGATCAACGAGAAGGCGGCCCATCGGTCGAAGATCACCCAAGAACACGGGGAAGCCTTCAACCGTGTCCATGATGACGTCCGCGACGAGTTCTTCCTGAGGTTCGTGGACCTGGCCAAGAGCATCAGCGGGGCGCCCGAGCCGGAGAGGCCGAGTGAGGAGGAGATCGAGAGCACGGCCGAGATCCCCACCGCAATACGTATCGAGGCCATGTCCGCCGGGATCGCCAACGCGATCCGTGGTGCCGCCGTTGTAGGTGCGGCCGGGGCGGCAGCCGGCGGCGCCGCGGCCTACGGAGCCTTCACCGCCGCCGCGTTGTTCGGGACCGCCTCCACCGGAGCGGCTATCTCGACGCTGTACGGGGTTGCCGCGACCAACGCGACTCTGGCCGTCCTGGGAGGAGGCACGCTGGCCGCGGGCGGTGCGGGCATGGCGGGTGGAGTTCTCCTGCTCACCGGCATGGTCGCCGCCCCGGCGGCAGCGCTGGCGGCTGCTGGCTTCTACGTCTTGAGGCAGCGTCGGAACAAGAAGGAGGAGGAGCGTCTCCGAACCGAGGTCAAGGCTGCGGAGGCGGCTCTGGACCAGTCGCAGCAAGGCTTCGACGCGATGGTCGACGTACTTCATCGCGCCACGGCCATCATGGAATACGTCAGAGTCCACGGCACCCACGCCCTTGAGAAGTGGAGGGTAAGTCTGCCGCCGGAGCCCCGGGACTGGGAATCGCTCGGGCACGAGGGGCAGGAGCGGTACAAGGAGTTCCTCACCGTGGCGGGATGCTTCCTCGCCGTGGACGTCATCAACGTCCCCGCTCTCCTCACGGCAGAGCCCGACGCTTTGCGCGAGATGGACAAGGCCATCGACGAGACGCTGCGGTACGCGGACAAGACCATCAAGTCGATCGTCTGAGTCCCGAAGTCGTTGGCACGCGCAGACGTAGTAGTAGGACTCCGTTAGGTCTTCCTGTTCGCGCTGATCAGGAGCATGTTGGATGCGTGGACTTACATGAAGTGAGGCGTGTCCGGGCGACGTTGGCGTTGTTCGTGGCCGATGTGTTCGCCTCGGTGCGGCGGAAGGACCAGCGGGCCAAGGGTGACTGCTATCTGCGGGGACTCATGCTGGACGGTCGCCGCAAGTCGATTCAGGCGATGGCTGAGCGGCTGCCGGATGGCAATGAGCAGAACCTGCAGCAGTTCGTGAACCAGTCGACCTGGGATCCGGTGCCCGTGCAGCGGCGGATCAACGAACGTCTGCTGCCGCTGGTCGATCCGGTGGCGTGGGTGATCGACGACGTGTCGATGCCCAAGGACGGGCGGATGTCGGTCGGTGTGGCTCCGCAGTACTGCGGAGCTCTGGGAAAGCGTGCGAACTGCCAGGTCGCCGTCAGTGTCCACGCTGCCAGTGACACCGCCTCGTGCCCGCTGCAGTGGAGATTGTTCCTGCCCCAGGACTGGGCCACGGACAGTCACCGCCGCACCAGGACCCTGATTCCGCCCGAGGTCACACACCGGGAGAAATGGCGGCTGGCCCTGGACATGCTCGACAGCCTCGCGGACTGGGGGATGACACCGCCGGTGGTGGTGGCCGACGCCGCCTACGGCACCAACGCCCATCTGCGGGCCGCACTGTCGAAGCGAGGGCTCGCCTATGTCCTTTCCATCCGATCGGACGTGAGCGTCTACCCATTCGACGCGGAACCCGAGGCCCCGGACCGCAAGGGAGATGTCGGCTGCTGGCCCCAGCCCCGCTATCGCCGCAAGGCCCTGTCGGTAGCAGCCCTTGCCACAAGCCTCGGACAGGAAGCATTCGTTCCTCTCACGTGGCGGCAAGGATCGAAAGCGGAACTACGATCCTGCTTCGCGGCCGTGCGGGTGCGTCCGGCCGGCAAAGCCGTCGAACGCCCGATCAAAGCAGCGGCCTCGGCTGAACAGGGCTGGTGGGACGGCATCCTGCCCGACTGCTGGCTCCTTGCCGAATGGCCCGCCGGTGCCGAAGCGCCGAGCGAGTACTGGCTGTCCAACCTCCCGCCCGACACCCCGATCGCCGACCTGGTCCGCCTGGCCAAGGTCCGCTGGCGCATCGAGCACGACTACCGCGAACTCAAGCACGGCCTCGGCCTGGACCACTTCGAAGGCCGTTCCTGGCCCGGCTGGCATCACCACGTCACCCTCGCGACCGCCGCCCACGCCTTCCTCACCGAACAACGCCTGGCCCCAAAAGCACCGCAACCAGGCCCACCCTCTACCAGATCCTCGACGCCCTCCAGAACACTCTGAGGTGCTGGACCGGAATCTGTACCAGTTGCCAGCAACCCCTCCCCACCAGAGCCCACACGAGGACAAGACCAAGAACGACCTAACGGAGTCCTAGTAGGGCCTGGGTCAGTAATGGACAAGCAGCCTGGCGGCTGGATTGGCGCTGCAGGGTACCACCAAACCCGCGGTCCGGAGCGCCAGTGGATAGGGCAGCTGGCTGAATCGCCGCGCCTCGCGAGGTGCGAGCCTGTTCCGTCAGGTACGCATCCGCAGTTTGAGGGCAGCTTCGCGGGCCTCCTCGTCGGCCATGGCTATGAGCCGTTTCCGTGTGCCGTGGGCCTGGAAGTCCGCCTGCGACTTGGCCAGGAGAGAGCCCGCCCGCTCTGCCCCCTTGCGTGCCGCTTTCAGTGCCTTGATGAGGTCCCTGGTATGCCGGTTGGACGGCAGCCCATCGAGCTCATTTGTGTGCGCGCGGACGCGGGTGATCAGTCGAAGCACAGTCTGCCGCTGGGCTTCCAGCTCGGCGGCGCGCCTGCTCGCGCGTGAGTTAGGCACCTGGCGGCGCCTCGAAGCTGCAGCCGGGGCCCAGCGAGAAGACAGGTGAGCGGCTGCTGTGTTCAACGGAGTGATGTGGCCGAGTTCCAAGATGGAGAAGAGCGCGACCCTTCTCTCGTCGGCAAATTGCTGAGCGCTTTTCGTATAGCCGCCGGACGCGTAGAACAGCAGGTGCTGATGGGAGTCCGCCACTCCCCGCAGTTCTCGGACGAAGCCGACACCGATCGGCTGACTGTAGTGCTTCACCTGGGCTATGGCGTCGCGGGCGATCACGTCGATGCCCCCGTCCGCACCAGCACCTGTCACCCGCGCATCAGTGAAGCCAAGACTGATCATGTGGTCGACGGCGGCAAGCTCGGCGTCCTGCCATGTCCGGATGGTTCTTTCGGGGAACATCCTCTCCTGTGAGCCAGCGCTTTCTTCCGTATGCGGAGGTATGAATGCCTGGCTGGCCACCGCCCCTTGTGCTCCGGGTGTCCCAGAGGCGTCGCGGTCCTCCTGCGCGACATGCAGAGGAGTAGCTGGGGCGTTGACATCGCCTTGCTGGCCAGCGTTGACCAAAGCACGGGCCACAGCCACGGATAGAAGCTTGAGCTCTATCACCCCTTCGGGGCCGGCCAGCACGACTGCTCCATGAACCGGGAATGACTCCTTCAGGACGGTAAGGGGGCGGCGAAGTTCCATGTACGTCACCTTGAAGGTGCCCCGCCATAGGAGGAGACGCTGACCGGTTATTGCGCCCTGAAACCGGAGAGCGGAGAACAGAAGGCCGACCTGTTCATCGGGCGCCAACTGCATCAACAATTGGTCAGCCTGTGGTGAGCTGGCCACCCAGCCGCTGCCGCGGACAGCAGCGGACGTGCGCGGATCGTGGCGGAGACTTGACACCACGCCATCTTGCATCAACTCTCGGCGCGGGACATAGGTCCCGACTCGGGTTATCCGATTGCTTGTTACTGTCCCACGCCCCTGGCGTCGCTGTTCGACGAGCCCCTGGCTTTGCGGAAACCGCGAACCGGCCACACCGCGTGCCAACGGCTCACCTGGCACTGCACGATCCCCAACACCACCGATGTGGAACTCGACGACGACTGGCTCGAGTTGACGCGCGAGGTCCTCGATGCCACCGGCATCGAGCCGGACGACGCCCCGGACGCCTGCCGGTGGGCCGCCCTGCGCAACCAGGCCAACGGACTCGACATCGTCGCCACCGTCATCCGCCAGGACGGCCGCTGGGCCTGGCTGCACAACGACGCGTACTTCGCACGCTCCGCCTGCGCGGACTTCGCCTCCGACCACGGCCTCGACGAGCCGCGGTGACCGCAGGCGCCTATCACCCATCTCCGGCCGGGCCAAATCGCGGATTCTGCGGATCCTCTCTCCCTGACGGCCCGGCCACCCGGGCTCCCGTTCCCCACTCCCCGTCGAGGTAGACGCCGTGATCGCCCACCTGCAGCGCGCCAGCCACACCGCCGGTCTGCTCACGTATCTGTACGGGCCGGGCGAGCGCGGCAACCACACCAACCCCCGCCTGATCGCCGGGGACGGCCACGGCGCCCCGATCGAGATGCTCGCCCAGCCCGACTCGCTGCCGTACCTCGCCCACGCCCTCGACGCACCCGTCGAGCGCCTCGGGGCCCGAGCGCCCGAGCGGCCGGTGTGGGTCTGCTCGGTCCGCTCCGACCCCCGGCACCCCGACCTGACCGACTCGCAATGGGCCGAGGTTGCCCGCCGGGTGGTGGCGGCCACCGGCATCGCCCCGGACGGCGACCCGGACGCCTGCCGGTGGATCGCCCTGCGCAACCAGGCACGGCAAGTGCACATCGTGGCCACCCTCGCCCGCGAGGACGGCAGCCTCCACAACGCCTACCGCGACGCCTTCCGCCTGCAAACCGAGTGCCACCGCATCGCCACCGAACTCGGCCACCTGCCCACAGCCCCAAGCCCGACACCCCACGCCCAGGAGACCCACGTGCCTGCCCCCTACATCACCATCACCACCGAGCCCAGCGGCAGCATCTCGGCGAAGGGCGCCAGCGACAACCTTTCCGCCACGCTCCTCAAGCACGCCGGCTTCCAGCAGATCGAGGACTGGTACGGCCGACGCCACCGCCTGCCGACCACCACCCCGCAGGCCGACCGCGCCGCCATCGCCACCCACGCAGCCGAGATGCTCCGCGCCGCCCGGTACAGCGTCGACCTCGACACCAGCCGGTTGACCACCCCGGCCAACCCTCTTGGGCTCTACACCGCCGGAGCCGAGGTCCTGCGGCTCACCGACCAGATCAGGGCCGCCGAGAACGGCGCCGACCTTGCGCAGGCGGTCGATCATCTCCTTCATCCCGAGCACGGCGTCCTGGAACGCGTCCGGGAAGCGCTGGAGACGGCGGGCGAGCAGATCACCGACCTCGACGACGAGGCGTACGCACTCGCCGACCGGTTCGGCTTCGCTGCGGAGTTCGTCAGCGCAGCACAATCAGAACTCGTCGGAGCGGGACGCGAATTGCACCGTGTCGGCGACTCGCAGCAGGACCACGCCGAGGCGCAGACGCGGTCCCCCGCGCTGCCTGACTCCCGAAGCGCGGCTCTCGCCACGTCGCCCGCAGCGGACAAGGCCAAGGCGTCCTCAACACTCGGCGCCGCCGCACCGGAAGTCGGCACAGCCGTACGTCCGCCGCAGGTCCCCGGTCCTCGGACCCGGTGATCCCGATGCTCTCCTCCCGTACTCCCTCCGTCGGGCTGGCGCGCACCTACCTCATGCGGGCCACCGACGCTCTGGCCAGCGTGTCCGCCATCAGACCGGCCAGGTGCCGAGGGGCCTATCCATCCGGGTGGGGAGCGCGCACTGCGCGTGCTTCTCCCCTGCCCGGCACAGTCCAGCACGACGACCGAGGAGGAACAGTGCCCGAGTTCTACCCGAGCATCGGCGAGGCCATCGGCGCCGCGATGCAGCACAACATCCGGCTTGCCCACGGCGGCGAGGCGTCCGGCTCCGACACGCCTCTGCAGGTCCGATACCTGCCCCACCTGTCGGCCGACCCGTACTCCGTCCCAGGGATGATCACCCGGCTCACCGAGACAGCAACTCCCCATGAGGTCGCCGGAATCATCGAGGAGGTCAACGGAGCCCTGGTCGGGGCCCTCCCTCAGCTGACCGAACTCGTGGCTGCGGCAGCCGACTGGACCCGCCCGCCTGACCTTCGAGACGTGGACACGGCTGGCCGCCGCCACCCACATGCTGCGGGACGTCCAGGAGGAGCTGGAGGCTGCCGAGGACATGATCGCCGCGTGCCCTGCGGAACTCAGCGACCCCAAGTACCGCGACGAGGTGCCTTCCCTGCGCACCGGGGAACTGCTCAGCGACGTCCTCGGCAGCGAGGCGGCCGCGGACACCAAGCCGCCCTCCGCCCAGAACCCGGAAGCGGACCGGCAGCGAGCCGCCCGCGTCTCCTCCCCGCGCGCCGCCACCCAGCAGACCCCGCCGTCCGCCGGCGCGACGTCCGAACCGCCTGCCAGCGCCCCGCCACCCCGGCCGCCGCGCACCCTATGACCTCCGCCACTGGCCCCTTCCCGGAACAGGAACTGCCCCGATGACCAGCAGAAGAGCGCCGCGCGCCCCGCCCCGCCTTGTCCGCTCTCCCTCCTTGGAACCGCCATGCCCGCCCCGCGTACCAGCGCGCCCTCGACCACCACCGGGTCCGACGCGCTCCTCTACCTCCTGTTCGGCGTCCTCGGCGCCGCCCTCGCCTTCGGCTCCCTCGCCTGGCTGACCGGCAACCTCACCAACTCTCTCGTCGGCACCGGCCCCTGGGCGCCGCTCAAGGCCACCGACGCGCTGCTGCACCCCGACCTGCTGTGGCCGCACCTGAGCCCCACCGCCCTGCTGGTCGGCGCGCGGCTCGTCCCCGGCCTGCTCTCCGTCTTCCTCACCGTCACCGGCCTGGTCCTGTGGCTGCGGCTGCGCGGCGACGCGAAGAACGGCCTTGCCCGCAAGGCCGACCTCGCCCCGCTGCTGGACAAGGAGATCACCGCCAAGGCCAAGAGCCTGCGGCCGAGCCTGTCCGACCTCAAACAGAAAGAGGTCGCTCCCGCCGACCGCGGGATCCTCCTCGGCACGCTCTCCCCAGGCCGAGCCGAGGTCCGCGCCTCCTGGGAGGACGTGATCGTCGCGATCATGGCCCCGCGCTCCGGCAAGACCAGCGGGCTTGCGATCCCCGCGATCCTCGCCGCTCCCGGCCCCGTGCTGCTGACCTCGAACAAGGCGGCGAACGACGCCTTCACCGCGACGGTGGACGCCCGCGCCAAGGTCGGCACGATCTGGACGCTCGACCCGCAGCAGATCGCCCACCACCCGCGCGAGATGTGGTGGGACATCCTGGCCGACGCCCGCGACCTGGCCGGGGCGAAACGTTTGGCCGGGCACTTCGTCGCCGCCAGCGTCGACGAATCCAGCGGCGCCGACTTCTGGTCCACCGCCGCGAGCAACACGCTGGGTGCGCTGTTCCTGGCCGCCGCCAGCCATCGGCGCCCGATCACCGATGTCCTGGCCTGGCTCGCCTCCCCTGCTGACCGCACGCCGGTGGACCTGCTCACCGATGCCGGCCACGAGGCGGTCGCCGCACAACTCCAGGGCACCGTCAGTGGCGCCACGGAAACGCGGGACGGCATCTACGAGACCGCGCGGCAGTACGCGAGCTGCCTGCTCGACCCGGACGTCGCCGCCTGGGTCACCCCCAGCAAGCACCTTCCCGAGTTCAAGCCCTCCGCGTTCGCCACCTCCCGCGACACGTTGTACCTGCTCAGCAAGGACGGCGGCGGCTCAGCATCGGCGATCATCGCCGCGGCGGCCGATGCTGTGATGCGCGCGGCCGTGGTCGTCGCCGAGCGCTCCGGCGGGCGGCTCGACCCGCCTGCCCTGTGCGTCCTCGACGAGGCCGCCAACGTGTGCAAGATCTCCGATCTCCCGGACCTGTACAGCCACTTGGGCTCACGGGGCGTGATCCCGATGACGATCCTGCAGTCCTACCGGCAGGGCCAGCGGTGCTGGGGCGAGGCAGGCATGGACGCACTCTGGTCCGCCGCCACGATCAAGATCATCGGAAGTGGCATTGACGACGCCGACTTCGCCGACCGTCTGAGCAGGCAGGTTGGTGACCACGACGTGCAGACCACGTCTGTGTCGGCCAGCGACGGCGGCAAGTCCACCTCGGTGAGCATGCGCACCCAGCGGATCCTGCCCCCGGACGCGATCCGCGCGCTCCCGAAGGGCAAGGCGCTGCTGCTCGCCACTGGTATCCGGGTGGCGATGCTCGACCTGCAGCCCTGGTACAAGGAGCCCGCCGCCAAGGTGGTCGGTCCGGCCTCGGCCCGCGCGACGAAGGCCATCACGGAGCGGGCCATCGCCAAGTCCGTGGGTCGCGACGACTTCGGGCTGTCGGCATGAGCGCCCCGCCGCGTATCGGCACCGCAGCCGCTGGCCTCTGGATCAAGCACCGATCGACCGGGTCACCGCCCACGAATGGTCCGGACACCAGGGCGACACCTTCGACGCGCTCGCGGACGCCGAACTGGAGAACGGCGAGCCGGACGGCTGCTCGCCCTGGTCCTGCCGCTCCGGCGCCCCCGCCCAGGCCGATGTCGACCTCACGGCCTGACCCTCCCCCCTACCTGTTCAGGAGTCCCCTCATGTCCTCGCGCACTCCATCCTCCCCTCTGGCGCGCGCCGAACGCCTCGCCCGGTCACCGGCCTTCCGGCGCGGCGGCCAGTGGTGGCTGGTCACCGGTTCCGGCTCGGTCCTCGCCACCGATCCGACGTTCACCGGCAAGCTGAATCGCTTCGCCGCCGCGATGGCCGCCGCCGACCAGGCCATCGCCAATATCCGCTCCCAGCAGGACGATCCGCCGACTCCCCACCCCGGGCGGCAGCGATGAACCCGTTGCTGAGTGCCGAGCGGGCGGTGCTCGGCTCGGTGCTGCTCGACCCCGACCAGCTCGCGCACCTCGACTGGCTCGCACCGGATCACTTCTACCGGCCGATCCACCAAGCGCTGTTCGCCGCCCTGCGCAAGCTCCGGACCGAGGGGCACCCAGCCCTGGCGACCAAGGAACCAGTGCCGCTGTCCTGGGTGACCGGCGCGGTCGACGAGGCCAGCCACCACGTCCGGGGACTGACCGCTGTATACGCCCACACCCTGATCTCGGCCTGCCCGCGCCCCGAGCACGCCCCGGTGTACGGCCGGATGGTGCTGGAGGGAGCGATCCACCGCACCGTGACCGAGCACGCGATCCGCCTCCACCAGGCAGCCCGTGCCGACGCCCTCCAGGGCGAGGTGGAGGGAGCGCTCCACTATGCGGACGTCCTGGCCGGGGTACTCGGCGACCTCGCACGCCGCTGGGGGTCCGAACCGCGCCCAGTCGCCCCGGCCACGCCGCCCCCCACAGCACCCGTCGCTCCGCCGCCGGTACGGGCGGACCAGGTCGCCGAGGACGAGCAGTTCCTGCTGGCGGTCCTGGTCGAGCGGCCGAAGGCGATGGACGAGGTCGTCGGCTGGCTGCGCCCGGGCGACTTCGCCGACCCCGCCCACGGCCAGCTCTACCGCTGCCTCGGGGCACTGCACCACCGCGGCGAGCCCATCGACCAGCTCACCCTCCTGTGGGAAGCCCAGCGGCGCGGCCTGCTGGCCGACGGCATGCTGACCATCGAACAGCTCACCGCCATCTGCGACGGCGTCGGCCCCGGCAGCGCCGAGTGGCTCGGCGAGCAGATCATGCGCTCCTCCGTCGCCCGCACGGCAGCCACCTCCGCCCGCGCCATCCGCGCCCTGGCTGAGAACGAGACCCTGGCCCCCGGGAGGCTCATCAACCACGCCCTGCACGCGCTCGGGCCGCTCGACGACGTGCGCGCCCGCTGGCAGACCGCGAACGGCCACCCCGCTCCAGCACCGCCGCCCCCCGCGCCGCTGACCGAGGGGCCCCCGACGGCGCAGGTCCACGCCGCCCTCGCCCGCAGCACACCGCGACCGGCCGCACGGCCCTCGGAACGCCCAGGCCCTGCCTCCACGCCATCAGCCGCGCGACCGCCCTCGCGCACCCACGGCTGAACCGTCCTCACCCACCACCCCAGCCCATCCGACTGTCCCTACCTCTGGAACGCACCGTGGACAACACCCCCATCTCCGACGCCCTGGCCCTGCGTGCCACGGCCTCCGCCTTCGATGCCCAGCGCGGCAAACTGCCGGTGCCGGGAGACCCCCACCGCTCACCCGATGCCGTCGCCGTCGCACGCCAGATCTCCGAACTCGGCAAGCTGATCACCGACCTGGGAGACGAGGTCCTCTTCCGTGCCGCCGGCCAGGACCAGGCGCCCCACACCGCTCGGGTGATCACCAACTTCGCCGCCGCCGTCGAGCCCGCGGGCGAAGCGGCTTCCGCCCTGGGAGGGGTGGCCCACCAGCTCGCCTTCCTGAACCAGACCGAGAGGCTGCGCGACCAGCCCGACGCCAGGGATGCCCGGGAGGCAGCCGAACGGGTGATGGAGAAAGCACTCGCCACCGCCGACTCGGCCCTGCACGACGCGGCCAACTCCCTGCACTCCGCATCATCAACGGTCCCTGCCCCGTCCGTGCGGCTCCAGGCCGCCCGCAGCCGGTCCACGACCGCCATGCCCGCTCCGGGGCCACCTCCTCCCAGCGTCACCACGGCGGTGGCGTCCTCCTCCGACCGATTCGCTCGGGGCCGGTGACATGGCGACCACCGCCGCGCGAGGGCCGTTGATCGGCTCGCTCTGCTCGGGGTACGGCGGTCTGGACCTCGGGGTCCAGACCGCCCTCGGCGGCATCCTGGCCTGGCACGCCGAGATCAACCCCGACGCCGCGCGCATCCTGGCCCGACACTGGCCCGGCGTGCCCAATCTGCAGGAAATCACCGCCGTCAACTGGGCCGATGTGCCCCGGGTGTGCGTCCTGACGGCCGGTTTCCCTTGTCAAAGACGTCTCCGTTGCCGGCCGCCGGGCCGGACTCAACCCCCACACCCGCTCGGGGCTGTGGCTGCACGTCGCCCGAGCGGTCGAAGCCCTCCGCCCCTGCTTGGTGGTGATCGAGAATGTCCGAGGTCTCCTCACCTCGCCCGCCGGTTCCCCTGGCGACGTGGAATTCTGCCCGTGGTGTCTGGGAGACGACCCAACCCAGCCTCCTGTGCGGGCACTTGGTGCCGTACTCGGCTCCCTGGCCGATCTCCGGTACGACGCAAGGTGGCTCGTGCTTCGCGCCTCCGACGTCGGAGCCCCCCATCGTCGCGAGCGCACCTTCCTCACCGCCTGGCCCGCCGAGCACCCTGTTCAAGACACCGACGAGCAACATCGGCAAGAACGGCGGCTCCCAGCACCCGGACAAGCGAAAGAGCGGCGGCCACGGCCCGAACCTGGCCGACGAGGTGGAGTGGCTGCTGCCCACGCCGAAGGCGTCGGACGGAATCAAGGGCTCGCCGAACCAGCGGCACGGCAACGGGGACATGACGCTGCCGAGCGCGGCAGCATCGCTGCTGCCCACCCCGAGGGCGAGCGACACCGGCACCCCGGGCCGCCGTCCGGGCAAGGGCTGGCGCCCACCCCTGTCGGCGGCAGTCCTGCCGCTGTGGGCGGAGGCGGCCCCGGAAGCGGAGGAACCGACGGGCGATGGGGAGCGTACGCCTCCGCCATCGCCCGATGGGAGAACCTCACCCGCCCAGCGCCGCCGCCCACCGACGCTGCCGGACGACTCCGGGCCGACTTCGTGGAGTGGATGCAAGGCCTGGCCCCCGGCTGGGTGACCGTCACTCCGGGACTCGGCCGACCGGCTCAGCTCACCGCGCTCGGCAACGGCGTGGTCCCCCAACAGGCCGCCCGCGCCGTGCAGTTGCTGGCACCGCCCCTCCCGCGCTGCCCCCGCTGCACCGCGCCGTAGCGCCCCACTATCCGGTTTCCCCGGCCGCACCAAATCGCGGAATCTCCGCATCCTCTTGCTCATGCCGACCTGCGAACGGAGCACCGCCGTGACCTCCAGAAGAGCGAGCCGTACTTCGCCCCCGCCCTGCTCGCTCACTCCCTTGGATCCGCTATGTCCGACCCCAGCAAGGCCACCCCCGAGCCCGAGCCGTTCCGCGTTCCCGACGGCGATCTCGACGATCTCGCCAGCACCCTCGCCAAGACCATGGCGGAGGTACGCCAGCACGGTGTCATCCTCGACCGCCTCGGCTCCGAGCCCGTCTCCGCCCCTCAGCCCACCGACGACACCGCCACCGCAGACACGGCCGACGCCGACAAGGCCGATGCCCCGGCCTCGGTGTTCATCCTCGCCTTGGGCGGCGAGGCGTACGCCGTCGAGCTGGCCGCGCTCAGCGACTGGGTGAACTACCTGTTCCTGCCCGTCTACGGACGGGAGATCAGCACTACCCGGCCATGGTGCGCCCAGTGGCACGAGCACCCCGAGGCCATTGCCCGGCTGCACGCGCTCTGGCTCGCGTGGCAGCAGCTCACCGACGCCGAGGCCGGCCTGTCCGGTCCCTCGACGTGGCATCGCGACCACCTTGACCAGGCTCTGGTTCATCTCCGTGCTCCCGACGGCCCCTTCGCCGCGTGCACGACGAGCCCGACCCGGCGCAACCACCGTGTGCTGGCCACCCCGGCGCCCGAGCTGACGGGAGCCACCCGGTGACCGCCGAACTCGACTTCCGCCTTGACGATTTCGAGCCTGCCGACGCCGCCTCCGAACTCGCCGAGAGCAGTCTCTGGGCCGGAGACCTGACCGTGCGGGCCGAGCACCACACCACCCCGGAGGGGTCGCACAGCTACCTCGTCGCCCACGACGGGTCGATGACCTGGGGCGTCCCCGGTGAACCACAGCTCGTTGCCATCAAGATCACCCGGGACCTACGCCAGCGCACGTTCACCTTCGAGACCGCGAACCACGCCACTCTGGCCTTCGCCCAGAACTGGCTGATCGAGCATGGCTGCCCGCCCGAGCGGATCGCCCAGGCCGGCAGGAGCTCCATGAGGCCTGCCGACGATCTCACCCTCTGGGTCGAGCAGCAGATCCAGGAGTCAGGCTCTCGCTACAAGGTTCTCGACAGCTGGACCTCGGACTTCGCCCCGTGCGAGACGTGGACGTTGACCCGTGACTCCAGCGCCGGTCAGGCACCGATTCGTGTCTTTCTCGAAGAGGGGAACCACGACGCCCACACGTACACGATGCGCGAGGGCGCCTTCGCCGATGAGGCCGCAGCCCGGCACTGGTTGGAAGACCGCAGCAGTCCGCTGCCGCAGCCGCCGGATTACCGCGGTGAGGCCGCCGCCCGGCTGACCCGCGCCGCCCTCACTCGGTCAGTGGGTGCCTCCGCACTCCCGAAAGCCGGCCTTGACACGGGCAACGCGCCGTCGGCAGGAACGGCCCGGCGCCCGAGCCCTGGGAGGCCGATGTGAGCCACGCCCGCTTCGCCTTCGCCGCCCACCCGGACGCCATCGCGGACCTGCGCGAACTCCCCGCTGAAATCCGCGACCTGGCGCTGCTGGAACTGCAGAACCTGGTCCACGGCAGCGACGACTGCCTGCCGCTGACCGGCCGCCTCGCGCGCTTCCACAAGGTCTACGTCGACCCGGCCGTCTCCTACCGGATGGTCATCCAGTTCCGCCCGGCCCCGCCCACCTCGACCCACAAGCGCGAGATCTACCTCGTCGCCGCCGGTGCCCGGGAGGACTACGCGGTCTACCGCACGGCCCAGCTCCGCGCCAACCGCACCGGTCTCAACCGGCCCGCCGACACCGACGCGGCAGCCGAGGCCCGAGTCCAGGCGGCCCGATCCCGATCCCCCCACGCGTTCGACGCGACCGCGTCCGTCCCGGCCACCGCACCGGCGGCAACCGGCCCCACCGCGCCCGCCGCCTCCCGAAAGGCCCCCAGGCGATGACCGCCGACCGTACGCCCCTGGCCCGCACCGAACTGGCCGGGCTGCTCACCGACGCCGCGCAGAAGGTCTCAGGGGTCCTGACGGCCGAGTACCCCACCTCCGCCAGCCGCTCCTACCTGCATCCCGTCCTCGGCGCACTGTCCGCCGGCCCTCGGGCGGTCTGCGAGCTGAACGACCGGCTCGAAGGGTTCGTCATCGAGGAGCCGCTTCCCTCCACCCCCGCCGGTCTGTTCACCCTGGCCTCCTACGCTTCCGCACTCGGCTGGCTTACCGAGTCTCTCGCCGAACTGACCGCATCCGTGGACCAGATCTGCACGCGCGTCGGTATCCCCGCCGACCCGCCGGACCCTGCCTTCACCGCGCCCTCACCGGCGGAGCAGGACGACGAGTTCGACTTCGCGTTCAGCGCGCTGGAACTGGCCGCCATCCACACAGCCGCTGAGGCTGCCGGCCTCAGCCCCGGCGACTACGTCGAGGTGCTCTCGCAGTCCCTCCTCGCCGCCTCACGAATCACCGACGCCTGCATGGAGATCTCCAGCGGCCTGCTCGAAGACGCCGCGTACGTCCTCGGCGAGGCGACCGACCACGTCTGGATCGGCGAGGGCCCTGACAGCCTGCCCACCCTGGTGCGCTCCCTGCTCGCCCGGATGGAGGCAGCCGAATGAACCCCCATGACATGGCGAAGCGGCCCGGCGCGCACTTGGTCGCCGAGGAGTTCGGTGCCGAGGACCCCTGGGCGCTGAGCAACGACCATCCACCCCGCGACCCGCTTTACCTCGTCGGCAGGACGGTCGCCGAGGCCGCCCGCGATGTCGACGAGTTGCACGGCGAGCTGACCCGCGCCGCCCAGTCCGCGATCGAGCTTCTTGAGCCCGTCGGACGGGGCGACCACGCCAGCATGCGCGGCTGGCACGGCGTCCTGCGCACCCCGGGTCCGCAGATCGAACTGCTCGCCGCCCGCCGTGGCGCGGCTTACGAGCAACTGACGCGGGCCGTGTCCACGTACCACCGCCTTCTGCCCGAGTCCGACGCCGAGCCGGCCTCGAAAGCGCCCTTCCAGAGCCTGGGCCTGGCCCCGGAGCAAGCGCCGGGGCGGGACGACGAGTGGGCCATCGCGGATGGTCGCCAACTCGCGGCCCTTGAGGCAGTCGCGGCGGGCGGCCTGCGCTTCCACCAGAGCGCGGTCTACGGCCACACCTGGCTCTCCGACGGGGACGGCAACCGGCCGAAGGTGCTGGCCGAGACCGCCGAGCGGCTGCTCGCGGACGGGCTGCTGGAGAAGGACACCAGCACGTCGCTATATCGGCCGGGACAGCTCCTGTCGCTCACACCGCAGGGCGAGGAGGCGCTCCAGGTCTCCCGGACGACAACGCCGCGTGTATCCGCTGCCCTCAGCCGCAGCAGCCTTGCCTCAGCTCCTGGCAGTGCGGTCACCGACCCCACGCCCGCTTCCCCCGCCGGCACGACCACCAAGCCCTCCCGCTCCCGCTGAAACCCCCGGAAGGAAGACCCCCATGTCCACCGCGATCTACACCCGCCACCTGGTCGAGCACCGGTACGGCCGCCCTCTGGAGGACCTCCAGCTCGACGGCGCGCATGGCGGTTCGGGCGATCCCGTTCTGCCGATCGTGCTGCGGCGGCTCGGCGGCCTGGCCGAGACGAACGCCCGCGCCCGTGCCGCCCACCGCCACCTCGACGCGGCCTGGCAGCGCTGCCGCTCCGGCGAGCACGCCCTCGACGACCTCGTGCTGCGGTACGCGGCCGAAGTCGTGGACCTCGAACGCCAGGAGCAGTCGGAAGCCGAGGCGGTCTGGGACCTGCTGGACGTCCGCCTCCTGCTGGACCAGCCCGCCGGCCTTCACCTCGGCCAACCGGACCCGCGCCGGGCGATGAGGACCTCATGGCCATCGCCCGCCAAGTCGCCGCACGTCTGCCCCGACTCAACCGCGAAGCCCTGCGCCAAGGCCTGCGCGACCGAGGCATCCACGTCAGCAACCGCCGCCTCGGCACGGTGCTCCAGCGTCTACGCGCCGAGCGCGACCCTCACTGATCCGCGCCCCGCCGCCCGATTCACCCTTCGCCATAACGGAGTTACCACCATGTCCACCCTTGAACAGCCCGCACCCTCCCAGATCGGCTCCGTCGACGCGCAGCGCGTCGAGGACGCGCTTTCTCTGATAGCGCCGAAGTGGACCACCTGGTCGGCACAGACCCTGGCCCAGCAGGGCGGCCCCATGCGTGTGCGTGACGTCGCCGCCCGCCTCCCCTTCCTCAGCGAGCAGCTCGTCGGCAAGCGGCTGGCCCAGATGCACGCTGACGGACTGGTGACACGAGCCGGTGATCGCCGCGGTGCCCCGTACCAGCTCAGCGGGTTCGGCAACTCGCTGTCCTCGGTGCACCGGGCGCTGTCCGACTGGTCCCAGGCGAACCTGCCGCTCGGCAACGTGGCCGGTGCCGAGCGCGTCGAGGACGCCGTGCGCCGTCTGCACCTTCGCCACTCGACCGCCGTGATCCAGGTCCTCGGCGCGGGCGGGCCCATGCGGTTCGTCCACATCGCCGAGGAGGCCGGGCTGGACAACGGCTTCACCGGAAGCGGCTGAACCGGCTTCAGCTCGACGGCCTGGTCACTCGCACCGGACCGCGCCACGGCGACCCGTACGTCCTGACCGACGCCGGGCGAGCGCTGGGCCCCGTCTACGCAGCCGTCGAGCACTGGAGCGATCCCGTCGCCGCACCGCGTCCCGCCGCTGCCCCGGTCGCGGCGTCCACCCGCACCCACACCGGCATACCGCTGGGGTCGAACGGCATCCGTACCGCAGCGGCCCTGCGTCGGAGCACCGCCGCGCCGAGCTCCCTGTTCAGCCACGCTCCGCAGCCACGACCGCGGGTGCCGGCCGTCGTCACTTCCCGGTCCGCCCCCTCTCGTGGCAGGTGATCCGCATGGCGTCCAGCACCAGATCCGCGTCACCTCCGCCGTCGTGCCCGCGTGCAGCCGAGCAGTCCGCTCCCGGCCGCGTGCGGGCCCGTTCCCCGCCTCCTCCAGGAGCCGCTCCGTGATTACGACTTCTCCTCCGGGCGACCTCGCGCCCGACACCGATCTGCTGGTCCGACCCGTCTATCTCGCCGGGCGAGGCGACACCGCCACCGTCTACGACGCCCTGTGCGACGCCCGGGGTTGGGGCAAGGCGATCACCGCCACCGGCCTGATGTTCACCAGCCCGCGCCAGGACGCGCAGGTGGCCTACCTGCCCGAGAGCCGGTACGGCGGATGGAAGGCCATCCAGTACCGCGAGCCGCTCGGCACACCTCTCTGGTGGGCCAGCTTCAGCAGGAACACCCCGGCAGAGATCACCTCTGCTTTCACCACCGCGCTCGCCGAGTGCCTGCCCAGCAACCACCGCGACTTCCTGCACGGCGGCCCCCGCCACCGGCCCAGCAGCCCCGCCGGGGCGTTGGCCGACCGCGGGTGGCAGACCGACGACACCGCCATGTACCTCTACCAGCGCTCCCCGGACGGGCACGCCTATTTCAGTCTGCGCAAGGGCCACCTCGACGACTACATGGAGTTGGAGGGCGAAGGGCCGGCGCAGTGGACGATGTACGGCTGCGTGGACCAGGTCAACGGCGAACGCTGGCACGCCGACTTCGCCAGCGCCACCCCTCTCTACCTGGTGCGGAGGCCGCGCTCGCGCTCAGCAGCACCGAGCCCGTCGAGCGTTCACTGTCGGGTATCCCCGAGCGGAACCTGCCGTACGTCACCGTATCGCCCGTCGCCGCGGGCTCCGACCCGCGCCAGTCGGCCGCGCTCGCCCGCACACCCAAAACATCCCAGGCCGGAGCGACTCCGCCCAGTGCCTCGACCGCCGCCAGCCCGCCTTCGTCTGGCCCCTCGCATCGCCGCTGACCACGCCCTTGGAGAAGTTGTGTTGTACGACCTGAACGATGAGCGGTGGCGCGAATACCACGTCGCCCCGCGATACCTGGCCGGATCGACCTTTACCGGCGATCCCGCCCTCCGGCCCCTCCTGGACGCGGGCTGGAAACTGAATCATGACGGTATGGGCAACGTGTACGTCAACGCCCCGGACCAGACGGTCCGCCTGGGCTATCTGCCCGAAGGCGACGACGACGCGCTGTGGAAGGTCACGGCGTACTCCGACCCCTTCGCGATGCCCCGCTGGCTGGTCACGTTCCAGGAAAGCACCCCACCGAGATAGTCCAGGACTTCACCACCGTGCTCGCCGCTGCCTACACCGAGGGCCCCGACTCCTACCTCTACTACGGCAACAACGACTTGGCGGCACTCGACGTCGGCACGCCGCTGGCGGCAGCAGGTTGGAGCCACCGCTACGGCGCGGCCGACGTCTCCTTCGAGTCCCCGGACGGCCTGGCCGAGGTCCACCTGCGCCGCAACCGCCTCGACCACGCCGCCGAGATGACGGGCCATCAAGAGCGCTGGCTCATGTTGGCCGGACCGCCTGGAAACCAGTGGTACGCGACCGCCTCGTCCTTCACCCCAGAGGGCTTGGTGGCCGCGATGAACACCGCGCTCACTGATCCGGCACCGGTCATCCGCTACGGCGGCGACTTGCGCCGCCTGCCGCCGCAGGCAACAGCAACCCCGGTCAAGCCCCCGGTGCCGACACCTCTGGATGTCCGCCGTGCCCAGGTCGCCAACTCGCGTTCCACCGTGGCGTCTTCGCCCGCCGGCGCACGGCCGTTCATCCCGGCACCGCGCCCGCCGTCGGCTACGCAGGTCCCGCGCCCAGGGCACAGCCGCTGACCACCGTTCCCCTTCTCACCCTCCGGAGCCACCCGTGTCCGACGCCACTGCCCTCAACCAGGCCGACGCGATGATCGAGAAAGCCTGGGGCCGCTCCATCGACACGCTGGAAGCCCTCGCGGTCCGCCACCCCGTCGAGGAGCCGCTCCTGCGTTCGGCGATGCATATCCGATCGAGCCTCGTCGTCTCGAACAATGCGGTCGCCGTCCACCAAGACCGTCTGCACGCCCTCACCCGGTCCGGCCATGTGCCGGCCTTCTACGACCTGGAGCGGATCACCAACTCGGCGGTGGACCTGCGGGTCGCGCAGGCCGAGAGCCGCACGGCCCTACAGGCGATCAGCCGCGTTATCGAGGCCCGCGAAGCCGCCGTGACCGCGGACCGGGCACCGGGTCTCCGCCTGGCCCAGGCCGCTGTCGCCCGCTCCGCGCAGGCGCCGCGCGCCCTGGGCCAACCACCGGACCAGCCCGACCCGTCGGCCGCTGTCGGCCCCACTGTGGCCATGACCGGGCCCCGACGGTAACCGGTCAGCCCGCTTCTTCGTCGCGATGGGCTACGCCGAACCGGAAGCCCATCGCGCGGGCCAGCTCCGCCAACGTCAGCTCGACGCGCCGCCCGTCCGCGATCCGGCGCTCAACCACGGCTTCCCCGTCACGCTGCTTCCCGGCCTGGATACCCACCGCCCACTGGCCGTCGGCCACCATCGCGATGTCGCCCACCGTCCACGGCCGCCCGGCGCCGCGGATCTTCCGCTCCAGCCCGGCACCGTCCCAGTGTCTGCTCGAGTCCGCCACGCCTGTCCCTTCTGCTCTGTACGGCTCTGCGCCGCAACCGAGTTACGACAACCGGCCGCGCCGATCCATTCCCCGGCTCGCCGGCCTCTCCCTCGGCCGCCAGTTCGCCCACGGCAGACCTCACCTTCCCGGAAACGGCTACGTACTTCGGCACACAGCATGTCAACGTACGGACGTCGAGAAAACCGCAGGTCAACGAAGGGAACGTCCACTCGTGAACGCCTCCAGCACCCTCCTGCCCGCCGTCGTCCGCCCCGCCGTGGAGGATCGTGCCTGGCTCTCCAGCGACCACTGCGCGGGCCCAGTGCTCGAACTGCTCGGCGTACTCGGATGGGCGATCGTCGACACCTCGGAGGCCAACGTGCACTGCACCAGCCCGGACGGCCGCGTCTACGTCGGCTGGCTCCCCGAGGACACCACCGCCTGGAAGCGCGGCATCGTCTGGCAGGTCCGGGTCCTCCCCTCCGACGCCGAGCCCTGGATCCAGGAGTTCGGCCTCGATACCCCCTCCGAGGCCGTAGCCGGTTTCCTTGCCGCGCTCATCGCCGGCCGCTGAACCACCCGGAAGCCGGTCTTTCGCCACCGGCTCCGCCTCGAAGCCTGCTGACGCTCCATCACCACGCTGCTTCACCCGCCCGTCTCGCTTCCGGAGGTTCCCCGTGCCCCACTACCTGACCGTCGGCCACCTGCTCCGCCAACTTCAGAACCTGGACCCCGACCTGCCGATCCGCTTCGCCACCGGCTCCGCCTCGAAGCCTGCTGACGCTCCATCACCACGCTGCTTCACCCGCCCGTCTCGCTTCCGGAGGTTCCCCGTGCCCCACTA
>NZ_JBEXHZ010000040.1:45370-57063 GCF_040608315.1 Streptomyces sp. NPDC005195
ACCTGACCGTCGGCCACCTGCTCCGCCAACTTCAGAACCTGGACCCCGACCTGCCGATCCGCCTGGCCGTCAACCCCGACTGGCCCTTCGCGCACTACCTCGGCACCGACGTCGTCGTGGGCGACGGCATGGCGTTCATCGCCGAGGACGACCAAGAGGGCTACCTCCCGGCAGCTGTCCGCTCCGCCCTCGCCTGGGCGTGACCCGCCGTACCGACCCGTCCAGGAGGCCCCGATCTCACCGCGTCCCCGCCCTTCCACCGCCCGCCCGCTGCACGCCCTCGCTGTGCGGCCGATGCCGTCGGGAGTACGCGGCGCACTGGTCCAACGCGTCTCCGCCCTCCCGGAGGGACCGCTCGACGTCTCCTGGCTCCCAGCGGGCACTCCTGAACTCCCGCTCGGCCGTATCCGCCTGCACTGGGAGCCCGCCTCCCGCGCGGGCTGGGACGTCACCGCCCACCTCGGCCTGGCCACCGCCGAGGTCCTCCTCGCCTCCTGGCCCGCCGCCCCCGACAGCTGGCCGCGCCTGGTCCGCCCCACCCTCCACGAGGTGACCGGCCTGTGCGCCGCCCTCGCCGTCGCCACCGTCGCCCTGGACCTCTCCAACCGCCTCGCCGAGGTCTGATTCGCAACCGCAGAAGGCCGCCCCGCGCCGACCGGCAGGGGGCGGCCTTGCCGTACGCCCGCCCATCCGGATGGTGCGTACGCGCATCACCGACGAACGATGAAGACGCGATGGCCGACGGCCAGCGGCTCTGGGGGTATCTGGAGGTCGCCGCCCACCTGGGCATCAGCGTCCGGGCCGCCCGCAGCCGCAAGAGCCGGGGCACTCTGCCGGAGCCCGACGACACCGCGACCTGCACGGCAATGCTCGGGACACATCCGTCGCGGTCTACCGCATGTCTGCCGGACACGGTTTGCTCTTGCGCTCCGTGTGCCGTCCCGGGCCTCCGTGCCCTACAAGGCCCGGTGGCTCACAGTGTCGTCGTCCGCCACCTCGTACAGATCGACCCTGAGCAGTTCTCGCACAGCGGCGGGAACCCGCTCGGCAGCCTTTACGGACGAGGTCGGCACGATCAAGGCGTAGCGGGTGTTCGGAGACCCGTCCGTCATCCGACGCAGGAGCTGCCCATACGCGATGTCGACGTCTATGCCCTTCTCCTTCGTGCGCCCCTTGGCCTCCCCGATCAAGCGCTCATTACCGCGCAGTGCTTTGATGTCGGTCCACTTGTCAGTGGGAGTGACTGGGGTCCAGCCTTCGGCGATGAGCCAGCACCTGAAGGCATCGGTCACGCGGTCTTCGTCGCTGGTCCGCGCCAGGAGGTTCCGCACTGCCTCCAGGTCAGATACTCGGGTCCTGCGCAACCGGCCTCTGCCGTCAGCATTGAGGTCAGCCGGACGGATCACCACGAGTCGTAGGCCGTGCGCCGGAATCTCGGTGTCTCGACGGGCGTCGTACAACGCGCGCTGTTCGCCGCGGTGCACGCCGCTGATGGTCAGTATCTCCGGCTTGTCGAAGATCGGCACCGGCTGGTCGTGCTGGAGTTCGCGGTACTCAACTACCAGTTGGTGGCCGGGCCAGTACGAATCGACTGGCAGCTTCACCTGCCGTCCGGTGGCTCCGGGATCTCCAAGCAGCCAATCGAACCGATGCCCCTGTCGGCCGACTTCCCCGAGAACCTCGTCACACATGCCGAGTACGTACGCCTCGTCGCTGTCTTCTCTGCTCATGGCTACGGAGGATGCCACCCGCCAGTGACAGCGAGCCCAGATTCGCCCAGCAGCAGCCCGCTCCTGCGGGGAAGCGGCTCGCGCCGCCCTCCTCCCGGGCGAACCCCACCGCTGCTGAGCAAGCCGTCGAGGGCCCGACCGTCCACATCCGACGGGTCCGCCTGGGCCCGCGCCGCCGGCGGCTCCGCCAGGGCACGGGCCTCGTCATTTAACCGTTGCAGGCCCAGCGGCCGGTGATATGGAACAGCGGCTTCTCCTGGTCGTTCTCCTGCTCCCAAGGTGCAAGCCAGGCGTCCAGGGTGCCGGAGGTCAGTCCGTGGTCGATCGTGACCAACGCTCTGCCCTTGTTGTGGTCGTCAGGGAGGTAGTAGACGTACTGGAATTTCCCAAGCCCGTTACCGAGCACGACGCTGCTCGGAGCCTTGTCCGAGGCAATGTCGAAGGTCAGCACGTTCGACTCGCCATTCGTATCGGCGTCGTACACCGCGAAGTGCTGGCCCGGCTTCGGAGAACCGAAGGAGGCACCGTTTCCGATGGAGATCTCCCAGTCGATGCCGTTCATGCGCACCGTGAACTGCGCCTCCCAGGCGCCGTCATCAGCGGGCATCACGCACTGCGTGGCGCCATCGGGCACGGTGTAGTCGTAGTGGGCCCCGCTCTTGCCGTGGAGTACCTTCAGCGCCCCGTGAGCGGTTCCCTTGATGTCTCCGCCGAAGCGCAAGTTGGTTCTAACCGGCGGTGTCCTCGGCGACTTACTCGCCTTCGGTCTCGTCTTTTCAGCCGTGTACTTACTCGCGGCCGGGGGCTTGCTGCTGGCGGGCGTGGACCCCTGAGCTGTGCAGGCACCTACCGTCCCCAGCGCAATGACAACGCCCACGATCATCTTCTTGCCAGCCATGTCAGTCCTGTCCCCCTGCTAGGCGCTGAAGGCCAAGGCGCCGAGGATGAATCCGACCACCATGCCTGCAACGGAAAGGCCCATGGCCAGGGCGGCGTGCGGCTCCTTCCGCTTCATCGCGAAAACTGACAGCACGATCGCGAGGGGCCCAAGAACGATGGGAAAGTAGAGCAGGGATACTGCTGCGCAAGCAAAGGCGCCCCAGACGAAGCTCGCCGACCTACCGCCGCCTGGCTCGCCATAGGTGGTGCCGCACTCAGGACAGAAGGTCTTGACTGTTTGCGTGAGAGTTCCACAAGCGGAGCAGAGCTTAGTTGGGGACTGTTCAAACGGTGCCGTACTCACTCGAAGCTGGCCTTCGCGGTCGCGAGGATCTTCTTGTTCGGGCTAGCGAACAAGGCATAGAGGTTGTCAACTGCCGCAGTCGAGCGGAGCGTGAGTTGGGTGTGCCCTGACTGCGCACTCGGCACCACGGTGACCGTCAACTCGCCATTGGTCGGAAACTTCTTGTATGCGCCAGTCATCTGCCCAAGAACCGTACTCGTCTGCACGTCCTTGAATCCGGCAGTCATGAGGCCCTTGGCACAGCGGGTGAGCCACTCGTCGCGCTCTCCAGCGACGACCAGGGTCTCTTCCACGCTCTTACGGATTGCCACTTGACTCCTCTGCGGCCAAACATCAACGGAAAGTACGAAGAGTGTGGCGATTGTGGACCTTCTATGGAAGTGGCGTTGCTGTATCGTGATCATGAATGGTGTGTCGCGAGTTCCTCCCCTGCAAGCCCGTGATGGCCGTGCGATCGCGTCAAGGGAGCGGGCGACGGTAGGGCTCTGTGCGCACGCGGTCCTCAGCCAGACGGCTACCTGCTGCGGACCCGTCCGCCAAGACGGGGCGAACGTTGCCTGTTGCGGCACTAGCAACGTCCGTGCAGGTCAAGACAGTTGATTACGGGAGCTCGAGAACTGTTGCGACGGATGCAATTCGGCGCGTTAGTCCAGGTAGGTGCCGCCGAAGGCGCCGTCGAAGCCGAGTGCGATCAGGCCCTGCTCGACGCTGGGGTAAGTCGTCCCGTCCGGGATGGCGATCATGGCGTCGAAGTCGGCGCGGCTGATCTCGGGCTCGAGCCACTGGTTGCTGCAGCGGCAGCGGACCCAGACGTTGCAGCCATGGTTGATGAGCAGCCAGTCGCGCCGGGCCCGGCAAGCCGAGCACATCACGGGGATCCCGCGCAGGGACAGCGTCGGCGGGTGGCTGAGGCAGCGGGTTGCGCCGGGTCCGCTGGGCGGCTGCGTCTCGTACTGGAGTTGCGGCAGCGGATCGCTTCCGGCGGGGGCGGCGGGCAGGACGGAGGTCGGCTCTACGTAGTGGTCGGTCGTTCTGAGCACGAGCGTCATCTCCCGGTCGAGGGCCTTCTCTTCATCCGTAACAGCCGGTGGAGCCGGTTGTCCAGGCGTTTCGCGCGGTCCGGCAGGCAGGTGGCGGGCCTGCCGGACTGCTGGTCAGCGGCGCCGCAGGCGACTGCGCGGGTCCTGTGCGGCGGGCCTGGGCGCGGCCGAAGGCGCGGGCCGGACGCCGGCCTGGTTGGCGGGAGCCTTGGCGCGACCGGTACCGGCCTGCGGACGTCGAGTGTCTTCGCCGGGGTGGGCGGGGAGCTGAGCGAGGCGGCGCAGTCGCCAGACTAGGACGTCGTTCACGTCATCAGCCGTGTCGAGTTCGCGCATGGCGATGGCCTCCTGCAGGAGGGCCTTCGGGTCGTGACCTGTCTGCTCGGCCTGGGCCAGGGTGGCGGCCAGGGCGTCGTTCTTCGTGTTCGTGCCGGGTCGGGTGCGGTTTTCGGGCAGGGCGGCGCGGATGGTGGTCTCGTAGGTGCGGCGCTGGGCTTCGGGCAGGGCTCGTCCCTGGTCTCGGAGGGCTTGCATGGGTGCGGCGGCGGCCTGGCGGTAGGCGGCGCGAAGGTGCTCGGCGGTCTGACGGGAGGCTTCGGCCTGCTGGGCGTGACCGCGTGCGGAGTGCCAGCGTGCGGCGGCCAGCGCCACCAGGACCAGGGTGGAGACGAGCATGGCGGTGGTGCCGCCGTCTTCTCCTCGGCCGAGCGCGCTGCGGGCCTGGATGATGCCCCGGGCCGCCGAGCGGATCGCCCGGGTGTCGGCGCGTTCGGCTCGGACGTGGCTGCGGGTGGCGCGTTCGAAGGAGCGAGCGGCGGCGCCCAGTTCGGCGCGGGTGGCGGCCGGAGAGGTCTGGGCGACGGCGTCCAGGAGTTCGCCGACTCCTACGAGTTGGGCTGCGGCTTCGTCGTCGTCGCTGTCCAGGAGGATCGCGGCGCGCTCGGCGATCCCTGTGGCGGTGCGTCGCCCCCGTGCGGGCGGCGACCAGTCCGATCGGCCACTGTCTGCTTCCGGTAGCGGGGCCGCGTCGGGGGTTCCGTCGGCAAGGCGGCGCTGGATCTTGGGATAGGAGAGGTCGGGGGCCAGGGTCGAGCCCGCGAACCAGACCGGCTCGCGGTCACGGTTGCGGTCGCCGGGCAGTGCGACCGTGTAGCCGAGGATGTCCCCGGAGGGGGCGTGGCGCAGCTTGACGCGCAGGCCCGCTTCGCGAAGGCGGGTGAAGAACTCGGCTTCGCTGGCGGCTCCGGCGACGGCCTGGCGGACGGCTTCGCGCAGCGTCTCGCGCGGTGTCTCGGGTCGGCCGACCCGCTCGGCTTTGAAGCGCTCGGCGCTGGTGGGCGTCTTGGCTCCGGTGCCGTCGCCGGGCTTTAGCCGGCGCAGGCCCATCTCCTGTTCGATGCGGCGGCATTCGGCCTGGGCCTTCTTGAAGTCGTAGTTCATCCTGGGGCGGCGCAGGTCGCCTCGGACCATGGTGGCCAGGATGTGGATGTGGTCGTCGGCGTGGCGCACCGCGACCCAGCGGCAGCCGTCCGGGTCGCCTTCGGGGGCGAGGTTGACGGCGTGGACCAGGCGGCGGGCGACGGTGTTCCACTCGTCATCGGTCAGGGTGCGGTCGCCGGGGTCGGTGCGGACCGAGCAGTGCCAGACGTGCTGGGCCGGGGCCTTGTCGCCTGCCTGCTTGACCCGTAGGTCCAAGGCGGCAGCGAGCCGGGCGAGGGTGACCTTGGGGTCGGGTTCGGGGCTGGTGTCGCGGCCGGGGTCGGGGGCGAAGCCGTCCCAACTGCCGACGAGGTGGGGGTCGGTGTGCTCGTCGCGCTTGCCGGGTCCGTACAAGTAGACGAGCAGGCCGTGGGTGCGCGAGCCGCGTCGGATCTTGGGGACCATCAGAGGCGCTTCTTCACCAGGGTGTCGGCCGTGTCGTCTACGCGGGCCAGGATGCGGGTCAAGGTGGTCAGGGCGTGGTCGAGTTCGCCAGGGCGGGGCTGTCCTCCGGCGTTGTAGACGAAGGCGATCTGGTTGATGTTGTTGCCGACACGGGAGATGGCGGTGCGCAAGGCGGCCAGCTCGTCGATGGCGGCGTCGAGCTGTTCGTTGGCGTGCACGGTGGTCGAACCGCGGGCGACGGCGAGGCCGGCGGCAGCGAGGAAACGAGCGACGGTAACGGCGCGCTGCTTGGCAGCGGCGGTGATCTCGGTCTTCTCGGTGTCGGACAGGCGGGTGGTCGTCTTGTGGGTGCGCTGGCTCGGGTTGCGTGTGCGACGGCGCGGCTTTCGGTCGGGGAACGCAGGTTGACTCGGGCTCTGCTGCTCGCGCGGGGCGCGGTCGTCTGCTTCTCCTCCCACGACCGGCGCCCCCTGGTGCCGGGAGTCCGGTTGGTCCCCGTGCGCCCTCGCTCGGGGACCAACCGGACTTCCCCCGCCCTCCTGGGCGGGGGCAAGTGAATACGACGGGCCGTAGGACCGTCGTATGCGACAACTTGCTCCGCCAGGAGCCGTGTTGGGGTCACGCTGCGGTCCGGACGTGGTGGCCGCCGGGTCGTTGGCGGTCACCGGCTCGTCTCCGCGTCCTGCTGGTGGATGTCGCGGACGACTTCCTCGATCCAGCCCATGGCCAGGACCGAGTGGTGCAGGGTCCAGGGGCGGCTGTGTCGGCGTCGTCGCACAGTCCAGGTGTTGTCGGGACCGGATTCGGCGCGGTGGAGGTGGCCGCGCTGGTGCAGGATGGTCAGCCAGGAGTCCACCTCGGACGGTGTGGCGGGGTTCGTACGCATGGCAGTGCTCTCCGGTTTGCTTCAGGAGGTCGTGGGGCGCGTGTCCAGGGGCAGGTGACCTGCCAGGTGTCCGGCTGGTCACCCGCCCCATGTGGTGTGCGGTCAATTCCGAGAGGTGACCGACTGTCCGTGCTGCTGGCGGAGCTGGACCATCAGGGCGGTCAGCGTGTCGCTGGACAGCGGGATCTGCTGACCGCGGATCGCCTGGGCGACCACCTTGCGGGTCAGTTTGTCCTCGGCCCTGACCGCTGACCGGGCGATCTCCAGCAGCTCCTCGGTGTCCGGGTCAGATCGCCGGTCAGCGGTTGTCCGGGTGTCCCGGTCAGTGACCGGTGGCGGAGTGACCGGCCGGTCAGTGACCGGCGGGAGGTTGTCCGGGCGATCGGTGACCGGCTCGGTGCCGGCCGGCCGGTCACTGACCGCCGGGGCGGTGTCCGGCTGTCCGCCCAGGTCAGCGGTCTTGAGCTCCCGGTCATGGTGACCGGTGTCCGGGCTGGTGCTGTCCGCCGGGGCGTTGTCCCCGGTCAGTGTCCGGGTGTCCGGGGTCTGCTTGTCCAGGGACAGGCGGGGCCGGTCTGTCAGGGCGGTGCCCGGCTGTCCGGCGCTGACCTGACCGGGCTGCGGCTGCTGCTGACCGGCCCGGTCAGTCCGAGTGACCGCGATGCGCTCGGGCTGACCGGGGTAGCTGGCCTGACCGAGGTTGTCGCGGTCACTTCGGTCACTGTCCTTGACCGGCCCCCGGGCGATGAGGATGTACAGGTGGACCGCTCCGGCCAGGGCGAGCGGGGCGATGGTGGACAGCACGGCGACCACCGTGTCTCCGAGCCGCAGCCCCGTGTCCGAGGCGGTCTCCTGGTTGAGCCTGACCGCGTGCAGCGCGTTGGCCCAGATACTGGCGGCGGTGGCCGTGCCGAAGAGCGTCCAGACGTAAAGCCGGGCGCGCAGCGGTGCGTCGCGCAGGACCAGCAGGGCGCGGATGCCGTAGGCGATGAACCCGTCGATCACCATGGGGAAGAGGTAGGTCAGCAGGCCCCGGACGTGGATGGCGACGGCCATCTGCTGCAGGGCGTCGTACGACAGGGCGCAGCCCGCACCGCCGAGGGCGATGACGACCGCGCGGTCCCATCCGGTGACACGCGCAGTGCTCGGCGCGCTCGCGATGCTCACGCCGCTGTCCCGAAGTCGTCGCGGCGCAGGCGCTCCCCGTCGGTCTCGGGGGGCGGGGTGGTCTTCGTGGTCTGCTCCAGGTCTCGGTTGCGGATGGCGCGGCGGGTCTCGCGGTACAGCTTCTGGGCGTGCTCGTCGCTGACCTTCAGGAGCCAGGCCAGGCGCTGCTCGGTGATGCCGTGGCGGTAGGCGGCGCGGACGACCGCGCGTCGCTCGGCCTTGGTGAGGTGGACGTCGCGACCGGCGACGGTGGCATTGACGCGGCTGTAGTCGAGGCGGCTGGCGAGCTTCTCGTGCAGCGGCTCGCGCTCCTCCTCGCTCATTCCTCCCCGGATGCCGTGGGTGTCGCCGCCTTCCAGGGCGGCGTCCAGGCAGGTGCGGCGGACCGGGCACTGACCGCACAGCGACTTGGCGGCGGTAATCTTGGCGGTCTCGTCGGGCTCGGGGAAGAAGATTTCGGGATCCACCGGGTTGTACTCGGTGCTCTGGCAAACGGCCTGGTCCTGCCAGGTGTGGTCACCGAGCGACCGGTGGCGGGCAGGGCTGATCGTCGTGGTGGTCATGCGGGTTGCTCCGATCGCTCTCCGCGCGCAGGGGCGTCGGCGGAGGAGTGCGCTGGGTCGGGAGGTGCATAAAGCGGCGCGCTGGAGGCGCGGCCCGGCGGGGCGGCCGGCGGTGAGTCAGGCGGCGGGGCGGTGGCGTCTGCGGTCGACCGGCTCGAACTCGACCCGGGTGGTCATCTGCGCGAGCCGGGAGGTGACGCGGTCGCCGAGGTAGGCCCGGAGGTCCTTGATCGCCAGGTTGGTGGTGATCAGCGTCGGGAGCATGTGGTTGTACCGGCGGTTGATCAGCCGGTACGTCACTTCCTCGACCCACTCAGACGCCTTGGCCGCGCCGAGGTCGTCGATGATCAGCAGCGGGCAGCGGCTGACGGCCGCCAGCTCCCGCTCGCTGTCGGCTCCCGGCCTGGGGCGGAGGTCCGCGTACAGGTCGGCCGCGGTGGTCGCGCGCCAGCGCACGCCGACGCCGGTCTGCACGAGCCGTCGGACCGCGCCGTACGCCTGGTGTGTCTTGCCCGCGCCGACCACTCCGGCCATCAGCAGGCTCGGGCCGGTGGTGACCTGCCGCCGGGCCCCCAGGCTGGGGGCGACGGCCTGCTGGGCGACGTCCCGGGCCCAGTCCAGGACCTGCGGGTGGTCGGCGACCGCGCCCTGGTAGCGCGGGGGCATCGCGGCCAACAGGGCGTCCACCGGTGAGAAGGGCTCGGGCTCGTCGGCCAGGGCGGCGACGGCTGACGGGTCGATGTCGCGGGCGGCCAGGATCCGGGCCATCCGGTCCAGGGTGCCTGCGCCGCCGAGGGTCTGCGGGTCGCGGGTGTGGGTGCGCATCACAGCTCCTCGGCGTAGGCGGCTGCAGCGTTGACCGGGTTGGTCCACGCCTGGTGAGCGGGCACGGTAGGCCGGATTCCCGGCCGCGCCAAACCGGCCGATCGTGCGTTCATGGCGTCGTTGACCAGGCTCGGCAAGCGGCTGGGGTGGCCCTGGATCTCCGCGAAGCGCTTCAGCCCGGCGCTGACTTGCTCCGGGGCGATGCCCTCACCGAGGAGCTTCTTGGCGATGCGGCCGAGGTGCCCGATCACGTCGCTGGGCGGTCGCTCGTCGCAGGCGGCGACGTACTCGCCGATCAGGTCGTTGGCCAAGACGGTGGCGGCGGGCGCTGTGCGCCCCGTAGGGAATGAAGATCCAGGATCCAAGATCCTAGATCCAGGCGTCGAGCCCTCTCCGAGGTTTCGGGGAGGCTTCGGAGAGCCCTCGGGGAATGCCGCCTGACCTCCGGTTTTCTTACCGGTGGGGTCAGGGGTGCCGACAGGGCCGGTGAGGGCGTCCTGTTGGGCGATCGGGGCCCCGCTTCGAGGGGCGGGAGGCGTCGCAGCGGGCTGCGCGGGCAGATCGAGGGCTCGGGGAGCATTCGACGAAGTCTCGGCGAGCCCTCGGATAGGGGCGGGCGACGCCTCGGAGCGCTTGGTGCAGGTCCCCTTGCAGATGCCGCACCGGTCCGCCGGGTGGTGCTGCGGGCACGCGGACAGTCGGGACTGACTGGGCTTGTCGATCTTCTGATGCTCGGACCAGGTCACGACGTGGAGGTAGTGGCGGGCGTCGCAGCCGGTGTACCGGCAGATCAGCCCCGCGTTGGCGAGCTGCTGGAGGTCGTCTTCGACGTGGACCGAGGTGTGCTCGGCCCGCAGGGGCCAGAGCAGCCCCGCGATGATCGCGGCGTTGTCGCGGTGACGGCCGTGGTCGTCGGCCTGGGTGAGGAGGCCGAAGAAGGTCCGCTCGGCCTCGACGCTCACTTCGGCGAGCGACTCGGAGAAGAATGCCTCCGGCTTGATTGTTCGGATCCGCGCCATGTCAGCGACCTCGGCCGGCAGCGACGAGGTCGCTGCGGGTAAGGGATGCGGCGGCAAGGTCGAAGATGTGGGGCCGACTCCAGTCCGCGTCCGGCCAGACCCGCAGGACCCACCGGGCCACAACCCTGGCGGTCGTCCGGTTCAGCTCGATCGCCTCCCCGGCCGCATCCTTTGCGATGGCGTGCGGGTGGGGCCAGGCGTGCTTCGGGTCGGTGAGGCTGACGCGGATGGTGGCCGCCCCGGAGATCATGTCGGTGAGCTGGGCCGCGAGTCGATGCTGGCGTGCCGTGTCCGGGCATGCCAGGGTTCCGCTCGGCATGGCGAGCATGGGATACTCCGTTGTTCGTAGGAGTGCGGTGCGGCGGTTCTCGTGCAAAAGCCCCGCTGCCCGCGAGATGTGAATCGGTGTCCTTCGGGGTGCCCGCCCGGCGCTTGGGAGTTGGTAGCTCCCGGGCGCCGGTCTCGTTCGACCCCGTGGGCGTCATGGCCCCAGTGCGTGCATCGCCCCTCCCTTCCTGGCCGCCGATGATTCGCTTGTGCGGGGACCAGAACCGTATGGCGACCCCTGGCACAAGTCCAGCCTCTTCGCACCCACTCCCACCAGGCATGGAACACTGCACTGGATGAGATCAGAGATCAACGTACACCGCAGTTGCGTCATCGCGTCAACTGCGGTGTCGGCGCCTAGAGCGATAGGAGGCGTGATCACCACTGGAGTGGATAGGATCGCGGCCATGACGAAGGGCTGGAGATGACCGAGAAGAACGAGCGCACCTTCGCGGAGCTGCTCGACTACCTCTTCAAGGAGGTACACCCGAAGGGCCGGGGCCCGTACACGTACGCGGAGGTGTCGCAGGGCATCCGGGACACCTCGGGCGTGGCCATCTCGGCAAGTGCCATCCAACAGCTCCGCACGGGAACCAACAGCAACCCGAAGATGCAGACCATCCGGGCACTGGCCGGCTTCTTCGGAGTGAACCCGGGCTACTTCTTCGACGAAGAAGAGGCCGAGAGACAGCGCGCGGAGATCCACTTGGTCGCAGCGATGCGCGACCAGGAGGTGCGCAGGGTCGCCCTGCGCGCCAACGGACTCAGCACGTCGAGCCTGCACATGCTGAACACCGTGATCGACCAAGCCCGGCGACTAGAGGGAATGCCTGACGACTCGGACGAATCCGGACTGCTCGACGACGAATGATCCCCGCCTCGACATGAACCGCCGCACGGGGTCAACCCGACACGGGCCCTGACCCTTGATCGCGGACACCGGTTGTCATGCGGCAGAGGCCAGCGTAGTTGATCGTTGCTCGAAGGCGATCGGGCTGATCTGGCCGAG
>NZ_JBEXHZ010000041.1:0-55882 GCF_040608315.1 Streptomyces sp. NPDC005195
GGAGGGCCCGCAGCGAACGCGCTGCGGGCCCTCCGGCGATCTCCTACCTGTGTCCAGGCTGTACGGACGAGCCTCGGTCAGGCCTCGTCCCGGCGGAGCGACGGCTTGAGGTTCTTGAGCCGGCCCAGCAGTCCGTTGACGAACGAGGGCGACTCGTCCGTGGAGAACTCCTTGGCGAGCTGCACCGCCTCGTCGAGCACCACCGCGTCGGGGGTTCCGTCGACCCAGATCAGCTCGTAGGCGCCGAGGCGCAGGATGTTGCGGTCGACGACCGGCATCCTGTCCAGCGTCCAGTCGACGGCGTACGTCGCGATGAGCTCGTCGATGCGCCTCGCCTTGGTGGCGTAGCCCTCGACCAGCTCCATCGTGTACTCGCTGACCGGTGGCTGCCGGGTGTCGTTCCGGGAGTGCCGGATCCAGTCCGCGAGGACCGTCAGGACGTCCACGCCGCGCTGGTCGCCCTCGAAGAGGATCTGGAAGGCGCGCTTGCGGGCCGTGTTGCGGGCAGCCACGGTTAGCTGTTCACCCGGCCGAGGTAGTCGCTGGTGCGGGTGTCGACCTTGATCTTCTCACCGGTGGTGATGAAGAGCGGGACCTGGATCTGGTGGCCGGTCTCCAGGATGGCGGGCTTGGTGCCACCGGTGGAGCGGTCGCCCTGGACACCCGGCTCGGTCTCCTGGATGACGAGCTCGACGGCGGCGGGCAGCTCGACGAAGAGCACCTCGCCCTCGTGCTGCGCCACGGTGGCCGTGAAGCCCTCGATCAGGAAGTTGGCGGCGTCACCGACGGACTTGCGGTCGACCATGAGCTGGTCGTACGTGTCCATGTCCATGAAGACGAAGTACTCGCCGTCCATGTACGAGAACTGCATGTCGCGCTTGTCGATCGTGGCCGTCTCGACCTTGACGCCGGCGTTGAACGTCTTGTCGACGACCTTGCCGGAGAGCACGTTCTTCAGCTTGGTGCGCACGAAGGCCGGGCCCTTGCCGGGCTTGACGTGCTGGAACTCGACGACGGACCAGAGCTGGCCTCCGTCGAGCTTGAGCACCAGGCCGTTCTTGAGGTCGTTCGTGGAAGCCACGGTTGCGGAATCTCCTGGACTGACGTGGACGACCCCGGGACACGCGCACAGCCGGGGGGCTAGAGCGCGAGCAGTTCCTTGGTCGTGATGGTGAGTAGCTCGGGTCCGCCGTCCGCCTCGGGGCGTACGACGAGCGTGTCATCGATCCGGACACCGCCCCGGCCCGGGAGGTGGACCCCCGGTTCGACGGTGACCGGCACGCAAGCGTCCAGTTTACCCATGGCCGCGGGGGCCAACTGCGGGTCCTCGTCGATTTCGAGCCCGACACCGTGCCCCGTGAGTGTGGGAAGGGCCTCCGCGTACCCCGCGGAGTCGAGCACCTGACGGGCCGCACGGTCCACGTCACGGTAGGCGGCGCCCGGCACCAGCGCCTCGCGTCCGGCCCGCTGGGCGGCGAAGACGAGGTCGTAGAGGGCGATCTGCCAGTCCGCGGGCGAGGTGCCGATCACGAAGGTACGGCCGACCTCGCAGCGGTAGCCACGATAGGTCGCGCCGAGACAGACGGACAGGAAATCGCCCTCCTCGACCCGCCGGTCCGTGGGCCGGTGCCCGCATCTCCCGGAGTTCGGCCCGGTGCCCACCGAGGTCGCGAAGGCCGGTCCGTCGGCGCCGTGGTCGACCAGCCGGCGCTCCAGTTCGAGGGCGAGATGACGCTCCGTCCGGCCGACGAGAATGGATTCGAGGAGTTCCCCGAGCGCCTGGTCGGCGATCTCGGCGCCGACCCGCAGACAGGAGATCTCCTCCTCGTCCTTGATCACCCGCAGCTGTTCGACCGCGGCGCCCAGGTCACTCAGGCGCAGTCGCGGCGCCACCGACCCCATGGCCCGGTGCCGGGTCACGGTCAGGTGGTGTTCCTCCACGGCCAGCGAGTCGGCTCCCTGAGCGGTGACGACATCGGCCGCGGCGACGGCCGGGTCACCGCCCGGACCCGACAACGCCTGTACGCGCAGCGCCTCGTCCGGACGTCCCGCCCCGGCCTCGTCGCCCAGCGGACCCGCGCAGAGCAACAGGTCCTCTCCCCTGCCGAGCAGCAGGACGGCACCGCGCGGGGCCGCCCCCGCGAGATACCTCACGTTGGCGGGGCGCGTGACGAGCGCGGTCGCGCTGCCGCCCGCCGTACAGCGCTCCCTCAGCCGCTCGCGGCGTACCGCGTACACCTCTGACATGAATCGAGCCTACGAGCGCCGACCGGATACCGCCGGTTCAGCGGGGCCGGACGGGCGGGTGGGGGCACGGGGCCCCACGTTTCGAGCCGTCAGGACCGGGCTACCACTGCGGGGGGCTGGCGATCGACCGGGCGAGTACGTCGTCCAGGACCCGGGCCGTGGCCGGTACGTCGAGCTGCGAGTTGTCGATGATGGGCAGCCCGGAGCCGTACCAGCCGGCCATCCGGCCGTGGATGCGGGCGACTTCCTCGTCGGTGAGGCGGCGGTTTCCGGAGCGCTCCGCGTTGCGCTCCAGGACTATCTCCAGGCCCGGCAGCAGGACGACGGGCAGCAGGCCCGGCCCGACGTGCCGCTTCCAGCCGCCGAGGCCGACGACCGGGCGGTCCGGGAAGACGGCGTCGTCGAGGATGCAGGAGATGCCGTTCGCCAGGAAGTTCCGCGCGGCGAAGCCGCAGGTGCGGCGGGCCAGGCGGTACTGCGCCTCCGAGTGGTCGTTCCACCCGGACTGGGGGTCGGCGAACCCGGAGCGCACCCATTCGCGTACGTCGTCGAGGCTGATGTGGGCCGTCGGCACGCGGCGGTGGTCCGCCCAGTACTTGGCGACGCTGGTCTTGCCCGCGCCCGCCGGGCCGATGAGCAGCACGGCGAGCGTGGTCGCCGTGGGATCGGGGGCGCCCAGGGCGGGGGCTGCGCTCGGCATGCCGACCGGGCCGCCCGGGGGTAGCTGCACATGTCCCGTGCTGTCGGGCACGGGCACGGGCACGGGGGCGTGCTGCGGCGACGCGGGGTGCGGCAGGTGCGACGGCGGCGCCGGAGGTCCCGGCGGCGGCCCCGCGAAACCGGGAGCGGGTGCGCTCGTGGGTGCTGGACCGGGGTGTCCGCCGGGGTGCCCCGGGTGGTGCGCGGCCGGCGACCAGCCGGCGCCCGGTCCGTGCCCCGGCTGGTGGGGCGGCGGCAGCGGAGCCCCCACTGCGTGCTGCATCCGGTGCCACTCCGTCTCGTACAGGCGATGGGCGCTGGCGAGCGGAGCCTCGGTCCCGACCCGCTCTCCCCCACCCTAGAGGGCGCGGGAGACGCCCCTACCGAACGGTACCTTCCCCGGCCGCCGTTGTGTGAACGGCCGGGGAAGGCGGGAAGTGCCCAGGAGGCGAGGGCAAACCTGCCCAAGTGAGGGCCCGTTGGGTGTTACTCCCCCACTTCGCCGTACGCGGCGAGGAGCACGGCCGGGTCGGGGCCCTCCAGGACGGTCGGCTTGGCCAGCCCGTCGAGGACGATGAAGCGCAGCAGGTCGCCGCGCGACTTCTTGTCGACCTTCATGTTCTCCAGGAGCTTGGGCCACTGGTCGTGGCGGTAGCTCAGCGGGAGACCCACGGATTCGAGGATCGTGCGGTGCCGGTCGGCGGTGGCGTCGTCCAGCCGGCCCGCGAGCCGGCCGAGTTCCGCGGCGAAGTGCATACCGACGGCGACGGCGGCGCCGTGCCGCCACTTGTAGCGCTCGTTCTTCTCGATGGCGTGCGCGAGGGTGTGCCCGTAGTTGAGGATCTCGCGCAGCCCCGACTCCCTGAGGTCGCCGGAGACGACCTCGGCCTTGACCTTGATGGAGCGCTCGATCAGCTCGGCGGTGTGCGGGCCCGCGGGTGTGCGGGCCGCCTCCGGATCGGACTCGATGAGCTCCAGGATCGCCGGGTCGGCGATGAAACCGGCCTTGATGACCTCGGCGAGGCCGGAGACGAAGTCGTTGACCGGCAGCGAGTCGAGGGCGGCCAGGTCGCAGAGCACGCCCGCCGGCGGGTGGAAGGCGCCGACGAGGTTCTTGCCCTCGGCGGTGTTGATACCGGTCTTGCCGCCGACCGCCGCGTCCACCATGCCGAGCACGGTGGTGGGGACGGCGATCCAGCGCACCCCGCGCAGCCAGGTCGCCGCGACGAAACCGGCCAGGTCGGTGGTGGCGCCGCCGCCGACGCCGACGATCACGTCGGTGCGGGTGAAGCCGGACTGGCCCAGCGCCTTCCAGCAGTAGGCGGCGACCTCGGCGGTCTTGGCCTCCTCCGCGTTCGGCACCTGGATGGCGACGGCCTCGAAGCCCTGCCCCGCCAGGTCGGCGCGCAGTGCCTCGCCGGTCTCGGCGAGCGCCTCGGGGTGGACGACCGCGACGCGCTTGGCCCGGTCGCCGATCAGTCCGCCGAGCTCGCCGAGGAGCTGACGGCCGACCAGGACCTCGTAGGGGTCGGTGCCCGCGGTGCCGCCGACCTGGATACGCGTCACTGCCTCGCTCATGCTTCCTTCAACTCCAGTGCGTCGAGGACGGCTTGGGCGACCTCTTCGGGGGTGCGGCCGTCGGTGGGCACGACCGCGCTGGCGACTTCGGTGTACAGGTGGCGCCGTGCCTCCATCAGGTCGCGCCACTGCCGTCGCGGGTTGACGGCGAGCAGCGGCCGGGCCACGTTCAGGCCGGTGCGCTGGACCGCCTCCTCGACCTCCATCGAGAGGTAGACGACCCGGTGCCCGGTGAGCAGCGTGCGGGTGTCCTCGTCGAGGATCGAGCCGCCGCCGAGCGCCAGTACGCCGTCGTGGCCGGCCAGCGCGCGGCCGACCGCGCGCTTCTCGATGGCGCGGAAGGCCGGCTCGCCGTCGTCGACGAAGATGTCGGCGATGGTGCGGCCCTGTTCGGCCACGATGTCGCCGTCGGTGTCCCGGTAGGCACAGCCGAGCCGCTCGGCGAGCAGCGCGCCCACCGTGGTCTTGCCGACACCCATCGGGCCGACCAGCACGACCAGCGGTCCCGCGGTCACCGTACGACCAGGTTCTCGAGGTACGACTCGACGTTGCGCCGCGTCTCGGGGACGCTGTCGCCGCCGAACTTCTCCGCCACCGCGTCCGCGAGGACCAGGGCGACCATGGCCTCGGCGACGATGCCCGCGGCCGGCACCGCGCACACGTCGGAGCGCTGGTGGTGGGCCTTGGCGGCCTCCCCGGTGGCCACGTCGATGGTGGCGAGCGCGCGCGGCACGGTCGCGATCGGCTTCATCGCGGCGCGGACGCGCAGCAGCTCGCCGGTGGTGAGACCGCCCTCGGTGCCGCCGGAGCGGCCGGTGGTGCGGCGGATGCCGTCCTCGCTGTGGACGATCTCGTCGTGGGCCATGGAGCCGGGCACCCGGGCCAGTGCGAAGCCGTCCCCGACCTCGACGCCCTTGATGGCCTGGATGCCCATGAGCGCGGCGGCGAGCCGGGCGTCGAGCCGCCGGTCCCAGTGGACGTGCGAGCCGAGGCCCACGGGCACGCCGTACGCGAGCACCTCGACGACCCCGCCGAGCGTGTCGCCGTCCTTGTGGGCCTGGTCGATCTCCGCGACCATCGCCTTCGACGCGTCGCTGTCGAGGCAGCGCACGGGGTCGGCGTCGAGCCTCTCGACGTCCGAGGGCCTGGGGTAGACGCCGTACGGTGCCTTCGCCGCGGCGAGCTCGACGACGTGCGAGACGATCTCGATCCCGGCCGTCTCCTTGAGGTACGAGCGGGCCACCGCGCCCAGGGCCACGCGGGCGGCGGTCTCCCGGGCGGAGGCGCGTTCCAGGATCGGCCGGGCCTCGTCGAAGCCGTACTTCTGCATGCCCGCGAGGTCGGCGTGGCCGGGCCGGGGCCGGGTCAGCGGGGCGTTGCGGGCGAGTTCGGCGAGGATCTCCGGGGCGACCGGGTCGGCCGCCATGACCTGCTCCCACTTGGGCCACTCGGTGTTGCCGACCATGACGGCCACCGGCGAGCCGAGGGTGAGGCCGTGCCGGACTCCGCCCAGGAAGGTGACCTCGTCACGCTCGAACTTCATCCGGGCACCGCGTCCATAGCCGAGGCGCCGCCGGGCGAGGTGGTCCGCCACCATGTCCGTGGTGATCGGAACGCCGGCGGGAAGACCCTCCAGCGTCGCGACAAGTGCGGGACCGTGGGACTCCCCCGCGGTCAGCCAGCGCAACCTGCTCAACGGTGCTCCTCATGCTCGCGCCCTGGTACTGCTGCTGCGTACACGCGTCCTCGCGTACGGCGACGGCGCGACCGGGTGCGCGGCCCGGGTCCGCCACCCCCGATCCTCCCATGGCCGGACCTCCCTTCCGGCCTCAGGTCCATCAGGCGGACGTGTCCGGTCGGGCCGGAGGATGCCCGACGGGACCGGCCGGGGGCTGCTCAGCGTCTGGCGAGCGCGTGCTCGCCCGCCTTCCGCATGGCGGCCAGGGGGGCCGGGGAGCGTCCGGTCATCTTCTCGACCTGGAGCACGGCCTGGTGCACGAGCAGGTCGAGGCCGCCGACGACGGCGCCGCCGTACGCCGACCAGCGGGCGGCCAGTTCGGTGGGCCACGGGTCGTAGAGCACGTCGAAGAGGGTCGCGGGCCGCTCGGGGACCGCGGCGGCCAGCGCGTCCGTGGCGCCCGCCGGGGTCGTGGCGATCACCAGCGGGGCGCGCAGGGCCCGCTCGGCGTCCGCCCAGTCCGCGATACGGACCGTCACGTCGAGCCGTTCGCCCCACTGCCGCATCTCGGCGGCGCGCTCGGCGCTGCGGACGTACGCGACGACCTCTCCGGTGCAGACGCGGGCCAGGGCGGCCAGAGCGGACGAGGCGGTGGCTCCGGCGCCCAGGACGGCGGCGGACTCCACCTGCTCGATGCCGTGCTCGCGCAGCGCGGCGACCATCCCGGGGATGTCCGTGTTGTCGCCGACGCGACGTCCGTCGTCGGTGAGGACGACGGTGTTGACGGCCTCGACGGAGGCCGCCGTCCCGCTGATCCCGTCGAGCAGCGGGATGACGGCCCGCTTGAGGGGCATGGTCAGCGACAGGCCCGCCCACTCACCGCCGAGCTCCTCCAGGAAACCCGGCAGCGCCTTCTCGTCGACCTCGAATCGGTCGTAGGACCAGTCGTCGAGTCCCAGTTCCCGGTACGCGGCGCGGTGCAGCACCGGCGAGAGGGAATGGGCGATCGGCGAACCGAGGACCGCTGCCCGCCGGGCGTCAGTGGCCCGAGCTCTCATTGAACTTGTCCTTGAGCCTCTGGAATTCGGCGTAGGTCTTGGCGAATTCGGTGTTGTTCTGACCGTCGGTCGCCACGAAGTAGAGCCAGCCGTCGTCGGTCGGGTTCAGCGCCGCCTTGAACGCGTCGTCACCGGGGTTTCCGATGGGACCGGGCGGCAGACCGCTGTTCGTGTAGGTGTTGTACGGGTCCTTGTTCTTGTTGATCTCGGACTCGCTGATGTGGATGTTGCTCTGGCCCTTCAGGTAATTGAAGGTCGAGTCGAACTGGAGCAGCCCGTTGGTCTGTGTGTTCGTGGACTTGAGGCGGTTGTAGATCACCTCTGCCATCTTGCGGAAGTCGTCGTGGGTCTTGCCCTCGGCCTGGACCATGCTGGCGACCGTGACGAGCTGCAGCGGGTCGGCGAGGTCGAATTCCTTGGCCCTCGCCTCGACGTTCAGCTTCTTGTAGTTCTCCAGGGCCTGCGTGACCATCTGCTTCAGGACGGCTTCCGGCTTCATCCCCTTGGCGGCGGGATAGGTCGCCGGGTAGAGGAATCCTTCCAGCGGTTCCTTGATGTTCTTGTTGTTGTTCGCCCAGCTGGGCAGTCCGAAGGTCTTGTATTCCTTCTTGGCGACCTTGGCGGTGGTGCCGTCGGGAAGTGAGAGCTTCTCGTCGATCTTCTTGTAGACGAGGATGTTGCGCTCGCCCGGAACGACGACCACGTTGTTCTGGCTCTTGGGGTCGAGCATGAGCTTGACGGCACTGGCGGCCGACATCTCTTTCTTCAGCAGATAGGCCCCGGCCTGGATCTTCGTCCCGTCGGGGTTGGTCTGCTGCGCGGACACGAAGGCGTCGACGCTCTTGATGACGCCCTTCTCCTTCAGCGCCTGCGCGATCGCGAAACCGCCCGCGCCCTTGGGAATGTTGACGGTCACCTCGCCGGTGCCGCCGCCCACGTAGTCAGGAGCCGGGCCGAAACGTTTTTGGTAGAACTGATACCCGAAGTAACCGACACCGCCGACACCGCCGCCGAAGACGAGCACCACCACCAGGCAGGCGAAGCCGCTGCGGCGCTTCTTGGTCGTGCCGCCCTTGCCGCCCCGGCCCTTCCGGTCGCCGCGGCCGGCTTTCGGATCGTCGTCGTCGGAGTCGTCGTCATCGTCGCCCTCCGCGAAGAAGGCGTGCTCGCCCTGGTCCGGGCCCGGGTCCCAGTCGGTCGGGGCCGGTTCGGGCTCGGCACGGCGGCGCGCGGGCGGTTCCGGCGGCGGGTACGCGTCGGGGGTGTTGTAGAAGTCGGGCTGCTGACCACCGTAGGCGGCGGCCTGGTTCGCGTACGGGTCGGCCGGGTCGGCGCCGTAGGCGACCTGGTGCGGTGTCCCGTTGGCCCAGCCGCCGTCGTGGTACTGCTGCTGGTCCTGACCCTGGTACTGCTGCTGACCCGGGTCGGCGTACGGCTGCTGGTCGTGGCCGGTGTACTGCCCCGCGTACTGCTGCTGCCCCTGGCCGCCGTAGTGCTGCTGCTGCCCCTGGTCGTGGTACTGCTGCTGACCCGGGTGCTGCTGGCCGTAGCCGCCCTGCTGACCGTCGCTCCAGTCGCCGTACTGCGCCTGCTGCTGCGCCTGCTGTTGCGGCGGCTGCTGCTGCTGTTGCGGCTGCTGCGGATAGTGCTGCGGCTGGCCGCCGTAGGGGGACTGGCCGTCGGCGGCCTGTCCTCCCCATCCGCCGTCCCCGTACAACGGGTCCTCCGGATGCCACGGTTCGGAGCCTGGGCCCCGGCCATACTCAGTCATCGATCCCCTAGAGCCGCGAGGCGGTGGCCGCTGGCGTGGTGGCTCGGCTCCCGTTCGCCTCATTTGCTGTGCGGTGGCTGTTCGAACACCACCACATCGCGCGGAACGTTACCGTATCGCGATCAGATGACCACTTCGACGCCCTCGCCAGGCGGATTACCTGACACTCGTTCGGATTCCAAGGCCTGCTGAAGGATGATCACAGCGGCCGCCTGATCGATGACCGACCTGCCCTTTTTGGACTTCACACCCGAGGCGCGCAGTCCCTGGCTGGCCGACACCGTGGTCATTCTCTCGTCGAGGAGTCTCACCGCGACCGGCGCGATCGACCGGGCGAGTTCCTCCGCGAAGCCACGGACCTTCACGGCGGCCGGGCCCTCGCCCCCCTTGAGGGAGCGAGGCAGTCCGACGACGACCTCGATCGGCTCGTACTCCTCGACCAGCTGCCTCAGCCGGCGCTGCGCGGCGGGCACGTCCCGTCCCGGCACGGTCTCGACCGGAGTCGCGAGGATCCCGTCGGGGTCGCACGAGGCGACCCCGATCCGCGCGTCCCCGACGTCGATCGCGAGCCGGCGGCCGCGGCGCATGCCCCGGCCGTCCTCGCCGCCCGGACCGTCCGCGCTCACTTGGCCGTCTCGCCGACCAGGCGTTCGACGGCGTCCATGGCCTCACCGATGGCGGCCGGGTTCTGGCCGCCGCCCTGCGCGACGTCCGGCTTGCCGCCACCGCCGCCGCCGAGGGTCTTGGCGGCCGTACGGACCAGGTCGCCGGCCTTGAGACCGCGCTCGCGGGCCGCCTCGTTGGTGGCGATGACCGTGAGCGGCTTGCCTCCCGCGGTGGTGAACAGGGCCACGACGACGGCCCGGCCGCCCTGGATGCGGCCGCGGACGTCGAGGACCAGCTTGCGCAGGTCGTCCGCGCCCGTGCCGTCCGGAACCTGGCCGGTGACCAGAGCGACGCCGCGGACGTCCTTGGCGGACCCGGCGAGACCGGCGGCGGCCTGCAGGACCTTCTCCGCGCGGAACTTCTCGATCTCCTTCTCGGCGTCCTTCAGCTTGCCGAGCATGGCGGAGACCTTCTCCGGGAGCTCCTCCGAGCGGCCCTTGATCAGCTCCTGGAGCTGGGCGACGACCGTGTGCTCCTTGGCGAGGAAGTTGTAGGCGTCGACGCCTACCAGGGCCTCGATGCGGCGCACACCGGAACCGATCGAGGACTCGCCGAGCAGCTTGACCAGGCCGAGCTGGGCGGTGTTGTGGACGTGCGTGCCGCCGCACAGCTCCTTGGAGAAGTCACCGATCGTCACGACCCGCACACGCTCGCCGTACTTCTCGCCGAACTCGGCGATGGCACCCTGCTTCTTGGCCTCGTCGAGGCTCAGGATCTCGGCGTGCACGTCCAGGTCCCGGGCGAGCACCTCGTTGATCTTCTGCTCGACGTCGGTCATGACGGCCGTGGGGACGGCCGAGGGCGAACCGAAGTCGAAACGGAAGCGGCCCGGCTGGTTCTCGGAACCGGCCTGGGCGGCCGTCGGGCCGAGGGCGTCGCGCAGGGCCTGGTGGGTGAGGTGCGTGGCCGAGTGGGCGCGGGCGATGGCCGTCCGCCGACGGATGTCGATGGTGGCCTGGACCTGGGCGCCGACGGTGACCTCGCCGACCTGGACGACGCCCTTGTGGACGTACACGCCCGGGACGGGCTTCTGGCAGTCGCGGACCTCGACGATCGCGCCGCTGTCCACCCTGATGCGCCCGGTGTCGCCGATCTGGCCGCCACCCTCGGCGTAGAACGGGGTGCGGTCGAGGACGATCTCGACCTCGTCGCCCTCGGTGGCGGCGGGCGACGACACACCGTCGACCAGGATGCCGACGATTCTCGACTCCCCCTCGGTCCGGTCGTACCCGATGAAGTCGGTCTCGCCGGCGGCGTCGGCGATCTGCCGGTAGGCGCCCACGTCGGCGTGACCGGTCTTCTTGGCGCGGGCGTCGGCCTTGGCCTTGTCCCGCTGTTCCTTCATCAGACGGCGGAAGCCGTCCTCGTCCACGGAGAGGCCCTGTTCGGCGGCCATTTCGAGGGTGAGGTCGATCGGGAAGCCCCAGGTGTCGTGGAGCAGGAACGCCTTGTCGCCGGCGAGCACCTTGCCGCCGGAGTCCTTGGTGTCCGTGATGGCCGTGTCGAGGATGTTCGTGCCGGCCTTCAGCGTCTTGAGGAAGGCGGCCTCCTCGGCGAGGGCCACGGTCTCGATCCGTCGGCGGTCACTGACCAGTTCGGGGTACTGCTGGCCCATCATCTCGATGACGACGTCGATGAGGTCCTTGACGACGAGGCCCGTGGCGCCGAGCAGCCGCATGTTGCGGACGGCGCGGCGCATGATGCGGCGCAGGACGTATCCGCGGCCCTCGTTGCCGGGGCTCACACCGTCACCGATGAGCATCACGGACGTCCGCATGTGATCGGTGACCACCCGCAGCGAGACGTCGGACGCGTGGGCGGCGCCGTACTCGACGCCCGTCAGCTCGGTGGCCTTCCTGATGACGGCCATGGAGGTGTCGATCTCGTACATGTTCTGCACGTCCTGCAGAATCATGGCGAGGCGTTCCAGGCCGAGGCCGGTGTCGATGTTCTTGCTGGGCAGCTCGCCGAGGATCTCGAAGTCCTCCTTCGAGATGCCCTCGCCGCGCTCGTACTGCATGAAGACCAGGTTCCAGATCTCCACGTACCGCTCGTCGTTGACGGCCGGGCCGCCCTCGGCTCCGAACTCGGGACCGCGGTCGTAGTTGATCTCGGAGCACGGGCCGCAGGGACCCGGGACGCCCATGGACCAGTAGTTGTCCTTCTTGCCGAGGCGCTGGATGCGCTCGGTGGGGACACCGATCTTGTCGCGCCAGATGGACTCGGCCTCGTCGTCGTCGAGGTAGACCGTGATCCACAGCCGCTCGGGGTCGAGCCCGTAACCACCCTTGTCCTGGGGCGAGGTGAGCAGCTCCCAGGCGTAGGTGATGGCACCTTCCTTGAAGTAGTCGCCGAAGGAGAAGTTGCCGCACATCTGGAAGAACGTGCCGTGGCGGGTGGTCTTGCCGACCTCTTCGATGTCGGGCGTGCGCACGCACTTCTGCACGCTGGTGGCGCGCGACCACGGCGACTTGACCTCGCCGAGGAAGTACGGCTTGAAGGGGACCATGCCCGCGGGGACCAGGAGCAGAGTCGGGTCGTCCGCGATGAGCGACGCCGAGGGAACGACGGTGTGACCGCGCTCCTCGTAGAAGCTCAACCAGCGGCGGCGAATCTCGGCCGACTCCATCAGTGGTCCTCATTCCGGTTGTGCGAGTACGTCGACCTCTCGACATACCTCGGATCGTTACGGTTCTCGATGGCGGCGTACCGCCGGGGTGCGGGGAGTTCGTGGTCGACGGACGCGTCCAGCCCGAGCGCCTCGTCGAGTTCGGCCTCCCGCTGGGCCATGCCCTCGCGGACGTCGAGCGCGAACTCCTTGAGCCGGTGCCCCGCCGCGACCGCCTTGTTCGCGGCCTGGGCGGCGAGGCTCTCGGGAGTCAGCTGCTTGAGCTTACGGTTGACCTTGGTGGTGGCCCACACACCCGCGGCTGCGCCGGCGGTGAACCAGAACGTACGGCGGAACATCGCTGCGTCAGTCCTTCTTCCGCTTTCCCCGTCGCGCGGACGGGACGGTGCGGCCCACGATCACGGTACGACGGGAGGCCTTGGGGGGCACATTGTCCTTGCGGCCGCCGATGGCGCGGCGGACGCCGTAGCCGAACGCCGCGACCTTGACCAGCGGGCCGCCGAAGGTGGAGGCGACGGTCGTGGAGAGCGCCGACGCGTTCGACGTCACCTCCTGGACGTCCGACGCGATGGCGTCGACCCGGTCGATCTGGGTCTGTGCGGAGCGCACCGCCTCCGAGGCGTCGGCCAGCAGCGGGACGGCCTGGTCGGTCACGTCCGCCACGAGCTTGGTGGTCGCCCTGAGCGTCTGGGCCAGTCTCGCCAGCGCGACGGCGAGGAACGACACCAGGATCGCCCAGAAGACGGCCACCAGGATCCCGGCCACCTCACCACCGGACACTGTCGCACCCGCTCCCTAAGTACGTGCCTGAACATCGAAAAGTCGTCCCCCGAGCCTATCGCGCCGGGGCCGTCGCCCCGTACCGCATTAACGGCCGAGGGGGCCGGAGTTGCGCGAAGCGATTGTACGGAACGCATACATGTCAGTACTCTCCGTGTCCCATGCAGCATTTTGACCGGCCCCGGCCCACCGACGGCACGCCGCGCGGCAATCTGCCCCTGGAACTCGACGCGTTCGTCGGCCGCTCGGCCGAACTCACGCGGCTGACCGAGGCGCTGGAGGGGTCCCGGCTGGTCACGGTGACCGGCGTGGGCGGCGTCGGCAAGTCGCGCCTCGCCGCGCGGACGGCGGCGCGCGCGGACGGGGCGTGGCGGGTGGAGCTGGCCGCCGTACGGGATCCGGACCTCGTCTCGTACGCGGTCGTGGAGTCCCTCGGCCTGACGGACCAGACGTCGCGGGCGCCGCGCGAACTCCTGCTCGACCGACTCGCCGGGCGCCAACTCCTCCTCGTCGTCGACGGGTTCGAGCATCTGGTGGACGCGTGTGCCGCACTGGTGGGCGAGCTTCTGCGGCACACACCCGGGCTGCGGGTGCTCGCGGTGGGGCGCAGGCCGCTGGAGATCGAGGGCGAACGGCTGTTCCCGCTGGCGCCACTGGGCGACGCGGAGGCCGTGGAACTCTTCGAGGAGCGGGCGGCGGCCCGGGTCCCCGGGTTCGCGCTGGACGACGGCAACCGGTCGGACGTACGGGAGCTGTGCCGCCGTCTCGACGGGATCCCGCTCGCCGTCGAGCTGGCCGCGGGCCGGCTGAGCGCCCTCTCCCCCGCCCAGCTGCTCTCCCGTCTCGAGGACCGCTTCCGGTTGCTGACGGGTGGCGGGCGGGACGCTCTGCCCCGGCACCGGACCCTGCGTACGGCGATCGGCTGGAGCCATGAACTGTGCACGTCCGAGGAGCGGCTGCTGTGGTCACGGCTCTCGGTGTTCGCCGGCCGGTTCGATCTGGAGGCCGCCGAGTACGTGTGCGGCGGCGACGGGCTGCACGCCGACCACGTCCTCGACGTGCTCGGTGCGCTGCTCGCGCAGTCCGTGCTGGCCCGCGAGGAGACGCCCGCGGGTCCGCGCTACCGGATGCTTGACTCGGTCCGGGCGTACGGCGCGGACTGGCTGGCGGCGTCGGGGGACGCGGAACGGCTGCGCCGCCGCCACCGCGACTGGTACATGGGACTTGCGACCTGGTGCGAGCTGGACTGGTTCTCACCGCGGCAGGCCGAGGTGGCCGCGCGGGTCGAGGCGGAGCTGCCGAATCTGCGCCGCGCCCTGGAGTACTGCCTGACCGAGCCGGGTGAGACGCATCTGGGCCAGTACCTCGCGGGCAGCCTGTGGTTCTACTGGGTGGGCTGCGGCCGGCTGGCGGAGGGGCGGCACTGGCTGGAACGCGGCGTGGAACTCGACAGCGACCGTGACCAGTCGCGGCTCAAGGCCCTGTGGGTGCTCGGCTATGTGGCGATCCTGCAGGGCGACACGGTGTCCGCGCTGACCGCGCTCCAGGAGTGCCGCGAGGAGGCGCTGCGCACCGGTAACCCCACCGCCCTCGCCTATGCCGAGCACCGCGCCGGCTGTCTCGCGCTGGTAGGCGACGACATGCGGCGGGCGGAGACCCTGCTGCGCTCGGCGCTCGACCGTTATCACGAGATCGGTGAGCTCAACAGCAACGTGCTGATGGGGCAGGTCGAGCTGGCGATGGCGCTGGCGTTCCAGGGCGACCTGCCGGCCGCGGTGAGGCTGTGCGAGGACGTCCGCCGGGTGTGCGAGGACCACGGGGAGCGCTGGGCGCTGGCGTACGCGCTGTACGTGCTGGCGTACGAGGCCCTCGCAGCGGGTGATCCGGCGCGCGCCGGGGAACTCCTGGTCCGGTGCCTGGACATCGCGCACACCTTCCACGACCTGCTCGGCACGGTCCTCGCGCTGGAACTGCTCGCGCTCGTCACCACGGTGCAGGGTGATCCGGCCGAGGCCGCGGTGCTCCAGGGTGCCGCGGCCCGGCTGTGGCCGTCGGTGGGGCTGCCGCTGTTCGGTTCGGCCTACTACAACGTGCCGCACGAGCGGTGCGAGGCGGACGCCCGGGAACAGCTGGGCGACGAAGGCTACGAGGAGTGCGTACGGGCCGGGGAGCGGCTCGGGCGGGAGGCGGCGGTGGCGCGGGCGCTGCGGCGGCCAGGACAGCGGCCGCCGGGCGCGGTGCCCGCACCGCGCAGGCCGGCCCCGGACACGCAGCAGCCCGCCGTCTCGCACACCTCGAAGGGCGGCGGGACGACGGGCTGACGCGCTGGTGGTGCTACGTCCGCGGGATGACGATCAGCGGGCGTAGTACTCGACGACGAGCTGCTCGTCGCAGATCACCGGGATCTCCTTGCGGTTCGGCTCGCGGTCCAGGCGGAACGCCAGGGCGCCGAGGTTCACCTGGAGGTAGCGCGGGGTCTCGCCGTCGGGGGCGAACCCACCGGCGCGGGCGACCTCGAACAGCGTCTTGCTGCGGCTGCGCTCGCGGACCATCACGACGTCGTCGGGACGGACACGGAACGACGGCTTGTCGACCTTGCCACCGTTGACCTCGATGTGGCCGTGGACGACCATCTGGCGGGCCTGGTAGATCGTGCGGGCGATGCCCGAACGCAGCACCAGCGCGTCGAGACGGCGCTCGAGCTCGATGACCAGGGCCTCACCGGTCTTGCCCTGCGTCTTGGCGGCACGCTCGTAGGCGCGGACGAGCTGGCGCTCGGACACGTCGTACTGCGCGCGCAGACGCTGCTTCTCCAGCAGACGGACCTTGTAGTCCGAGTTCTGCTTGCGGCCGCGGCCGTGCTCGCCCGGCGGGTAGGGGCGGGCCTCGAAGTACTTGACGGCCTTCGGGGTCAGCGCGATGCCGAGGGCACGCGACTTCTTGACCTTGGGGCGGGACTGGTTCGGCATGAACCAAACACCTCATGTCTCTGATGCGAATACGGCTTCACCAGGGTTAGAGGAGGTCGCAATCCGCAGCCCGGGAAACCCTCCTCGCCGACGTGAGGATCCACGCGGACGGGGCGGGCAGCCGCTCCTGGGTCTGGGCACATACGTGCAGCACGCGAGTGACCCACCGACCGGTCCCGGGAATCCGGGTGGTGGTGGGTTGCCCGCGACACCTTCGACGGTGCGCGACGCTCCTGGAATCCCCCCGTGGAGGCGGGGGCTCCGGCTGAATGTCCCGTTCTGGTGGTGCCGACCGGAGCCGGACACGGGACGCAGCGCTTCGGGTCATCCTACAGGGTGGTCAGGACCGCCCTCGACCGAGCTGCTTGCGGGTCCACTCCACCGCGTCCGCGTAGCGCGCCTCCGTGCCGTGCCGGGTCGGCGTGTAGTACTCCCGGTCCCTGAGCTCCTCCGGGGCGTACTGCTGGGCCGCGATGCCCTCGGGCAGGTCGTGCGGGTACACGTACCCCTGGGCGTGACCGAGCTTGGCCGCGCCCTTGTAGTGCCCGTCGCGCAGGTGCATCGGCACCGGGCCCGCGTGGCCCTTGCGTACGTCCTCCATGGCGGCGCCGATCGCCGTCGTCGCGGCGTTGGACTTCGGTGCCAGGGCCAGGGCGATGGTGGCGTGGCTCAGGGTGAGCGCGGCCTCGGGGAAGCCGATCATGGCGACGGCCTGGGCGGCGGCGACGGCTGTCGGCAGCGCGTGCGGATCGGCCAGGCCGATGTCCTCGCTGGCGGAGATCATGAGCCGGCGGGCGATGAAGCGGGGGTCCTCGCCGGCCTCGATCATCCGGGCCAGGTAGTGCAGCGCGGCGTCCACGTCCGAGCCGCGGATGGACTTGATGAGGGCGCTCGCCACGTCGTAGTGCTGGTCGCCGTCGCGGTCGTACGTCACCGCGGCGCGGTCGACGGTCTCCTCCAGGGTCTGGAGGGTGATCTCCGGCTCGCCCTTGTCCAGCGCGGACCCCGCCGCGGCCTCCAGGGCGGTCAGGGCGCGGCGGGCGTCACCGCCGGCGATCCGCATCAGATGCCGCTCGGTGTCCTCGGGGAGGGTGACGGATTCCTTGAGACCGCGCTCGTGGGTGAGCGCCCGGCGCAGCAGTCCGCGCAGGTCGTCGTCGGTGAGCGGTTCGAGGGTGAGCAGGAGGGAACGGGAAAGCAGGGGGGAGATCACCGAGAAGTACGGGTTCTCGGTGGTCGCCGCGATGAGGGTCACCCAGCGGTTCTCGACGGCCGGGAGCAGGGAGTCCTGCTGGGCCTTGCTGAAACGGTGGATCTCGTCCAGGAAGAGGACGGTCTCCTTGCCGAAGCCGCCGGTGGCGCGGCGGGCGCTCTCGATGACGGCGCGCACTTCCTTGACGCCCGCGGTGATCGCGGAGAGCTCCACGAAGCGCTTGTCGGTGGCCTTGGAGACCACGTACGCCAGGGTCGTCTTGCCGGTGCCGGGCGGGCCCCAGAGGATCACGGAGGACGGTCCGGCGGGGCCGCCGCCGCTCTCGCCGACCAGTCTGCGCAGGGGTGAACCCGGCTTCAGCAGATGCTGCTGGCCCACGACCTCGTCGAGGGTGCGCGGGCGCATCCGGACGGCCAGGGGGCTCCCGGAGGGGTCCTTCTCCTGGCGTTCTTCGGCTGCGGCGGTGAACAGGTCGGGCTCCACGGACGAAACCCTATGTCACCCCACTGACAATCCCCTCGGCGCTGTCAGCTCGTCCAGAAGTCCCACCAGCGGGTCAGGATCAGCATGCCGATGATGCCGATGTGCACGACCGGCAGGACCCAGGTGAACTCGCCGAAGAAGCTCTTCAGCAGGCGCGGGGCGGGCAGGAAGCTGTTGCGTACGTTGAACGAGGTCACGTACCAGAACATGATGATCGTGGCGACCCAGGCCAGCGAGCACCACAGGCACAGCGAGTTGATGCGGTACAGCGACTGGAACTGCAGCCAGGTGCAGAATCCGACGCCGAAGAGGGTGCCGGCGTTGAAGGTCAGCCAGTACCAGCGCGGGAAGGCGGCCCGCGCCAGCAGGCTCACCCCGACGCAGATCACGATGCCGTACGCCACCAGGCCCAGCATCGGGTTGGGGAACCCGAAGGCCGAGGCCTGCGCGCTCTTCATGATGTTGCCGCAGGAGACGACCGGGTTCAGGCTGCACCCCGGCACGAAGTTCGGGTTCTCCAGCAGCTTGAACTTGTCGATCGTGATGACCCACGCGGCGAGCAGACCGGCCGCACCGGTGATCACCAGCAACAGGGCGAGCGCACGGCTGCCGCCGGCCGTCCGGGGACCGTCGACGCGTTCCGGTTCGGTGGAGACGTCCTTGACTGTCGTCTTGCTCATCACGCCGTTTCCGTAGCTTCGAAGGGCCTGCGGGCACGGACATTGTGCCGTACCCGCGGGTGTGTCCACCGTTCGATGGACATAAGGAGGTACGCGCGGTCGTCCCGGAACGTTCGGTTCGGGGGGAAGCTCGGGGCCATGACAACACACGCGGAAGAGCTCGCGGTGGACGTACGCGGGCTGCGCAAGCGGTACGGCGACGTGACCGCCGTCGACGGTGTCGACCTCGGAATCCGCCGGGGCGAGGTGTTCGGCCTGCTCGGACCCAACGGCGCGGGCAAGAGCACGACGGTGGAGATCCTCCAGGGCAACCGCGCCAGGGACGCGGGCGAGGTCTCCGTCCTGGGCTCGGACCCGGCGACGGGGACGCGCGCCTGGCGCTCTCGGGTCGGCATCGTCTGGCAGGACGAATCCGCGCCCGCCGAGTTGACGGTGCGCGAGACCGTACGGCATTTCGCCCGCTACTACCCGAGGCCCCGCGACCCCGAGGAGGTCATCGGCCTGGTCGGTCTGGAAGCGAAGGCGGACAGCCGGATCAAGGCGCTCTCGGGCGGTCAGCGCAGGCGGCTGGACGTGGCGCTCGGTGTGATCGGCGGCCCCGAGCTGCTGCTCCTGGACGAGCCGACCACCGGCTTCGACCCGGCCGCGCGCCGCCAGTTCTGGGACCTGATCAGGAAGCTGGCCGACGAGGGCACCACCATCCTGCTCACCACCCACTACCTGGAGGAGGCGGAGGCACTCGCGCACCGGCTCGCCGTGGTCGCGCGCGGGCGGGTCGTCGCCCAGGGCGAGCCCGCCGCGCTGCGCGAGCGCTTCGGCACCGGGGCGACCGTCCGGTGGACGGAGGCCGACGGCACCCCCCGTGCCGAGCACACCGACACCCCCACCCGCACCGTCGCGGAGCTCACCCGCCGCTTCGACGGCGAGATCCCGGGGCTGACGGTGACCCGCCCCACCCTGGAGGACGTCTATCTCCGCCTGACCGGACAGGAGAACGCGCGATGACCACGACCGCCGTACGATCCCGCGACAAGACCGGTACCGGCCCCCTCCCCGGCGCCTGGGGCCTCGGCCTGCGGCGTGGTGTCCTGGAGATCAGGCAGTTCTTCCGCCAGCGCGACCAGGTGGTGTTCACCTTCGCCTTCCCGGTCGTCTTCCTGTTCCTCTTCGCCTCGATCTTCAGCGACGACGTGCGGGGTGCGGGCATCACCGCCTCGCAGCTGTACGTCCCCGCGATGATGGCCGCGGGCATCATGTCCACCAGTTTCCAGTCCCTCGGCATCTCGATCGCCATCGAACGCGACGAGAAGGTGCTGCGCCGGCTGCGCGGCACGCCGATGCCCCCGGCCGCGTACTTCCTGGGCAAGATCTGGCTGGTCCTGGTCACCGGTCTCCTGGAGACGGCGATCCTGCTCCTGGTGGGAACGACGCTGTACGACGTGAAACTCCCCTCGGACGTGGGCAGGTGGGCCGAGTTCGGCTGGATATTCGTCCTCGGTCTGACCGCGTGCGCCCTGCTCGGCATCGCGGTCAGTTCGGTCCCCAAGTCGGGCAAGAGCGCCACCTCCGTGGTCGTCCTCCCCTTCCTGGTGCTGCAGTTCATCTCCGGGGTGTACATCGCCATCGACACGATCCCCGACTGGATGCTGAACATAGGCGCCCTGTTCCCGCTGAAGTGGATGTGCCAGGGGCTGCGCGGGGTCTTCCTGCCGGAGTCGGCGAAGGTCCTGGAACAGGCGGGCGCCTGGGAGTTCGGGCGGATCGCCCTGGTGCTGGGGGCCTGGTGCGTCGGAGGATTGGTGCTGTGTCTGCTGACCTTCCGCTGGAAGAACCGGCGCGACGGGTGACCCACCCGCCGGGCGGTACGGGCGCGGCGGGCGGTGCGAGCGGGACCAAGGGGTCGTACACCTGGGACCGCTCGTTCCGTCTCTGGGACTCGTACTTCGCGACCGTGTGGGTGGCCACCCTGGTGTTCGTGCTCGGCACGGGACATCCGGGCTGGTGCCCACGGGTCGTCGCGGCCGCGCTGCTCGTCCCGCTCATTCCCTGGTACGTGGTGGTGGGCCGCCCCGTCCTGGGCGACGACCCGCCCGCCGAGCGACGGGCCCTCGGCTATCTCGCCGGGGCGATGACGCTGTTCCTGCCCTCGGCGATACTCGTCGGGGAGACCCGGCTGATGACCTTCGCGCTCGTGCCGCAGTGCTTCATGGCGCTGCGGCTGCGCTGGGCGCTGGCGGCGATGAGCGTCATCAACGTCGCGCCGGTGGTGGGCTGGGCGCTGCTGTGGCGGCCCGCCGGCCAGGAGGTGTTCTTCAACTCGCTCTTCGCCGTGGTCACCCTCGTCTTCTCGGCGGCCGTCGGCAGCTGGACCATCCGGGTCATCGAACAGAGCCAGGATCGGGCCGCGCTCATCGCCGAGCTGGACGTCAGCCGGCACGAGCTGTCCCGGCTCTCGGCCGCGCACGGCGCGCTGGCCGAGCGGGAGCGGTTCTCCCGGGAGATCCACGACACGCTCGCGCAGGGCTTCACCAGCCTGCTGATGCTCGTCCAGGCGGTCGAGGCGGAGCTCGACCACGACCTGCCGCGGGCCCGCCGCCATCTGTCCCTGATGGCGGAGACGGCGCGGCAGAACCTCGCCGAGGCGCGCGCCCTGGTCGCCGGCGGCGCCCCCGCCGACCTCGACGGCGCCTCGCTGCCGGACGCGCTGCGCCGGCTCGCCGCACGTCACGACGCCACGGTCGACGTGACCGGTCCGGTGCGCGCGCTGCCCGCGGGACCGGAGGTGGTCGTGCTGCGCTCCTGTCAGGAGGCGTTGGCCAACGCCCGTAAGCACGCGGGGGGTTCGCCGGATGTCGCCGTCGCGCTGGCCTACGCCGTCGACGTGCTGACCCTCTCCGTCCGGGACGACGGCTGCGGCTTCGACACCGCCGCACCGGCCGACGGCTACGGTCTCGCGGGGCTGCGCGCCCGCGCCGCGGAGGTGGGCGGCACGGCGTCGGTGCGCAGTGCGCCCGGGGACGGTACGACCGTGACCGTCGAGCTTCCGGTACCCCCTGAGAGGAGCACCCCGTGATCCGCATCGTCCTCGCCGACGACCATCCCGTGGTACGCGAGGGGCTGCGCGCGATGCTCAGCGCCGAACCCGATCTGGACGTGGTCGCCGACGCGTCCAGTGGGCCCCAGGCGGAGGCGCTGGCCGCGGAGTTGGGCCCCGACATCGTGCTGATGGACCTGCGGATGCCCGGGGGCGGGGGCGTCGACTCGATCGTCCGGATGACCGAGGCGGGGCTGCCCTGCCGGGTGATCGTGCTGACGACGTACGAGACGGACCGGGACATCCTGCGGGCGGTCGAGGCCGGTGCCGCGGGGTATCTGCTGAAGGACCTGCCCCGTGGGGAGCTGGCCGACGCCGTGCGGGCCGCGGCCCGGGGCGAGACGGTGCTGGCGCCGACCGTCGCCGCCCGGCTCGTGGACCGGCTCCGTACGAAGCCGGAGCGGCCTCGGCTGTCGGAGCGGGAGACCGCGGTGCTGCGGCTGGTGGCGGAGGGGTGCACGAACGCCGAGATCGGGCGCCGGCTGTTCATCGGCGAGTCCACGGTGAAGACCCATCTGCTGCGGGTCTTCGGCAAGCTGGGAGTCGACGACCGCACGGCGGCGGTCACGAGCGCGATGCGCTTCGGCTTCCTGGACTGACCTGGCCCCTCCTCGAACGCCCGGCGGCACGGGAGGAGCGGACCGCCCCCGCCGCCCGCACCGGGAGGGTCGCCTCACGGCAGGGCGGACGGGGGCGGGAGGCACGCTCAGCCGAGCCGGACCTCGAGTTCGGCCACGATCTCGTTGACGCCGACGGCGGTCTGCTCGCCGGACTCCATGTCCTTGAGCTGCACCACGCCCTCGGCGAGATCCCGCTCACCGGCGACGATCGTGTAGCGCGCCCCGGACCGGTTCGCGTTCTTCATCGCGCCCTTGAGCCCCTTGCCGCCGTACGAGAAGTCGGCGGCGATCCCCAGCTTGCGCAGCTCCGTGACCTTGGCGAAGAGCACCCGGCGGGCCTCCTCCCCCAGCGGCACCGCGAACACGCTGGTGGACGCGGGGAGTTCGAGCTCCACTCCCTCGGCCTCCAGCGCCAGCACCGTACGGTCGACGCCCAGCGCCCAGCCGACCGACGGCAGTTCGGGGCCGCCGATCATCTCGGAGAGACCGTCGTAGCGGCCGCCGCCGCCCACCGCGGACTGCGAGCCGAGACCGTCGTGGACGAACTCGAAGGTGGTGCGGGTGTAGTAGTCCAGACCGCGCACCAGCTTGCCGTCGTCCTCGAAGACCACGCCCGCGGCCGTGAGCAGCTCGCGCACCTCCTCGTGGTACGCCTTGCACGCGTCGCACAGGAAGTCGCGCAGGAGCGGCGCGCCGACCAGCTGCTTCTGCACGTCGTCACGCTTGTCGTCGAGGACCCGCAGGGGGTTGATATCGGCCCGGCGGAGGGTGTCCTCGTCGAGTTCGAGACCGCGCAGGAAGTCCTGGAGCGCGGCCCGGTACACCGGACGGCACTCCTTGTCGCCGAGCGAGTTGAGGAGGATCCGGAAGTTCCTCAGTCCGAGCGACCGGTACGCCTGGTCCGCCAGGATGATCAGCTCGGCGTCGAGCGCCGGGTCCTCCGCGCCGATGGCCTCGGCACCGACCTGTGAGAAGTGGCGGTAACGGCCCTTCTGGGGACGCTCGTAGCGGTAGTACGAGCCGGAGTACCAGAGCTTCACGGGGAGGTTTCCGAGCTTGTGCAGGTTCGCCTCGAGCGCGGCGCGCAGCACGGACGCGGTGCCCTCGGGGCGCAGCGCCAGCCGGTCGCCGCCCTTGGTCTCGAAGGCGTACATCTCCTTGGTCACGATGTCGGTGGACTCACCGACCCCGCGCGCGAACAGTTCGACGCTCTCGAAGCCGGGCGTCTCGATGTAGCCGTAGCCGGAGTTGCGCAGCGGCGCCGCGATGGCCTCTCGGACCGCGAGGTACGTCGCGCTGTCCGGCGGGATCAGGTCGTAGGTGCCCTTGGGGGCCTTGAAGGTGCTCACGAAGGTCTCTCGTCACATTCCTCGTCGGGGAGCCGGCCGCGGGCCGGGCTCTTGACGGTCTGCCGCCACCTGCCGCAGGTACGGGTTGGTGGCGCGCTCCTGGCCGATGCTGGTCTGGGGACCGTGCCCCGACAGCACCACGGTCGAGTCGTCGAGCGGCAGGCACACGCGGGCCAGCGAACCGAGCATCTCGTCCATGTCACCGCCGGGCAGGTCGGTGCGTCCGATGGAGCCGGCGAACAGCAGATCCCCGGAGAAGAACACGGACGGGACGTCCGCGCTCTCGGGCATCCGGAAGGTCACCGACCCCTTGGTATGACCGGGCGCGTGCGCGACGGACAGCTCCAGACCGGCCAGTTCGAGTCCGACACCGTCGGCCAGCTCCTTGACGTCGTCCGGCTCACCCACCGTCAGCTCACCCATCAGCGGCATCCCGATGGACCGGCCGAGCGCCTTCTCGGGGTCGCTCATCATGTACCGGTCCTCGGGGTGGATCCACGCCGGTACCCCGTGCGCTCCGCACACCGGGACGACCGAGGCGACGTGGTCGATGTGGCCGTGGGTGAGGATGACCGCGACGGGCTTGAGCCGATGCTTCTTGAGCGCGTCCTCGACTCCCTGGGTGGCCTGATGGCCCGGGTCGATGATCACGCACTCCTCACCCGCGGCGGGGGCGACCAGGTAACAGTTGGTCGCCCAGGCCCCGGCGGGGAACCCGGCAATGAGCACGATCGTCCTTCGGGATGGCGTACGCGATGTCTCGTACGGAGCGGGCGGCTGTGGCTCAGAGCCTACCGGCGCTGCCGTTTCCTCAGCCAACCCATATACGGTACGGGGCACACGCACGCGATCGGCTCAACAGACGCACGCGTCCCACTGACGTACGAGACGCACGAGGAGATAACCCGGTGGTCACCCAGGAACAGCGGCGGCGTCAGCTCGCCCGGGAGAAGTTCTTGCGGCAGCAGCAGCGGCGCACGGCCGCGCGGCGCAAGTCACACACGCGGAACACGGTGATCGCGTCGGTCCTCGGCGTGGTCGTCGTCGGCGGTGTGGTGTCGTACGCGACCGGGGTCTTCAAGAACGACGACAAGAAGGCCAACGCCGGCGCGGAGGTCACGCCGAGCGCCTCCCCGACCAGCAAGGCGCCGGATCCGTGCAACAAGCCGGCCGAGGGCGCGGTGAAGTCGCTGAGCTGGAAGAAGGAGCCGGCGATGACCATCGACAAGTCCGCGGACTACACCATGAAGATGGCCACGACCTGCGGAGACGTGGACATCGCGCTCAACGCGGCGGCGGCTCCGCACACCGTGAACTCTTTCGGCTTCCTCGCGGACAAGGGCTTCTTCGACCACACGAAGTGCCACCGGCTCACCACGAACGGCATCTACGTGCTGCAGTGCGGTGACCCGAAGGGCACCGGCAGCGGCGGCCCCGGCTACACGATCCCGGACGAGAACCTGAAGGACAAATCCCTCAAGGGCGGCGTCTACCCGGCCGGCACGGTCGCGATGGCCAACACCGGCCAGAAGCACACCGGCGGCAGCCAGTTCTTCCTCGTCTACCAGGACAGTCAGCTCCCGCCCAGTTACACACCGTTCGGAACTATTTCCAAGTCCGGTCTGACGGTCCTCAAGAAGATCGCCGCGGCCGGCGAGAGCACAGGCCAGGGCGACGGGGCGCCGAACGCGACGGTCGTGGTCAACAAGATGACCGTGACGAAATCCTGACCGTCGACTACGGAATTTCGGTCGCGCTGGATGCGGACAGCCGCCGTGCTGGTCGCCTATGTTGGCCGTGACGAAACTGTGGACGATGCCCGGGGGCACTGAAGGCCCTCGCAGGCATCATGTGGAGGAGGCGCTGTGAGCAGCGACCCGTGGGGCCGCGTCGATGAGACGGGGACCGTGTACGTGCGTACGGCCGACGGCGAGCAGGTCGTCGGTTCCTGGCAGGCCGGCTCCCCTGATGAGGCGCTGGCCTACTTCGAGCGCAAGTACGAAGGCCTGGTTGTGGAGATCGGCCTCCTCGAGAAGCGAGTGAAGACCACCGACCTGTCGGCGAAGGACGCCCAGACCGCCATCGACCACATCCGCTCGCAGGTGGACGCCCACCACGCGGTCGGCGATCTGGCGGCGTTGAAGGTACGGCTGGACAAGCTCGTCGAGACGGTGGACGCGCGCCGCGAGGAGCGCAAGGTCCAGCGGGCGAAGCAGTCCGACGAGGCGCGGCACTCCAAGGAGGCGCTCGTCGTCGAGGCGGAGGAGCTGGCGCAGAGCGACCAGTGGCGGGCGGCCGGTGAGCGGCTGCGTTCCCTGGTGGACACGTGGAAGGGGCTGCCGCGGCTCGACCGCAAGTCGGACGACGAGCTGTGGCACCGTTTCTCGCACGCGCGCTCGGCGTTCTCCAAGCGCCGCAAGGCGCACTTCGCCTCGCTGGACGCGCAGCGCGAGGACGCCCGCAAGATCAAGGAGAAGCTGGTCGCGGAGGCCGAGTCGCTGTCCGCCTCGTCGGACTGGGGTCCGACGGCGGCGCGCTACCGCGATCTGATGGCGGACTGGAAGGCCGCGGGCCGCGCCCAGCGCGAGCACGAGGACGACCTGTGGAACCGCTTCCGCGGCGCCCAGGACGTGTTCTTCGCGGCGCGCGGTTCGGTCTTCGCCGAGCGGGACGCGGAGCAGTCGGAGAACCTGAAGCTCAAGGAGGAGCTGGTCGAGGAGGCCGAGAAGCTCCTCCCGGTGCAGGATCTGAAGGCCGCCCGGGCCGCCTTCCGCTCGATCAACGAGCGCTGGGAGGCCATCGGCCATGTGCCGCGTGACATCCGGCCCAAGGTCGAGGGCCGGATGCACACGGTGGAGCGGGCCCTGCAGGAGTCCGAGGAGGCCGAGTGGCGCCGGACCAACCCGGAGGCACGCGCGCGTGCCGAGGGGCTGACCGGTCAGTTGCAGGCCGCCGTGGACAAGCTCCAGGGCCAGATCGAGGCGGCGCGCTCCGCGGGCAACACCTCCAAGGCCGACAAGCTCCAGCGGGAGCTCGACGGCCGCCAGGCGCTGCTCGAGCAGGCGCTGAAGGGGCTGCAGGAGTTCGGCGGCTGACAGACCGTCGCCCTCTTACCAGGGCATACGAAGAGGGGCTCCCGTACACCGGTACGGGAGCCCCTCTTCGTATGCCGACGAGCGGCTAGGGCCTGCGTGCCGAGGTCACCCGGTACACGTCGTACACGCCCTCCACGCCCCGTACCGCCTTCAGGACGTGCCCCAGGTGCTTGGGGTCGCCCATCTCGAAGGTGAAGCGCGAGGTCGCCACACGGTCGCGGGAGGTCTGGACGGCCGCGGACAGGATGTTGACGTGCTGGTCGGACAGGACGCGGGTGACGTCGGAGAGCAGCCGGGAGCGGTCCAGGGCCTCCACCTGGATGGCGACCAGGAACACCGAGGACTGGGTGGGCGCCCACTCCACCTCGAGGATGCGCTCGGGCTCGCGCGACAGGGACTCCACGTTGACGCAGTCGTTGCGGTGGACCGAGACGCCGCTGCCCCGGGTGACGAAGCCGATGATGGGGTCGCCGGGAACCGGGGTGCAGCAGCGCGCGAGCTTGACCCACACGTCGTCGACGCCCTTGACGACCACACCCGGGTCGGCGTTCGATCGCCGCTTGCGGCCGCGGCCGTGGGCGGGCGGGACGCTCTCGTCGATCTCCTCGGTGGCCGCCTCCTCGCCGCCGAGGGCCTGCACCAGCTTCTGCACGACACTCTGCGCGGCGACATGGCCCTCGCCGATGGCCGCGTACAGCGAGGAGATGTCGGGGTAGCGCATCTCGTGCGCGAGCGTCACCAGGGAGTCGCCGGTCAGGATGCGCTGGATCGGCAGGTTCTGCTTGCGCATCGCGCGGGCGATGGCGTCCTTGCCCTGCTCGATCGCCTCGTCCCGGCGCTCCTTGGAGAACCAGGCGCGGATCTTGTTGCGGGCGCGCGGGGACTTGACGAAGCCGAGCCAGTCGCGGGAGGGTCCGGCGCCGGCCGCCTTGGAGGTGAAGACCTCCACCAGATCGCCGTTGTCCAGGGTCGATTCGAGGGGGACGAGGCGTCCGTTGACCCGGGCGCCTATCGTGCGGTGACCGACCTCCGTGTGGACCGCGTAGGCGAAGTCCACGGGAGTCGCGCCCGCCGGGAGCGCTATGACGTCGCCCTTGGGCGTGAAGACGAAGACCTCGTTGCGGGACAGGTCGAAGCGCAGCGACTCCAGGAACTCGCTGGGGTCCTCGGTCTCCTTCTGCCAGTCGAGCAACTGGCGCAGCCACGCCATGTCGTTGACCGCGTCCTTGTCCTTGCTGACGCTCTTCGGGGCGTCCGTGCGCACCTTGGAAGCGCCGGCGGAGGGCTCCTGCTTGTACTTCCAGTGCGCGGCGATGCCGTACTCGGCACGGCGGTGCATGTCGAACGTACGGATCTGGAGTTCGACCGGCTTGCCGTTCGGCCCGATGACCGTGGTGTGCAGCGACTGGTACATGTTGAACTTGGGCATCGCGATGTAGTCCTTGAACCGGCCGGGTACCGGGTTCCATCGCGCGTGCACGGTGCCGAGGGCCGCGTAGCAGTCCCTGACGGTGTCCACGAGGACACGGATGCCCACCAGGTCGTAGATCTCCGCGAAGTCACGGCCGCGGACGATCATCTTCTGGTAGACGCTGTAGTAGTGCTTCGGACGGCCGGTGACGGTCGCCTTGATCCGGGCGGCGCGCAGGTCGGACTGGACCTCGTCGGTCACTATGGCGAGGTATTCGTCGCGCTTGGGGGCGCGCTCGGCGACCAGGCGCACGATCTCGTCGTACATCTTGGGGTAGAGGATCGCGAAGGCGAGGTCCTCCAGCTCCCACTTGATGGTGTTCATGCCCAGGCGGTGGGCGAGCGGCGCGTAGATCTCCAGGGTCTCGCGCGCCTTCTTCTCCTGCTTCTCACGCTTGAGGTAGCGCATCGTGCGCATGTTGTGCAGGCGGTCGGCGAGCTTGATGACCAGGACGCGCGGGTCCTTGGCCATGGCGACGACCATCTTGCGCACGGTCTCGGCCTGCGCGGCCTCACCGAACTTGACCTTGTCCAGCTTGGTCACGCCGTCGACGAGCAGGGCGACCTGGTCGCCGAAGTCGCGCTTGAGGGTGTCCAGGCCGTACTCGGTGTCCTCGACGGTGTCGTGCAGCAGACCCGCCATCAGGGTGGCCGGGTCCATGCCCAGCTCGGCCAGGATGGTGGTGACGGCGAGCGGGTGCGTGATGTACGGGTCGCCGCTCTTGCGCTTCTGGCCGCGGTGCCAGCGCTCGGCGACCTGGTAGGCCTTCTCGACCTGGCGGAGCGTGGCCGTCTCGATCTTGGGGTCGTTGCTGCGCACTATCCGCAGCAGGGGCTCCAGGACCGGGTTGTACGGGTTCGAGCGCTGCACGCCGAGCCGGGCCAGGCGGGCGCGGACGCGGTTGGAGGAGCCACCGGTGCGCGCGGGCTGACTCGGGGCCGAACGGACCGCCGGGGTGCTCGCCACGCGCTCGGCAGGGGCCGGCTTGGGGCGGGGCTGCTCGGCCGCCTTGTCGTCGGGCGCGGACTGGGCGTGCTCGACCGGCCCGGGAGCGGCGCTCTTCGCGGGCGTGTCCGTGCCGCCCGGGGCGGGCTCGGGCTTGGCGGCGGTGAGTGGCTGGGCCTCGTCTGGCAAGAGGGCTCCTCGTGCGCGTTCCGGGTCCCCCGGTCAGGCTCCGGAGACCCCATGGTAGCGATCCTGGGCGCCGGGCTCGCTCTGGGCCGTGGGGACGGCCCGTACAGGGGGAACGCGAGAGGCGGGCACCGGATTCCTCCGGGCCCGCCTCCGACGGTGTCCCACGGGTGTCCCAGGCCTTACCTGAAGCTTTCCTGGGTCTTTCCCGAGCTGTTCCGAGCTGTTCCGAACCGTTCCGAGCTGTTGGGGATTGCTCAGATCTGGAGGAGTGCCTCCAGCGGAGCGCCCGCGAGAGCGGGTTCCAGGCGGCCTCGGCCGCCGAGGAAGCCGAGCTCCATCAGGACGGCGACGCCCGCGACCTCGGCGCCCGCCCGGCGGACGAGCTGGAGCGAGGCCTCGGCGGTGCCGCCGGTGGCGAGGACGTCGTCGACGACCAGGATGCGGTCGCCCGTGTCCAGGTCCTCGGCGTGCACCTCGATCTCGGCGGAGCCGTACTCCAGGTCGTACGTCTGCGACAGGGTCGCTCCGGGGAGCTTGCCCGCCTTGCGTACGGGGATGAAGCCGAGCCCGGCGCGGACGGCGACCGGGGCACCGAGGATGAAGCCGCGGGCCTCCAGGCCGACGATCTTCGTCGCCCCGGTGCGGACGGCGATCTCCGCGAGCGCGCCGGTGAGCGCCTCGAAGGCCACCGGGTCGGCCAGCAGGGGCGTGATGTCCTTGAACATCACGCCCGGCTCCGGATAGTCGGCCACGTCGCGGATACGGCTGAGCAGCAGCGTGGAGACGTCCGTCAGCTCGGTCATCGGCGCTTCCCCGAAGGTCGGCCGCGGCCCCGGTTGCGGGACGCGGGCTGGTTGCGCGGGCCGACGACCGCCGGTGTGGCGTCGTCCGACTCGTCGTCGTCGAGCGGGACGGCCGAGACCGGCTCGTCCAGGGGGTCGCCCTTCGCGGCGGCCTGGGCGCGCTTGGCGAGCACGCGCTTCCTGAGCGCCTTCATCTGCGGCTCGCGCTCCTTGAGGTCGGCGACGAGCGGCGTGGCGATGAAGATCGAGGAGTACGCACCGGCGGCGAGGCCGACGAACAGCGAGAGCGAGATGTCGTTGAGCATGCCCGCGCCGAGCACGCCGCCACCGATGAACAGCAGGCCGGCGACGGGCAGCAGCGCGACCACCGTGGTGTTGATCGAACGGACCAGGGTGCCGTTGATCGAGCGGTCGGCGATCTCGCTGTACGTGTACCGGGTCTGCTTGGTGATGTCCTTCGTCTGCTCCTTGAGGCTGTCGAAGACGACCACCGTGTCGTAGAGCGAGTAACCGAGGATCGTCAGCAGACCGATCACGGTGCCCGGGGTGACCTCGAAGCCGACCAGGGCGTAGATGCCGACCGTGATGGTGATGTCGTGGATCAGGGCGACCAGAGCGGCGATGGCCATGCGCCACTCGAACGCGATGGCCAGGTAGATCACGACGAGGACCATGAAGATCGCCAGGCCCTCCCAGGCCTTGTTGGCGATCTGGTCACCCCAGCTGGGACCGACCAGGTCGGCGTTGATCTTCTCCGAGTCGACCTTCAGGTCCTTGGAGAGCTGGTCCTTGATCTGGTCCGACTTGTCGGTGTCGATGCCCGCGATCTGGATGCGCAGGCTGCCGTCGCCGAGCTTCTGGACGATGGCGTCGTGACCGGAGGCGTCCTGCGCGTACGTCTCGGCCTGGTTCACCGACGACGACATGTGCTTCGGCGTCGTGAAGACGGCTCCGCCCTGGAACTCGATGCCCATGTTCAGGCCGCGCACCGTCAGACCGAGGATGGCCGTGATGGTGATCAGGATCGAGATGGCGTACCAGATCTTGCGCTTGCCGACGAAGTCGTAGCCGATCTCACCGCGGTGGAGCCGGGCGCCGAGGGTGCCGAGTTTCGACATCTCACGCCTCCTTCGTGTCGACGGGGGCGGACGCGCGACGGGTGCGGCGCAGCGGCGGCTGGGCGCCCAGTCGCTTCGGGTCCAGTCCGGACCAGCTGTGACCGCTCGCGAAGAACTTCTTGCGGGCGAGGATCGTCATCAACGGCTTGGTGAAGAGGAAGACGACGACCACGTCGAGCAAGGTGGTCAGACCGAGGGTGAACGCGAAGCCCTGGACCTTGCCGACGGTGACGATGAAGAGCACCGCGGCGGCGAGGAACGACACGAAGTCGGAGACCAGGATGGTGCGCCGGGCGCGCGGCCAGGCACGCTCGACGGCCGGGCGCAGGCTGCGGCCCTCGCGGATCTCGTCCCGGATGCGTTCGAAGAACACGATGAACGAGTCCGCCGTGATACCGATCGCGACGATCGCGCCGCAGACCGCCGGCAGGTTCAGCGCGAACCCGATGGCGGGGCCGAGCAACGCCATGATCACGTACGTGAGGATGGCGGAGACCATCAGGGAGGCGATGGCGATGACCGACAGGCCCCGGTAGTAGACCACCAGGTAGATGATGACCAGGCCCAGGCCGATCGCGCCCGCGATCAGACCGGCGTGCAGCTGCTCGCCGCCGAGGGCCGCCGTCACGGTGGTGACGCTCGCCTCCTTGAAGGTGAGCGGCAGCGCGCCGTACTTCAGCATGTTGGCCAGGGCCTGCGCCTCGGTCTGCGTGAAGCTGCCGGAGATCTCCGCGTTGCCGCCGGTCAGCGCCTGGCTGACGTACGGGTCGGAGACGACCTCACCGTCGAGGACGATGGCGAACTGGTTCTGCGGGGACTGGTTCTTCGCGAGCTTGCCGGTGATGTCGGCGAACTTGTTGGAGCCACCGGACGTGAAGTCCATGGTGACCTTCCAGCCCGCGGCGCTCTGGGTGTCGAAGACGGCCGCGGCGCTCTTGATGTCCGTGCCGGAGACCTCGGCGGCGCCGAGCACGTACTTCTGCCACTGGCCCGACGAGTTCTTGCCGCAGGCGACCGTGGGGTCGGTGGGCTTGATGCCGTCACCGGTCTTGGCGCGGACGGCCTTGTCGGTGCAGTCGAGCGCGGCGTACTGGGCCTGGAGCTTGGCGGTCGCGGGGTCGACGCTGCCGCTCGGCGACGGCGTGGCGGCGGTGGAGGCCGACGCCTTCGCCGAGGCGCTCGTGGACGGCGTGGCATCGGCCTTCAGGGCGTCGGTGACCGCACGGCCCTGGGAGGTGGCAGTGGCCGACGGAGTCGCGGAGCTCGACGACGTCGCCTTGTCGCTCGCCTTGTCCTTCGAGGAGTCGCTGCTGGAGGCGCTCGGCGAGGGGCTGGCCGGCACGGCCTTCCCGGAGACCTCGGTGGCCAGCACCGGGCGGAAGTAGAGCTTGGCGGTGGTACCGACCTGCTTCCGGGCCTCCTCGGAGTTCGTGCCCTTGGGGACGTTGACGATGATGTTGCGATCGCCCTGGGTCTGGACCTCTGCCTCGGAGACACCAAGACCATTGACACGGCGGTTCATGATGTCGACCGCGGTGTTCATGTTGGTCTTGTTGATCGCGTTCGGCTGGCCCGGCTCGTTCTTCGCCTCCAGCGTGATGCTGGTGCCGCCGGCGAGGTCGATGCCGAGACGGGGGGTGGAATGCCCGGAGAGGAACATCCCCCCGGTGAGCGCCACGATGGCGATCAGGATGAGGGCGAGCGAGCGCCCCGGCCTGCTCTGGGCACTCGCGCTCCGGCCCTTCTTCGGTGCTGCCACCTTCTCGTACTCCCTCTCGGGCCGCCTCGCGCGGGGTCAGCGCGTGGGCGGCCATGACATGGTGTCGGGACTCCGTGCGACAGAGGCACGTCCCTGGGGTTCACGGGGCGCGAGCGGATCGCGCCGTGTTCCCCGGGGGATGCTACTTCGCGCCGGTCTCGCCGTCGGTCTTCTTCGGCTCTGCTGCGTCGCCCTCGGCCGCCTTCGCGTCGGCGGGCTCGTCCGCGGCGTCCTTCTTGCCGAGGTCGATGGGCTTGTCGTCGGAGGCGTCGGAAGAGGCGTCGGCGGCGGGCTCGTCGGTCTCGGTGAGGGAGGAGGCGTCGTCCGGGACAACCGGGCCGTCGGCCTCGATGTCGTGCTCGGCGCCGTGCACGATGCGGTTGTACTCGTCGTCGGTGAGGACGGCGCCGATCGAGTTCTTCGCGAAGAGGAGGTCCACGCCGGGACCCGCGTCAAGAAGGACCGAGTCCTCGTTGACCTCCTTGACAGTGGCGTACATGCCACCGATCGTGCGCACGCCGGAGCCGGGCTGCATGTCGTTGCGCATGGAAGCAGCCTGCTGCTGCTTCTTCTTGGCAGACCGGGTCATCAGGAACATGGCCCCGATGAGCACGATGAACGGGAGGAGGGTCACGAGACTCACGGGTCGGAACTTCCTTCTTCGACCGCGATGGTGAGCGGCCTGCTGGATGGGGGTATGTAAGCCGTCGACTAGGGCGGCACCGGCGGAGTCTAAGCGAGTCCGCACTCAGGGAACAACGCTCAGCATGGCACCGGGGTTCCTGACCCCGCGAGTGCCCGCGCCGTCACGCCCCGAACAGGTCCCCTTGTCCGTTTCCCCCCATGGCCCGCTGGGGCGGGGTGAGCCCGAGATGTGCCCATGCGGCCGGAGTCGCGACGCGACCACGGGGCGTACGGGCGAGCAGTCCCTCGCGTACCAGGAAGGGCTCGGCGACCTCCTCCACGGTCTCCCGCTCCTCCCCCACGGCGACCGCGAGCGTGGACAGCCCCACCGGACCGCCGCCGAAGAGCTTGAGCAGGGCTTCCAGGACTCCTCGGTCGAGGCGGTCGAGGCCACGGGCGTCGACCTCGTAGACCTTCAGCGCGGCGGCGGCGATCTCACGGGTGATGATGCCGTCGGCCTTGACCTGCGCGTAGTCCCGGACCCGGCGCAGCAGACGGTTGGCGATACGGGGGGTGCCGCGGGAACGGCCGGCGATCTCGGCGGCGCCCTCGGCGCCGATCTCGACGTCGAGGAGGTTCGCGGAGCGGTGGATGACACGCTGCAGCTCGGCGGGCTCGTAGAACTCCATGTGCGCCGTGAAGCCGAAGCGGTCGCGCAGCGGGGGCGGCAGCAGTCCCGCGCGGGTGGTGGCGCCGACCAGGGTGAACGGCGGCAGCTCCAGGGGGATCGCGGTGGCTCCCGGGCCCTTGCCGACGATCACGTCGACGCGGAAGTCCTCCATGGCCATGTAGAGCATCTCTTCGGCGGGCCGGGACATGCGGTGGATCTCGTCCAGGAAGAACACCTCGCCCTCCTGGAGCGAGGAGAGGATCGCGGCGAGGTCCCCGGCGTGCTGGATGGCGGGGCCGCTGGTGATGCGGATGGGGGCGCCCATCTCGGCCGCGATGATCATCGAGAGGGTGGTCTTGCCCAGGCCGGGGGCGCCGGAGAGCAGGACGTGGTCGGCGGTGGCGCCGCGGGCGCGGGCGGCGCGCAGCACGAGGTCGAGCTGCTCGCGGACCTTCTCCTGACCGATGAACTCGTCCAGGTCCTTGGGGCGCAGGGCCGCCTCGACGGCTTGGTCCTCACGGTCGGCGGACGCGCCGACGAGCCGGTCGGCGGCGGTCTCGTCGGTCGTGTCGTCCCAGTTCATTGCGTGTGCCTCGCGGTGTGGTGGTGGGTCGGCGGGCGCCGGTCGGGTCGGGCGGGGGCCGCCGGGTCAGCGGGCGCGGTTGAGGGTCTGCAGGGCGGCCTTCAGGAGCCGGCCCACCTGGGGCGCGCCCTCCTCGGCCTCGGCCTGCGGAGCGACCGCGGAGACCGCCTCGTCGGCCTCGCGGGTGGCGTACCCGAGGCCGATGAGCGCGGCGTGCAGCTGCTCGCGCCAGCCGGTGCTGACGGGGGCGCCGATCCCGGTGCCCCGGCCGAGCGGCTCGCCGAGCCGGTCCTTGAGCTCCAGCAGGAGTTTCTGGGCTCCCCGCTTGCCGATGCCGGGTACGGCGGTGAGGGCCTTCTCGTCCCCCGTGGCGACCGCCCGGCGCAGGGCGTCCGGGGTGTGCACGGCGAGCATGGCCTGGGCGAGGCGGGGGCCGACACCGCTCGCGGTCTGGAGCAGCACGAAGGTCCCGCGCTCGTCGTCGTCCGCGAAGCCGTACAGGGTCAGGGAGTCCTCGCGGACGACCAGGGAGGTGGCGAGCCTGGCCGGCTGTCCCATGCGGAGCGCGGCGAGGGTGCCCGGCGTGCACTGGACGGCGATGCCGATGCCGCCGACCTCCACCACCGCTGAGTCGGGGGCGAGAGCGGCGACCGGGCCGCTGACGAAGGCGATCATGCGGTACGGCCTTTCGATGCGTGGTGCGGTGCGGCCTGCGACGCCGCTTGCGCCGCGTGCAGGGCGGCCGCCTGCTGGAGTCGGTTCTGTGCGACGGCCTGCTGGAGCCGGTTCTGGGCGGGGGCGCGCCAGATGTGACAGATCGCCAGCGCGAGAGCGTCGGCGGCGTCGGCGGGCTTGGGCGGCGCGTCCAGCCTGAGCAGCCGGGTGACCATCGCGCCGACCTGGGCCTTGTCCGCGCGTCCGTTGCCGGTGACGGCGGCCTTGACCTCGCTCGGGGTGTGCAGGGCGACGGGGATGCCGCGCCGGGCGGCACAGAGCATGGCGACGGCGCTGGCCTGGGCGGTGCCCATCACCGTACGGACGTTGTGCTGGCTGAACACCCGCTCCACCGCGACGTATTCGGGCGCGTACTCGTCGAGCCACCGCTCGATGCCCTGCTCGACGGCGACGAGGCGCAGGCCCAACTCGGCGTCCGCCGGGGTGCGTACGACACCGACCCCGCGCAGGGTCAGGGGCCGGCCCGCGACTCCCTCGACCACGCCGACACCGCATCGGGTCAGTCCGGGGTCGACACCCAGTACCCGCACCCCGGTCCCCCTTCGTCGATCTCCCCCGGTCACCCACCGGTGACGCCTGTTCGTGCAGGCTATCGGGTGCCACTGACAACGCGACGGGCCGACGGGGTGTGTCCCGTCGGCCCGTTCGGCTGTCGGCGCTCAGGCGTCGACCTTCTCCATGACCTCGTCGCTGACGTCGAAGTTGGCGAAGACGTTCTGCACGTCGTCGCTGTCCTCGAGCGCGTCGATCAGCTTGAAGATCTTCCGGGCGCCCTCCTCGTCGAGCTCGACCTGCATGGTCGGGACGAAGTTGGCGTCGGCGGAGTCGTAGTCGATCCCGGCGTCCTGGAGCGCGGTGCGCACGGCGACCAGGTCGGTCGCCTCGGAGATGACCTCGTAGGACTCACCGAGGTCGTTGACCTCCTCGGCGCCCACGTCGAGCACGGCACCCAGGACGTCGTCCTCGGTCAGCTCACCCTTGGGGACGATGACGACGCCCTTGCGGTTGAAGAGGTACGAGACGGAACCCGGGTCGGCCATGTTGCCGCCGTTGCGGGTCATGGCGACGCGGACGTCCGAGGCGGCGCGGTTACGGTTGTCGGTGAGGCACTCGATGAGCACCGCGACGCCGTTCGGGCCGTAACCCTCGTACATGATCGTCTCGTAGTCGGCGCCACCGGCTTCGAGGCCGGCGCCGCGCTTGACCGCCGAGTCGATGTTCTTGTTCGGGACCGAGCTCTTCTTGGCCTTCTGGATGGCGTCGAAGAGCGTCGGGTTGCCGGACACGTCGGCGCCGCCCGTGCGGGCCGCCACCTCGATGTTCTTGATCATCTTCGCGAAGAGCTTGCCGCGCTTGGCGTCGATCACGGCCTTCTTGTGCTTCGTCGTAGCCCATTTAGAGTGGCCGGACATCTGCCTGTCTCCTTCGCGTAACCCGATCCTGTACGAACTCCCCCACACTTTAAGAGCCTGGGGGATTCCCAGATCCTACTAGGAGCCGGGTGTCCGGTTCGCGCGCACCATGTCGACGAACAGGCCGTGCACGCGGTGGTCTCCGGTCAGTTCGGGGTGGAACGAGGTGGCGAGCGCGTTGCCCTGGCGCACGGCGACGATGTGGCCCTCGTGGGTGGCCAGCACCTCGGCCTCCGCACCCACGGACTCGACCCAGGGCGCACGGATGAAGACGCCCTCCACGGGGTCGCCCTCGACGCCCTCGACGGCGACCACCGCTTCGAAGGACTCGTTCTGGCGTCCGAAGGCGTTGCGGCGCACGATCATGTCGATGCCGCCGATGGTCTCCTGCCCCGAGCGCGGGTCGAGGATCTTGTCGGCGAGCATGATCATGCCGGCGCAGGTGCCGTACACGGGCATCCCTTCACGCACACGCGCGCGCAGGGGCTCCATCATGCCGAAGAGGTGGGCCAGCTTGGAGATGGTGGTGGACTCACCGCCGGGGATGACCAGGCCATCCACCTCGGCGAGTTCCTCGGGGCGCCGTACCGCCCTGGCCACGGCGTCGGCCGCGGCCAGGGCGATGAGGTGCTCCCGTACGTCGCCCTGGAGGGCCAGGACGCCTATGACGGGGGTGCTCATGAGGGGTGTGTCCTACCAGCCGCGGTTGGCGTAGCGCTCGGCCTCGGGAAGGGTGTCGCAGTTGATGCCGACCATGGCCTCGCCGAGGTTGCGGGACGCGTCCGCGATGATCTTCGGGTCGTCGTAGAAGGTGGTGGCCTTCACGATGGCGGCGGCGCGCTTGGCCGGGTCGCCTGACTTGAAGATGCCGGAGCCGACGAAGACGCCCTCGGCGCCGAGCTGGCGCATCAGTGCCGCGTCGGCCGGAGTGGCGACGCCGCCCGCGGAGAACAGCACCACCGGGAGCTTGCCGAGCTCGGCGACCTCCTTGACGATCTCGTACGGGGCGCGCAGTTCCTTGGCCGCGGCGTACAGCTCGTTGTTGTCGTAGCCGCGCAGCCTGGCGATCTCGTTCTTGATCTGACGCAGGTGACGGACGGCCTCGACGACGTTGCCGGTGCCGGCCTCGCCCTTGGAGCGGATCATGGCGGCGCCCTCGGCGATGCGGCGCAGGGCCTCGCCCAGGTTGGTGGCACCGCAGACGAAGGGGGTGGTGAACGCCCACTTGTCGGAGTGGTTGACCTCGTCGGCCGGGGTGAGGACCTCGGACTCGTCGATGTAGTCGACGCCGAGGGACTGCAGGACCTGGGCCTCGACGAAGTGGCCGATGCGGGACTTCGCCATCACCGGGATGGAGACGGCCTCGATGATCTCTTCGATCATGTTCGGGTCGGACATCCGGGCCACGCCGCCGTCCTTGCGGATGTCGGCGGGCACCCGCTCGAGCGCCATGACGGCCACGGCGCCCGCGTCCTCGGCGATCTTCGCCTGCTCGGCGTTGACGACGTCCATGATCACGCCGCCCTTGAGCTGCTCGGCCATGCCGCGCTTCACTCGGGCGGTGCCGGTCGCCGCGTCGTCTTCGGGGCGGGCGGGGGTGGGGAGCGTGCTGGACACGGGTTGACCTCACTCGGTGAAAGAGGGTTGCTGCAATACCGAGGAAACGGGAGTGGACCAGGCCACTGCAAGGGCCAATGGGGACCCGGTGGCTCGTTTTCCCGCCCCGGTCGCCCCTGCCCGGCCCCTCCTCCTGGGTGCTCCGCCCCAGACCCCGCCGTCCGGGGCGAACGGCGGGTGCGGGGGCGGAGCCCCCAGGGACGGCGAGACAGCGGGCGGCTCAGGTGGTGGGCCGGTCCGCCAGCGCGGTAGGTGGCTCGTCGTCCATTTCGAAGGCCATCGGGAAGGGCGCATGACCGGCCAGCCTGAACCACCTCACCGTGCGGTGCCTGCGCAACGCCCGTGCCGCCCGCACGGCGTCGTTGTGGAACCGCCGGGCCATCGGCACCCGCCGCACGGCCTGCGCCAGCTCACTCGCCGCCGCGTCCCCGCCCGGCGCCTCCCGCACGGCCTCCACCTGCTGCGTCTCTCCGAAGACGGCCCGCAGAGCCTGGCTCAGCTCGCTCTCGGCGACCTCGCGCTGCTCCTCCTCCGCCTGTCTGGCGGCGTGCGCCGCCTCGTAGAGCACGATCGAGGCGGCCGGGTCGAGCACCCCGGAGGTCGCCAGCTCCTGCGCGACCGAGGCCCGGCGCAACAGCTGCGCGTCGAGTGCGGCGCGCGCGGCGTCGATCCGGGCGTGCAGCCGGTCGAGACGCCCCGCGGTCCAGCTCAGGTAGAGGCCGATCGCGGCGAGGCCGACGAGGATCCAGATCAAGGTTGCGGTCACGGGCCGCAAGGCTACTCGGGCGTGGTCACCCGCCCCTCACGTCCCCTGCGCGGGCGTCGGCCACGCAGGAGGGCGTCAACGCCCTCCGCCCACTCCCCCGCGCTCGTCCCGGGCCAGCCCGAACCGTGCCCGCAGCCCCGTCCGTTCGTCCGCCGCCACCGCCGCCGCCCCGTCCGTCACCGTCTCGTACACGGACAGGATGTCGGCGCCGACCGTGGACCAGTCGAAGCGCCGTACGTGGGCGCTGCCCCGGGCGCGCAGTTCGGCACGGCGCCCGGGGTCACCGAGCAGGCGTAGGGCGGAGGCGGCCAGCGCGCCCGCGTCCTCGTTGGCGAACAGTTCCCCGGCCGCTCCCTGGTCGAGCACCTGGGCGAAGGCGTCGAGGTCGGAGGCGAGCACCGGCGCCCCCGCGGACATGGCCTCCACCAGGATGATCCCGAAGCTCTCGCCGCCGGTGTTGGGTGCCACGTACACGTCGACGCTGCGCAGGAAGCGGGCCTTGTCCTCGTCGCTGATCATGCCGAGGAACTCGACCCGTGAGCGCATCTCGGCGGGCAGGGACTCGACGGCCTCCTCCTCGTCGCCCCGGCCGGCCACCAGGAGTCTGGTCGCGGGGCGTTCGGCGAGGATCTTCGGGAGCGCCTTCATGAGGACGGGCAGACCCTTGCGGGGCTCGTCGATGCGGCCGATGAACCCGAGTGTGTCGCCCTGCCACTCCTGCTGGGGTTTGGCGCGGGCGAAGAAGTCGACGTCCACGCCGTTCGGGATGACGACCGCGTCCCCGCCCAGATGCTCGACGAGCGTGCGCCGCGCGTACTCGCTCACCGCGATCCGCGCGCTGATCTTCTCCAGCGCGGGCTGCAGGATCGGGTAGGCCGCGATCATCGCCCGGGAGCGCGGGTTGGAGGTGTGGAAGGTGGCCACGATGGGCCCCTGCGCGGCCCAGCACGCGAGCAGTCCCAGGGACGGCGAGGTCGGTTCGTGGATGTGGATCACGTCGAAGGTGCCGTCGTGCAGCCAGCGCCGCACCCTGGCCGCCGACAGGAAGCCGAAGTTCAGGCGCGCCACGGAGCCGTTGTAGGGCACCGGGACCGCGCGCCCCGCCGAGACGACGTACGGCGGCAGGGGTGTCTCGTCGTCCGCGGGGGCGAGGACGGAGACCTCGTGCCCGAGACGGATGAGGTGCTCGGCGAGGTCGCGGATGTGGAACTGGACGCCGCCCGGTACGTCCCACGAGTACGGGCAGACGATGCCGATCTTCACGGCCGCTCCCCGTCGGACGGTTCGGGGCGGGGCTCCAGGTCGGCGAGCCACAGGCGCTGCAGCATGTGCCAGTCCTCCGGATGGTCGGAAATACCCGTGGCGAAGGCGTCGGCCAGCGCCTGTGTCATGACAGACGTCTTCTCGGCCCGGGTACCTGTCTCGGGGACCTCGACGGGGGGATGCACACGGCCCTGCATCACCGGTGAGTCGTCGTACCAGAGCGTCACCGGGAGGAGCAGCGCGCCGGTCTGCTGGGCCAGCAGCGCCGGGCCCGCGGGCATCCGGGTGGCCTCTCCGAAGAACTTGACCTCGACGCCGGACGCGGACAGATCGCGTTCGGCGACCAGGCAGACCATGCCCCCGTCGCGCAGCCGCCGGGCCAGGGTGCCGAACGCGGTGCCGCCGCTGTGCGGGAGGACCTCCATGCCGAGGCCCTCGCGGTAGGCGACGAAGCGGTCGTACAGCGATTCCGGCTTGAGGCGCTCGGCCACGGTGGTGAAGGGCGTCTCCAGCTTCGTGGTGACCCACGCGCCCGCGAGGTCCCAGTTGCCCATGTGCGGGAGGGCGAGGATGACACCCCGGTCGGAGGCGATGCCGTCCGTCAGGTAGTGCGCGTCCCTGGGGTCGAAGCCCGTCGCCACGCGCTCCCGGCTCCAGGCGGGAAGGCGGAAGGACTCCATCCAGTAACGGAGGTAGGAGCGCATGCCCGCCCGGGAGAGCTCCGCGAGCCGTTCCGGACCCGCGTCGGGCACCACGCGCGCGTAGTTGCTCTCCAGGCGCAGTACGCCCTTGCCGCGTTTCCTCCAGGCGATGTCCGCGATGGTGCGGCCGAGACGTACGGCGACCGGCTCCGGGAGCGTTTTGACGGTGCTCCAGCCGAGCGCGTACGCCCCGTCCACCAGTCTGTCCTGGAGGCTGGTCACGACGTGGCCCCGCTGTTGTGCGCGGCGGCCGCGTCGGCCTCTGCGGACTCCCGGCGGACCGTGACGACCCGCTGGACGAGCGTCACCAGGCTGCCGACGGCGACGATCCACAGCGCGACGGGCAGCAGCCACTGGATGCCCGGGACCCCGAACTTGTGCAGCCCCGCGAGGCCCGCCGCGACCAGGGAGATCACCAGGCGTTCGGCGCGCTCCACCAGCCCGTTGACGGCGACCGGCAGACCGATCGACTCGCCGCGGGCCTTGGTGTACGAGACCACCTGCCCGCTGGCCAGACAGAAGATCGAGACGGCGCAGAGCACGTTGTTGTCGCCGTTGCCCGCGTACCAGAGCGCGAAGCCGCCGAAGATGGCCCCGTCGGCGACCCGGTCGAGCGTGGAGTCCAGGAAGGCCCCCCACCGGCTGGAGCGGCCGAGCTGGCGCGCCATGTTGCCGTCGACGAGGTCGGAGAAGACGAAGAGCGTGATGACGATCGTGCCCCAGAAGAACTCTCCCCGGGGGTAGAAGACCAGCGCGCCCGCCATCACTCCGGCCGTGCCCAGGAGGGTGACCGTGTCGGGGCTCACCCCCCGGCGGATGAGAAACGCGGCGAACGGTGTGAGGACACGCGTGAAGAATGCACGCGCGTACTTGTTCAGCATGGCCTTCCCGAGGTTCGGTGTCGCCGGGCGGCCCCTGCTGGCCCCCGGCTGGCCCATCGTAGTCACGCGCGCGCATGTGCGACGGCCGGGCACCCGCACCCCGTGTCACGCGGGGACTCGCGGACGGCACGGCGCGATCGCGTCCTCCGTATGGACGCACCGTGACGCGAGTGCAAAGCTCGAAGTCACCGCGGGCGTCATCGGAGCCGTACCGCTGGGGGTACCCCTGGACCCGGTCCGGGGAAGGATCCGTCGTGCCCGCGCCCACAGAGACCTCACCGTGCACGGGAGGCAAGGCCATGGGCGACAAGGCGAACGCACACCCCGGAGCCGCCGGCAGGGCTACGGCGGCCGACCACCCCGCATCCGTACGGAATGTGGTGCTGGTCGGCCACAGCGGATCGGGCAAGACGACTTTGGTGGAGGCTCTCGCGCTGACAGCGGGAGCCGTGAACCGGGCGGGCCGGGTGGAGGACGGCACCGCCGTATCCGACTACGACGAGATCGAGCACCGGCAGCAGCGCTCGGTGCAGCTCTCCCTGGTACCCGTCAGCTGGGACGGATACAAGATCAACATCCTCGACACCCCCGGATACGCCGACTTCGTCGGGGAGCTCAGGGCCGGTCTGCGCGCCGCGGACGCGGCCCTCTTCGTGGTCTCGGCCTCGGACGGCGTGGACGGCTCGACCCGGATGGTGTGGGAGGAGTGCGCGGCCGTCGGCATGCCGCGGGCCATCGTGGTCACCCACCTCGAATCGGCCCGCGCCGACTTCGACACGATGACCAGGATCTGCGCGGAGGCCTTCGGCGCCGACGACCCGGACGCCGTACTGCCGCTCTATCTGCCACTGCACGGAGAGCCGGGCCCGGACGGGCACGCGCCGGTGACCGGGCTGATCGGACTGCTGTCCCAGCGGCTGTTCGACTACTCGTCCGGTGAGCGCGAGGAGGCCGAGCCGGTGGACGGGCAGTTGCCGCTGATCGCGCGGGCGCGCAACCGGCTGATCGAGGGAATCATCGCCGAGAGCGAGGACGAGACCCTCATGGACCGCTATCTCGGCGGCGAGGAGATCGATTTCAAGACATTGGTGCAGGATCTGGAGCGGGCCGTGGCGCGCGGGGCGTTCTTCCCCGTGCTGGCCGCCGCGCCCGCCGCCGACGGCGCCCGGCAGGGACTCGGCACGGTCGAGCTCCTGGAGCTCGTGACCGGCGGCTTCCCGACCCCGCTGGAGCGCGCGGCACCGGCGGTGACCACCCCGGACGGCGCGGCGCGCGAGGTCAGGGCCTGCGACCCGGACGGTCCGCTGGTCGCGGAGGTCGTGAAGACGGCCAGCGACCCCTATGTCGGCCGGGTCTCGCTCGTCCGCGTCTTCTCCGGCACCCTGCGCCCCGACGAGACGGTGCACGTCTCGGGGCACGGGCTCACCGACCGCGGCCACGAGGACCACGACGTCGACGAGCGCGTCGGCGCGCTGTCCGCGCCGTTCGGCAAACAGCAGCGCGCCCTCACCCACTGCATCGCGGGCGACCTGGCGTGCGTGGCGAAGCTCAACCGGGCGGAGACGGGCGACACGCTCTCGGCCAAGGACGACCCCCTGCTGATGGAACCGTGGCAGATGCCCGACCCGCTGCTGCCGCTCGCCATCGAGGCGCACAGCAAGGCCGACGAGGACAAGCTCTCCCAGGGGCTCGGCCGACTGGTCGCCGAGGACCCCACCATGCGCCTGGAACAGAACCAGCACACCCACCAGGTGGTCCTGTGGTGTCTGGGCGAGGCGCACGCGGACGTCGCCCTGGAGCGGCTGCGCAGCCGGTACGGCGTCCAGGTCGACGTGGTCCCGCACCAGGTCTCCCTGCGGGAGACGTTCGCGGCCAGGTCCGCGGGGCGCGGGCGCCATGTGAAGCAGTCCGGCGGCCACGGCCAGTACGCGATCTGCGAGATCGAGGTCGAACCCCTCCCGAACGGCTCGGGCATCGAGTTCGTGGACAAGGTCGTCGGCGGGGCGGTGCCCCGGCAGTTCATCCCGTCCGTCGAGAAGGGCGTGCGCGCCCAGGCGGCCAGGGGCGTGGCCGCGGGCCATCCGCTCATCGACGTGCGGATCACCCTGCTCGACGGCAAGGCGCACTCGGTGGACTCCTCCGACGCCGCCTTCCAGACCGCGGGCGCGCTGGCGCTGCGCGAGGCCGCCGCCGAGGCGAGGATCCATCTCCTGGAGCCGGTCGCCGAAGTGACCGTCATGGTCGGCGACGACTACGTGGGCGCCGTGATGAGCGACCTCTCGGGGCGGCGCGGCCGGGTCGTCGGCACGGAGCAGACGAGCGGCGGACGCACGCTCGTACGGGCCGAGGTGCCGGAGATGGAGATCGGCCGGTACGCCGTCGATCTGCGCTCGCTCTCGCACGGCACCGCACGTTTCCAGCGCAGTTACGCGCGGCACGAGCCGATGCCGCCGCAGATCGCCGAAAGGATGCGCGAACGGACGCGGGAGGCCTTGTAGTTCACACCGGACGCGCTCCGGTTCACCCTCGGCGGGCGGCTTCGGCCGTCCGCCGACGAAGGCCGCCGCCTGCCGATACGCTGATGACCTGATCAAGCTGATGACTGATGACGTGGTGACTCGATCACCATGACTGACTGATCAACAGGTGTGCGGGGCAGGGAAGTCGGGAAAAGCCGCAGAAGCGACACCGGCGGCGATGGGGGCGGGAATGACGGTTCCAACCGGTTTCGAGGACATCTTCGGGCCACAGGTTCCACGCTCGGGTTCGGACGAGACGGCGACGTACGCCCTGGCTTCGGCCGCGTACCGGGACGACGAGGCCGGGAAGATCCTCGAGGCCAACAACGAGTGGCACGAGTCGAAGGTCAACCCGGGCCGCAAGTGGGCGACGATCTTCCGGCCCAACCTCGGCGAGGCCTTCGCCCAGGCGGTGGTGACCCGCATGCTGGGCGTCGGCCGCAGTCCGGTCGTCCAGTCCTTCGGCATCGAGCCGCAGGCGGTGGTCGAGCACTGTCTGGCGGCCAACCGCCTCCGCAAGGAGCGCGACACCCGCCTGACGGTCGTGATGACGCTCTGCGGTCTGCTCTTCCTGCCGGGGCTGCTGCTGTGGCTGCTGGTCTTCCAGATACGGACAGCCGTCTCCAAGCGCGAGGACAAGCGGGCCTCCGCCCTCGCCACCGCGCTCCTCGTCGCCGTGGGCGTCGTCGCCGTGATCGCCATGATCCGGCTGCCCTTCACCGGTCCCCTGGCCTGGTACGTGCGGGGCGCGATCGTCGCGCCGGTCGTCGGCTGGCTGCTGGCGAAGCAGATCTGCGAGCGCACCGCGAAGGACCTGCGCGTCCGCTGGAACAACCTCCTCTCCGGCAGCACCGTGGGCGCCCGGGTCCCCGAGTCCGTCCCCAGCAGCCCCGGCGACACCCGGGCCGAGCGGCTGCGCCAGGCGTTCGGCGAGCTGCGCGACGAGCAGCGGTCGAACTCGGTCTTCTACGCCGGCCCCAAGGGCATCCTCGGCATGGGCACCCGCTGGGGGCACTGGCACCTCGCCGAGGACCTGGTGCCGGTCGTCTCGGACCAGATGCAGAAGGTGGGGTCGCTGAGCGCGGAGCTGGCCAAGCACCTGGTACCGGCTCCGGAGATCAACAGGTTCCAGAGCTTCGACGTCGTCAGCGCCGTCGAGCGGGCGATGGAGCGGCTCCACACGAGCCCGCTGACCACCGGCGGCTTCCCCAAGCCCGAGATCCGGCACTGGGTCGTCACGCACATCCCGGCGAGCGCCAAGGCCGTCACCCGCCCGAGCGGCAGCACGGCCCACCAGGTCAACCTCCAGCAGATCCGGGACATCTGCAACAAGCAGCAGTACAACAAGGGCGAGCGGCACTACCTGGGCGTCCAGTGGACCCTCCACGACGGCCAGTTGGTGATCAGCATGCTCGTCTCGGTGACCGTGCTGCACAAGACCCTGCGCATCGAGCTCACGGGTCATGCCCTGGGACCGGTGAACGGCCTGTTCATGGGCAAGCCGGCGGCCAAGGAGAAGAAGGTCGCCAAGACGGTCAAGTTCTGGGAGACCCGCACGGTGAAGCTCCCGCTGGTCGGCAACGACGAGGTCGTACGGCTCGCGGCCCGTGCCCCGTTCACCTGGTACCCGCCGCTCCTGAACTGGCTCGGCGGCTCACTGACCCTTCCCGAGCCCTTCGGACTGCGGCACGCCTGGGCCGACCAGCCCTGGAAGAACCGCTTCATGACCGACGACGTACTGCGCTCCGCGACCCCCGTGCTCCGGGTGGTGCACGAGGCGGTCATCGAGTTCCTCAAGGGCCACAACGTGGACACCACGAAGTTCGACGGCCGCACCTCCGTGCTCAGCGGCGCGGTGCAGGACCCGACACCGAAGAAGGACGACGTCTACGACGCGTAGGCCTCGGGCGGATCAGCCGGAGGCGGCGGCCCGCGTGTGTGCCGTCAGGGGGCGCGGGCGTGCGCGGGGCGGAGAGCGGGCCACGGAGGTCGGGCGGCCCCTGGGAAAGGCCGGGGGCGTGAATTCCCACGCCCCCTTTCCGGTCCCTTCGCAGCCCTGGCCGGGCTACGGCCTGGGCCACGCCTCGGCGAGCATCTCGCGGGTGTCCGCGAGCAGTTGGGGCAGGACCTTGGTGTGGCCGACGACCGGCATGAAGTTGGTGTCGCCACCCCAGCGGGGCACGATGTGCTGGTGGAGGTGGGCGGCGATACCCGCCCCGGCCACGGTGCCCTGGTTCATGCCGATGTTGAAGCCGTGCGCGCCCGACGCGGCCCGCAGCGCGGTCATGGCCTGCTTGGTCAGCTCGCCGAGCTCGGCGGTCTCCGGACCGGTCAGGTCCGTGTAGTCCGCGACATGGCGGTAGGGCACCACCATGAGATGGCCGCCGTTGTACGGGTAGAGGTTGAGCACCGCGTACACCTGCTCACCGCGCTTGACGATGAGCCCGTCCTCGTCGGACTTGGCGGGGATCGAGCAGAACGGACAGCCGTCGTCGGCCCCCGGGCCGGTGGGCTTGTTCTCGCCCTGGATGTAAGCCATCCGGTGGGGCGTCCACAAGCGCTGGAACGCGTCCTGCGTCCCCACTCCGATCTGCTGCTCCGGCTCACTCGTCATGTGGTGCAGCATATTGCTTCGCCCGTTCGCGGCGTGTCGGCGGGGCTCTCCGGAATGCGCCCCGGGCCAAGCTGGGCCGGTGGACGACGACAGCCCGCAGACCCGCTGGGAACGGCACACCGAGGTCCCGCTCGGTCTCTGCTCGCTGCTGTTTCTCACCGCCTACGCGGTGCTGGTTCTCGGTCACGGTCTGCCGCCCGTCGCACGGGACGCGTGCCTGGCCGCGCTGCTGGCCGCCTGGGTTCTGTTCCTGGTCGACTACGGAGTGCGCTGGCGGCTGAGCGGCCAGGGTCCCCGCTTCGTACCGGCCCACTGGCTGGACACACTGGTGCTCGTCCTGCCCCTGCTGCGCCCGCTGCGCGTCGTCAAGGTGTACGAGGCCGTGCAGCGCCGTCGCGGACGGCCCCGTCTCGCCCTGTACGCGCGCGTGGCCTTCTACGCGGGTCTGTCGGTGCTGCTGCTCGGCTTCGCCGGCGCTCTCGCCGTCTACCAGCAGGAGCACTCGGCGCCGCATGCGACGATCCGCACCTTCGGTGACTCGGTGTGGTGGACCTGCTCCACCCTCGCGACGGTGGGCTACGGGGACGTCGTCCCGGTGACCGTGCTCGGACGCACGATCGCGGTGGGTCTGATGGCGTGCGGTCTGGCGCTGCTCGGCGCGGTCACGGGGTCGTTCTCGTCGTGGCTGCTGCACGTGTTCGCGCGCGAGGACGACGAGAGGCCCCCGGGGTGGTGAACTCCCCGGGGGCCTCTCGCCGTACGGCTCCGATCACTCCGCGCGTCCGATCACTCCGCGCGTCCGATCACTCGGCGCGTCAGACCTGCGTGCGCTCCTCGACGATCTTCGCGATCTTGGCGATCGCCTCGTCGAGGGGGATGCCGTTCTCCTGCGAGCCGTCGCGGTAGCGGAAGGAGACGGCGCCGGCCGCCATGTCCTCGTCGCCCGCGATGACCATGAAGGGCACCTTCTGCTTCTGCGCGTTGCGGATCTTCTTCTGCATGCGGTCGGAGGACGAGTCGACCTCGACGCGCAGGCCCTTCTTCTTCGCCTCGGTGGCGAACTTCTGCAGATACTCCACGTGCGCGTCACCGATCGGGATGCCGACCGCCTGGACGGGCGCCAGCCAGGCGGGGAACGCGCCCGCGTAGTGCTCGAGGAGCACCGCGAAGAAACGCTCGATGGAACCGAACAGCGCGCGGTGGATCATCACCGGACGCTGCTTGGTGCCGTCGGGACCGGTGTACTCCAGGTCGAAGCGCTCGGGCAGGTTGAAGTCGAGCTGCACGGTCGACATCTGCCAGGTCCGGCCGATGGCGTCCTTGGTCTGGACGGAGATCTTCGGGCCGTAGAACGCGGCGCCGCCCGGGTCAGGGACGAGCGGGAGGCCCTGCTTCTCCGCCACCTGCCGCAGCGTCTCGGTGGCCTCCTCCCAGACCTCGTCGGAGCCGACGAACTTCTCCGGGTCCTTGGTGGACAGCTCGAGGTAGAAGTCCGTGAGGCCGTAGTCGCGCAGCAGGTTCAGGACGAAGGTGAGCGTCCTGTCGAGCTCGTCCGCCATCTGCTCCTTGGTGCAGTAGATGTGCGCGTCGTCCTGCGTGAAGCCGCGGGCGCGGGTCAGACCGTGCACGACGCCCGACTTCTCGTACCGGTACACGGTCCCGAACTCGAAGAGGCGCAGGGGCAGTTCGCGGTACGAGCGGCCGCGCGCGTCGAAGATCAGGTTGTGCATCGGGCAGTTCATGGGCTTGAGGTAGTAGTCCACGCCCTCGTCGAGCTGCATGGGCGGGTACATGCCGTCGGCGTACCAGTCCAGGTGGCCCGAGGTCTCGAAGAGCTTCCCCTTGGTCGCGTGAGGGGTGTAGACGAACTCGTAGCCCTCCTCCTCGTGGCGCCTGCGCGAGTAGTCCTCCATGACCCGGCGGATGATGCCGCCCTTGGGGTGGAAGACGGCGAGGCCGGAACCGATCTGGTCCGGGATGGAGAAGAGGTCCAGTTCGTTGCCCAGCTTGCGGTGGTCGCGCTTCTCGGCCTCGGCGAGGAAGTCCAGGTGCGCCTTCAACTCGTCCTTGGACGGCCAGGCGGTGCCGTAGATGCGCTGGAGCATCGGGTTCTTCTCGCTGCCGCGCCAGTACGCGCCGGCGTTGCGCATGAGCTTGAACGCCGGGATGTTCCGGGTGGTGGGCAGGTGAGGACCCCGGCAGAGGTCCTTCCAGCACAGTTCGCCGGTCTTGGCGTCGAGGTTGTCGTAGATCGTCAGCTCGCCGCCGCCGACCTCGACGTCCGCGCCGTCGGCCCCGTCCTGGGCGGCCGCGGAGCCCTTGATGCCGATGAGCTCCAGCTTGTACGGCTCCGCGGCGAGCTCCTCGCGGGCGGCCTCGTCGGTGACCACGCGGCGGGAGAAGCGCTGGCCGCGCTTCTGGATCTCCTGCATCTTCTTCTCGACGGCCTTGAGGTCCTCGGGCGTGAACGGCTTCTCGACGTCGAAGTCGTAGTAGAAGCCGTCCTTGACCGGCGGGCCGATGCCGAGCTTGGCGTCGGGGAAGAGCTCCTGCACGGCCTGGGCCATGACGTGCGCGGTGGAGTGGCGCAGGATGTTGAGGCCGTCCGGTGAGGAGATCTCGACGGGCTCGACCTCCTCGCCGTCCTGCACCTCGTACGCGAGGTCCCTCAGCTCGCCGGCCACGCGCGCCGCGACGACGGTGCGCTCGCCCGGGAAGAGATCGGCGGCCGTAGTGCCCGTCGTCACCACGCGCTCTTCCCGCTCGGAATCGCGTTGGATGACCACACGGACGTCTGACACCGGACTCTCCTGCCTGAAGGTGGGCGCACCGCTACGCGCGGGCGCAGACAGGAATCGTACCGAGCCGAGGCCCCCCTCCGCGAAACGGTTCCCGCCGGTCCGGGCTCAGTCCCCGCTGCACGCCTCCTCGAAGAAGTCCAGATTCTCCTGGAGCGACTTCATCAGCCGGTCGCGTTCGGCCTCGTCGACCTGCACGGGTACGACCCCGGAGGCGTCCGTGAGCCTGCGGAAGCCGCCGCGGCTCTCCAGCCGCCCGTGCACCCGCACCGGCAGCCCCACGAGGTGCGCCTGTCCCGCTATCCGGTAGGCCTCCTCGTCGAGGGTCACGCGCACGTACGGGACCTCCGCGCCCGCGATGACCCGCAGTCGTACGGTGCCCTCGCCGCGCGGCTCCGACCTGCGCATCCGCACCACGGCGCCGGTGATCCTGACCGGCACGGACGGCTCCTCACGCAGATACCGGGCCGCGGCCTCGCGCAGCACGGGCACGTCGCCCGGCGAGAACTCGACGGCCTCGTCGGGCGCCGCGCAGCCCTCGGGGACGCCGGCCGCGGGCGCCCACTCGACGGCGACGCGGGCACCCTCGGTACCGCGTACGAGGGCGACGACGGCCTCGGTGAGTTCATGGCTGACGCCCGCCTCGACGGCCGCGTCGAAGGCGTCCATGCCGCCGGTGGCCCGCTGGTAGTCGATGGCCTCGCGGGCGGCGTACAGGGCCTGGTGCAGGCGTATGGCCAGCGACCGGCCGGTGTCCACGGGCACGAAGGCGGTGAGCCGGCGTCCGCCCGGTTCGGCGCCGACGAGGATGTTCTCCAGGGACGCGGCGGCGGGCCTGCGGTACCGGGTGCCGTAGTAGCCGGCCCGCGCGCGGGTGGCGAGGGCGGCCGCGAGCAGCATCTGGCGGGCGGCCGAGCGCAGCCGCTCCTCGACGCTCCAGGGCGTGGCGCCGACGGGACCGGTCGGGACATCGCGCCACCAGCGGATCTCGTCGCTGGGCACGGCGAGGGCGACCAGCACGTCGCGCGCGGAGGGGGACCCGCTGCGGGAGAGCGCGTCGAGGGCCTCGCCGAGAAGGTCGTCGCTGTCGGGGAAGGCCCGGTTCTCCGGAACGAGCAGACTGGTGCCCGAGCCGCCGGGCCCGGGTGGGGTCCACCTGCCGTACCGTCCCGCGGCGCCGCCGCGGCGCTGCCAGCCGTGCCGGTGCAGCAGGGCGCTGAGCACGGCGGGGTCGACCTGGCCGGGTTCGGGCGGTTCGGTCCAGTGGGCCTCGGCGGGGTGCGGCCTGACCGGCCGGAGGGGTTCGTCGATCGGGCGGTGCGTCATGGCCTGCCTCCCGTCCCGACCCGCGTCATGATCTCGCACAGGGCCCGGTCGTCGAAGATGCGCGAGGTCGGTATGCGGACGGTGGTTCTGCGCCGGCCCGTGACGGGCTGCCCGGCGAGGTTGATCCAATAGCAGCAGTGCCGCAGGTCGAGGCGGTCGTGGCTGGCGCGCAGCCAGTCGTCCTGGGACCGGGGCACGAGCATCACGACCAGGATCTTGTGCACCGAGACCGGGGTGCGGGCGAGCTTCGCCAGGTGCTCGTTGTCGAGCGTGAAGGAGAAGGCAGGACCCGGGGGGTTCGGCGGGATCTGGTAGGTGCACTTGAGCTGCACCTTGATGGTGACTTCGTCGTCGACCGTGTGTCCCGGACCGCTGTGACTGACGTGCCAGTCGATCCCGTTGTCCGGAAAGGGCTGGGACAGGGAGCAGCCCGCCGCCGCGGCGACGGCGTGCAGGTAGCCGACCTGCAGTGTCTCCATGCAGGCGGTGGTGGCGAGCGTGCCGCGATGGGGTGCCGTCCGCTGGGGCAGCAGCCCACCCCGCTCGGGCTGCGCGATTGCCATGAGTCCAACAGCCTTCCAAGCCAAGAGAATCCCCGCGACGGGCCGCTGAACTGCAAAGACCCGTACCTCTGTTGTCTCCTTCCGGCGTACGGCGCAAACAGCCCGGGTATCACCAAACGGGCAGAAGACGGTGCGTCAGCTGCCGTGGGTGAACGAGGAGTTGTGTGCGTATGACGTGCTGGTACGAGGGCCCCTTGGCCGCGTTCGACACGGAGACCACGGGCGTGGACGTCGAGACCGACCGGATCGTGTCGGCCGCCGTCGTCGTCCAGGACGCCGCGGGTTCCCGCCCCCGGGTGACCCGGTGGCTGGTGAACCCGGGTGTCCCGGTGCCCGAGGGCGCGACGGCGGTGCACGGGCTGACGGAGGAACATCTGCAGCGCAACGGCCGCTGGCCGTCGCCGGTGATGGACGAGATAGTCAGGGTGCTGGACGAGCAGGCCGCGGTGGGCCGCCCACTGGTGGTGATGAACGCGCCGTTCGATCTGACGCTGCTGGACCGGGAGTTGCGTCGGCACCGGGCGTCCTGTCTCGACCGCTGGTTCGAGTCGGCGCCGCTGCGCGTGCTCGATCCACGGGTCCTGGACAAACATCTGGACCGCTACCGCAAGGGCCGGCGCACGCTCACCGACCTGTGCGCGCACTACGGCGTCGCGCTGGAGGGCGCGCATGACGCGGCGGCCGACGCGCTGGCCGCGATGGAGGTGGTGAGGGCGGTGGGGCGCCGCTTCGCGCCCCGGCTGGAGCGGCTCTCCCCGGCCGAGCTGCACACCTTGCAGTCGGTGTGGCACGCGGCGCAGGCGCGTGGGCTGCAGGCCTGGTTCGCGCGCAGCGGCTCGGAGGAGTCGGTCGATCCGTCGTGGCCACTGCGGCCGGAGCTGTCCGCGGCGGCTTGAGCGGGGCGTGCGACGGCCCACGCGAGGTCACGGCGGCCCGCGTGGACACCGGCGCCGTCCGTCCGGGTAGGCAAGAAGGCCGGTCCGTCTGCGACGGACCGGCCTTTCCCGGTGGGCGATACTGGGTTCGAACCAGTGACCTCTTCGGTGTGAACGAAGCGCTCTCCCACTGAGCTAATCGCCCGGGAACGCACTGAACAATACAGGTTGTGGCGGGTGTCGTTCAAACCGCTCGCAGCGAGGTCCTCAGTCCGTGCCGCCCCGCACGCATCATCAGGGCGTGGTTGAGCCGGAACAGAGGCCGTCCCGGCAGGGCGAACCGCCGCAGCAGGGGCTTGCGCACGTCGACCTCCTGGTCGTACCGGGCGCGGGTGCCCGGCCCGTCGGGGCACAGGGTCCAGCGGGCCCAGCCCTCGATGTCGCCCGACATCGCGATCTCCAGCACCCCGGCGACCGGGTCGCTGCGCACCTCCTGTGCGGTGAACACGAGGTCGTACGGCAGGAACGAGCGGACACGGATGACGCCGCTCCGTTCGTCGGCCGGGCGCACCTCGCGGACCTGGGGCCACCAGCGGGGATAGTCCTCGGCCTGTTCGAGAGCGCGGTAGACGTCGGCGGGCGGCGCGGGCAGGACCCACAGGCTGCGGAAGCGGTAGTGACACCAGTCCATGGACCGAGTGTGCCGGTCCGGGGTCGCGAGCACGAGGCGGGTACGTGCCGCGTTCTGGCACCGGGGGTCACGGACTCGGTTTCGACGGGGGCGGTCTGACGGAGTGGCGGACCGACGGCCGACGGCCCGTCAACGACGCGGACGCGGTCCGTGCCGCCGGACACCTCGCGGGCGCCGTGGATCTTCTTCGGAGTGGCGAGGTACCCGCCCCAGGTCCAGCCCCCGCCACGGCCCGCTGCCCGACTTCTCAAATACCCCCTCGTCGGCGACAAGTGACATCGTGTTGGTTCCGACCGGAATACCCGATTGCTTTACGCCGACTTGGCCGACCTTCTCGACTCCAGCATTTCCGGCGCCTATCCGCGCCCTGAGGTCGGGCAGCACACCTCTCTTGTCGTACTTCCGCAACAAGCCGACCGCGTTCCGGAATACGTCCGGCCGATTTCCACCGGCGGCCCGGGTCCGGAACTTCTCCCAAAAGGCCACATAATCCTGGAAGTCCCACTTCCCCTTGATCTCCGGGCACGGGAGACGCCACCCGGAGGCGGTGTGCGGTTCAGACGCGAGGGCTGACGGCGGGTCACCCGAAGCGGGGGCGGGCACAGGGGGGTGCAGCCGCCGGCCGCTGCCCGCCACGCCCGCCCCCCCGGCGGAGGCGCCATCACCCCGCCGGTGCGATCCGCAGGCGACCGTCACCGCCACCGAGGCCGGGGCCAGCCCCGAGCGGCGAGCGGCGAGCGGCGAGCGGCGAGCGGCGAGGCCATCTTCGTCCGCCCTCGACGTCACTCTCCGGCCACACGGCCCCATGGCCGAGATCACGCGCTACGCGCCATCGCCGCGCTACGCAGAGTGACGCGGCCTGTCGTGACCTGGCACGGAAACGACGAAGGCGGCCCTGTCCACGTATCCGTGGATCGGGGCCGCCAGCCGTGCTGGTGGGCGATACTGGGATCGAACCAGTGACCTCTTCGGTGTGAACGAAGCGCTCTCCCGCTGAGCTAATCGCCCGGGCGCAGGGAGAACATTACCCCAAGTCAGAGGGTGACTCCGACCGGCCAGGGGCGCTGCGGGGCCGTCCCGAGGACGCCTCTCCGCCACCTCTTGTCACTCTTTGTCACTCTTTGATGTTCCAGGGCATCTGGAAGCCGAACTTCCAGAGGTAGACGGCGCAGAGGGCCGCGATGATCACGAGGCCGACGGTCGTCAGGATGATGTTGCGACGCCGGACCGCCGGGTCGAGCGCCCGCTGCGTCGCCTCCGTGACCTTGCGCTTCGTCCAGCGGAGCACCAGCTGCGCCCAGACGAACTCGGTCGCCCAGATCGCCATGCCGCCGAAGATCACCAGCCAGCCCGGACCGGGCAGCGGCAGCATGATCACGCCCGCGACGACCACCGCGAGCCCCACGACGAAAACGCCCACCTGCCAGCTCAGGTGCAGCGCGGGACGCGCCTTGATGAATTCCGGCGCCCGCGAACCGAGCGGCTGCTCGGTCTTGCTCTCGCCATCGGCCATGGCACTCTCGCCCGGCTCGTCACTCCCCGTATTCATACGACCAAACCCTACCGGAGAGAAACCAGTCACCGGAATGGCCCTATCCGGCGAAGGCGCCCTCGGCCGGATGAGTTACGTAAAGGCACGCAAAACACTCAGAGGGGTTTACAACGGCACCGTAGGTGGCATGTCGATTTCGCCGACGTGCGAATCCCCGAGCGCACACTGAGCGAAAGGCCCTGGCGCTTATGAACACCACGGTCAGCTGCGAGCTGCACCTGCGCCTCGTTGTGTCGAGCGAGTCCTCACTGCCTGTTCCCGCAGGACTGCGGTATGACACGGCCGATCCCTACGCCGTGCACGCCACCTTCCACACCGGAGCCGAGGAAACCGTCGAGTGGGTGTTCGCCCGCGACCTCCTCGCGGAGGGCCTCCATCGGCCCACCGGAACCGGCGACGTCCGAGTCTGGCCGTCCCGAAGTCATGGTCAGGGCGTCGTATGCATCGCCCTGAGCTCCCCGGAGGGCGAGGCTCTGCTCGAGGCCCCGGCGCGGGCCCTGGAGTCCTTCCTGAAGCGAACGGATGCCGCCGTGCCCCCGGGCACGGAACACCGGCACTTCGATCTCGACACGGAGCTCTCACACATCCTGGCCGAGAGCTAGCGACCCCACAGAGCCGCCCGGCGCCGTCCACTCGGGGAGACGGCTCGGGCTAACACAACCGCATAGGGCACAACCGAGTTAGGCACGACAGCATGTGGCACAACCGAACAGATCTCGAACACCGGCGCCGTCGCCCCCGGCAGACCCCCGCGCCGCGCCCGGGGGGGGCGCGCCCCCCCCCCCGGGGGCCGCCGCC
>NZ_JBEXHZ010000042.1:0-53081 GCF_040608315.1 Streptomyces sp. NPDC005195
CAGGAGGTCCAGGAGGGCGACCTCATCGTGGTCCTGGAGGCCATGAAGATGGAACAGCCCCTCAACGCCCACCGCGCCGGCACCGTCAAGGGCCTGAGCGCGGAGGTCGGCGCGTCCATCACGTCGGGCGCCGCGATCTGCGAGATCAAGGACTGAGGCACCGTCGTGCGGACCGGTCCCGGTCCGCACGGCATCCGAAGCGCCCGGTGGACCGGAACGGTCGGTCTGCCGGGCGCTTTGCTGTGTACAGGTCCGGGTACAGGTCCGGGTACAGGTGGATGCCCGAGTCCCGGTGCGGGTCCGGATCCAGGTGCCGGTGCCGGTGCACGTGGTGGTCCCGGCCCGGTCCGATCCAGTCCGCGCGGACGGGTATCGCGCGGGTGAGTGGGGGCGCGGCGGAGAGGGTCGCCCGTTCGAGTGAACGCGCGCACCGGCGGGGCGTACCGCGCTCCCGGCGGGGGCCACGACGGGCCGCCAGGAACCGGCGGTCGGACGGGCGCAAGCGGTCACCTTCGGCCAACTGGGCCGCGCGTACCGTCGATGGTCACCACAGGCCGTCACGAACCGTCACGGCCGCGGTGGTCGATGCCTCGCTCGCTGCCGGACGGCGGCGGCTCGGCCTGCGCGTCGGAAAGCACCTCGGCCTGTACGTCAGCCTGTGCGTCAGCCCCTGCCTCGGGCTGTCCGTCGGTCCGCGCCTCGGTCAGCGGCGGCGTAAATCCGCCACCCGCGCCCGCTCTGCGGGGGACTGCTCCCCCAGGGAGGCCGCGCTGCGCAACTGGGGTCCGGCGCCCGGGACCTGACCGCGCCGCGGACCGGGGACAGGCACGTCCCGGCGCGGCTGACGCCCCGCCGGGGCCGTATCGCCTCCCGTACCACCGCCCGACTGCCCCGCCACCACGATCTGCACGCCCTGGTCCGCCAGCGCCTGCAGTTCGGTGACCGCGCGGTCGTCGTGCGCGGGCGGCTCGTCGGTCACCAGACGGGTGATCAGATCGGTCGGCACCGTCTGGAACATGGTGTCGGTGCCGAGCTTGGTGTGGTCGGCGAGGACCACGACCTCCGCGGCGGCCTGCACCAGCGCGCGGTCGACGGACGCCGACAGCATGTTGGAGGTGGACAGGCCGCGCTCGGCGGTGAGCCCACTGCCCGACAGGAAGGCCCGGGAGACCCGCAGCCCCTGGAGGGACTGCTCGGCACCGCTGCCCACCAGGGCGTAGTTGGAGCCGCGCAAGGTGCCACCGGTCATGACGACCTCGACACGATTGGCGTGGGCCAACGCCTGGGCCACCAGAAGGGAGTTGGTGACGACGGTCAGCCCGGGGACCCGCGCGAGCCGGCGAGCCAGCTCCTGCGTGGTGGTACCCGCGCCCACCACAATGGCCTCGCCCTCTTCGACGAGACCCGCGGCGAGATCGGCGATGGCCGTCTTCTCGGCGGTCGCGAGATGCGATTTCTGCGGAAAGCCGGACTCCCGCGTAAACCCGCCCGGCAATACCGCACCGCCATGCCGGCGGTCGAGGAGTCCTTCTGCCTCCAGTGCGCGCACGTCCCGCCGTACGGTCACTTCGGAGGTCTGGACGACACGGGCGAGCTCACGGAGCGACACGGCCCCGTTCGCTCGCACCATTTCGAGGATCAATTGGCGACGTTCTGCAGCGAACACGAAACTGACAGTAACCCCAACGACCGTCTGCTTTCAGCAGTTTGCGCCGAATAACAGAAGTTGTTCGCATCGCAGGGTACGAAGTGGTATACGCGTCTACTCGCGCCGCCTATGCCGCGGGAATGGGCGGCAACTCCCCGTGACCAGCGGGAAATCGCTTTCGCCCGTCAGCCCTCGTCGGTCAGCTTACGGGTGTGCAGCTGCCGGGCCACCTCGGCGATCGAGCCCGAAAGGGAGGGATACACGGTGAACGCGTTCGCGATCTGTTCGACCGTCAGATTGTTGTCGACCGCGATCGAGATGGGGTGGATCAGTTCCGAGGCACGCGGGGCGACGACCACACCGCCGACCACGATCCCGGTGCCCGGACGGCAGAAGATCTTCACGAAGCCGTCCCGGATGCCCTGCATCTTGGCGCGCGGGTTGCGCAGCAGGGGCAGCTTGACGACCCGGGCGTCGATCCTGCCCGCGTCGACGTCGGCCTGCGAGTAGCCCACGGTGGCGATCTCGGGGTCGGTGAAGACGTTGGAGGACACCGTCTTGAGGTTCAGCGGTGTGACCGCGTCGCCCAGGAAGTGGTACATGGCGATACGTCCCTGCATCGCCGCCACCGAGGCGAGGGCGAAGACGCCCGTCACGTCACCGGCCGCGTACACGCCCGGAGCCGTGGTCCTGGACACCTTGTCGGTCCAGATGTGCCCGGAGTCCCTGACCTTGACCCCGGCCTCCTCCAGGCCCATCCCGCTGCTGTTCGGAATGGCACCGACGGCCATCAGACAGTGCGAGCCGCTGATGACGCGGCCGTCGGAGAGGGTGACCTCCACCCGGTCGCCGACCCGCTTGGCGGACTCGGCGCGCGAGCGGGCCATGACGTTCATGCCACGGCGCCGGAAGACGTCCTCCAGCACCGCCGCCGCGTCCGGGTCCTCGCCCGGCAGCACACGGTCACGGCTGGAGACGAGGGTGACGCGCGAGCCGAGCGCCTGGTAGGCGCCGGCGAACTCGGCGCCGGTGACTCCGGACCCGACCACGATGAGCTCCTCGGGCAGCTCGTCCAGGTCGTACACCTGCGTCCAGTTCAGAATCCGCTCACCGTCCGGCTGGGCGTCGGCCAGCTCACGGGGGTGCCCGCCGGTGGCGATGAGGACCGCGTCGGCGACGAGCGTCTCCTCGGTGCCGTCCGCGGCGCGCACGACGACCTTGCGCGAGCCGTCCAGGGACTGCATGCCCTCCAGCCGGCCGCGGCCGCGCAGCACCCGCGCGCCTGCCCGGGTGACGGAGGCGGTGATGTCGTGCGACTGGGCCAGCGCCAGCCGCTTCACCCGGCGGTTGACCTTGCCGAGGTCGACCCCGACCACCCGCGCGGACCGCTCCGCCGGCGGGGTGTCGTCGGCGACGATGATGCCGAGTTCCTCGTACGACGAATCGAAGGTCGTCATCACCTCGGCCGTGGCGATGAGGGTCTTCGACGGTACGCAGTCGGTGAGCACCGACGCCCCGCCCAGACCGTCGCAGTCCACGACGGTCACCTCCGCGCCGAGCTGGGCGGCCACCAGGGCCGCCTCGTATCCGCCGGGTCCGCCACCGATGATCACGATCCGAGTCACGTACTCCATTGTCCCGCACGCTTCAAGGTGCTGGCGCCCCGGGGGCCGCCGACCGCGCATTCGAGCCGCTTCTGTTACGCGGGAGGCGCGCGTGTTCACTGCCGTACCCTCGACCACATGTCGCTCTACGCCGCGTACGCCGGCAATCTCGACCCGCGGCTCATGACGCGCCGCGCCCCGCACTCGCCGCTGCGCGCCACCGGCTGGCTGAACGGCTGGCGGCTGACCTTCGGGGGCGAGCACATGGGGTGGGAGGGTGCGCTCGTGACCCTCGTCGAGGCGCCCCGCTCGCAGGTCTTCGTGGCGCTGTACGACGTCGCCCCCCTGGACGAGGACTCCATGGACCGCTGGGAGGGCGTGGGTCTCGACATCTACCGCAGGATGCGGGTACGGGTGCACACGCTGGACGGCGAGGAACCCGCGTGGGTGTACGTGCTGAACGGGTACGAGGGCGGCCTCCCCTCCGCGCGCTACCTCGGTGAGATCGCCGACGCGGCGGAGTCGGCGGGAGCGCCGCACGACTACGTGATGGAGCTGCGCAAGCGCCCCTGCTGACGCGCGCGCGGCTTCGTTGGAAACGACAAGACAACGATCGCACGACCGTGAGCTCCGTCATCTACGCGCGTAGGCCCGGACCGGCTACGCTCATGCGCGTGAACGCATCTCTTCTTCCGGACGACATCCAGGGCGACCCCTACGCCGCTGCCGACGCCGCCGCCACCCGCCTGCGGGAGCTCACGGGCGCCGAGACCCACGACGTCGCGCTCGTGATGGGCTCCGGCTGGGCTCCGGCCGCGGACGCCCTCGGCACCCCCGAGGCCGAGTTCCAGGTCACCGAGCTGCCCGGGTTCCCCCCGCCGGCGGTCGAGGGCCACGGCGGCACGGTCCGCTCGTACCTGATCGGCGACAAGCGGGCCCTGGTCTTCCTGGGCCGCACCCACTACTACGAGGGCCGCGGGGTCGCCGCCGTCGCGCACGGTGTCCGTACGGCCGTCGCCGCCGGCTGCAAGACCCTCGTGCTCACCAACGGCTGCGGTGGCCTGCGCGCGGACATGCGTCCCGGTCAGCCGGTGCTGATCAGCGACCACATCAACCTGACGGCGACCTCCCCCATCGTCGGGGCGAACTTCGTCGACCTCACCGACCTCTACTCCCCGCGTCTGCGCGCCCTCTGCAAGGAGGTGGACGCCAGCCTGGAGGAGGGCGTCTACGCGCAGTTCACCGGGCCGCACTACGAGACGCCCGCCGAGATCCGGATGGCCCGCGCGATCGGGGCGGACCTCGTCGGCATGTCGACGGTGCTCGAGGCGATCGCCGCGCGCGAGGCCGGGGCGGAGGTGCTGGGCATCTCCCTCGTCACCAACCTCGCCGCCGGTATGACGGGCGAGCCGCTGAACCACGAGGAGGTCCTCCAGGCGGGCCGTGACTCCGCGACCCGCATGGGAGCGCTGCTCACCCAGGTCCTGGACCGGCTGTAGGAACCGCGCGCCCCGGTCCCCCCGTGCCGCCGTGCGACCGCGGGTGGACGGGGGCTGTCCGCGCGGTTCCCCGCGCCCGGATGTGACTCGGCCCGTCCGGCGTCCGAGGACGGCCGTCCGGGCGGAGGCGGGGTCCGGCGGCGGCAGTCCCGAGGAACGGGACCGGCAAGGGCGGCAGGGGCGCGGTAAGCCCACCGCGGCCGGGTATACAGCAAGGCACCACAGACAGAGAGGTACACCCGACGTGCAGGACGAACTCATCGCACGGGCCGAGGCGTGGCTGGCCGAGGACCCCGACGCGGAGACCCGTGAGGAACTCGCCAAGCTCATCGACGCCCGGGACGTCGCCGAGCTCACCGCACGCTTCAGCGGCACCCTCCAGTTCGGCACCGCGGGCCTGCGGGGCGAACTCGGCGCGGGGCCGATGCGCATGAACCGCGCGGTGGTCATCCGCGCCGCCGCCGGTCTGGCCGCGTACCTCAAGGCCAACGGCGAGGCCGGCGGTCTCGTCGTCATCGGCTACGACGCCCGCCACAAGTCCGCCGACTTCGCCCGCGACACCGCCGCGGTGATGACGGGCGCGGGCCTGCGGGCCGCCGTGCTCCCCCGCCCCCTGCCCACGCCCGTCCTGGCGTACGCCATCCGTCACCTCGGCGCCGTCGCGGGCGTCGAGGTCACCGCCAGCCACAACCCGCCCCGCGACAACGGCTACAAGGTGTACCTCGGCGACGGTTCCCAGATCGTCCCCCCGGCGGACGCCGGGATCGCGGCCGAGATCGACGCCGTCACCCGCCTGGACACCGTCCCGCGCCCGGACAGCGGCTGGGAGACCCTCGACGAGGGCGTCCTGAACGCCTACCTGGCCCGTACGGACGCCGTACTCGCCCAGGGCTCCCCGCGCACCGCCCGCACCGTCTACACGGCGATGCACGGCGTCGGCAAGGACGTCCTGCTCGCCGCGTTCGCCCGCGCCGGCTTCCCCGCCCCCGTGCTGGTCGCCGAACAGGCCGAGCCGGACCCGGACTTCCCCACCGTCGCCTTCCCGAACCCGGAAGAGCCCGGCGCGATGGACCTCGCGTTCGCGAAGGCCCGTGAGACGGACCCCGACCTGATCATCGCCAACGACCCCGACGCGGACCGCTGCGCGGTGGCCGTGAAGGGCCGCGACGGAGCGGACTGGCGGATGCTGCGCGGCGACGAGGTCGGCGCGCTGCTCGCCCGGCATCTGGTCGGCCGCGGAGTCCGCGGCACCTTCGCCGAGTCGATCGTCTCCTCCTCCCTCCTCGGCCGGATCGCCGAGAAGGCGGGTCTGGCGTACGAGGAGACCCTGACCGGCTTCAAGTGGATCGCCCGCGTGGAGGACCTGCGCTACGGCTACGAGGAGGCGCTCGGCTACTGCGTCGACCCCGAGGGGGTGCGCGACAAGGACGGCATCACCGCCGCCCTCCTGATCACGGAGCTCGCCTCCCTGCTCAAGGAGGACGGCCGCACCCTGCTGGACCTGCTCGACGACATCGCCGTGGAGCACGGCCTGCACGCCACGGACCAGCTCTCCGTCCGCGTCGAGGACCTCTCGGTGATCGCGAACGCCATGCGCGGCCTGCGCGAACAGCCGCCGACCCGGCTGGCGGGCCTTCCCATCACCAGGGCCGAGGACCTCACCCTGGGCACGGACAGGCTCCCGCCCACGGACGGTCTGCGCTACACGCTGGACGGCGCCCGCGTCATCGTCCGCCCCAGCGGCACCGAGCCGAAGCTGAAGTGCTACCTGGAGGTCGTGGTCCCGGTCGGCTCGCACGCCGGACTCGCCGCGGCCCACGCCAAGGCCGCCGAGCTGCTCACGGCCATCAAGCGCGACCTGTCGGCGGCGGCCGGCATCTGACACCCGCTCCGTGGGCCCGCCGGCGGGGACCGGTGGGCCCACGGAGCAGGACCGGGCAGGCCCACCGAGGCCCCCGCACCACCCCTCCATCGCCCTTACGGGTGATTTCCGCCCGGCACTTGACGCAGCGCTCCTGTGCGCCGCCACCCGACCGAGGAACGGTTACCGGTAGCGCACCGCCGAGTCCCAGGAGCCGCCGCGTGTCCCCGACCGCTTCCCGGCCGACATCCGCCCCGTCCCGGAGCTCCCCCGGCGGACTCCTCCCGGGCACCACCCCGGGTACCCGGCTCCGCGAGGCCGTGGCCGGCCCCGCGGCCTCTCTCCGCACCCAGTTGGGCCGGGCGGCCCCCGCTCTGCTCGCCTACGCGGCGGTGCGCCTGGCGGGGCTGCTCCTCCTCGCGCTCTGGGCGCACGCCGAACACCACGGCGTCCGGGCGATCCTGGCCACGCGGTGGGACGCGAACTGGTATCTGGGCATCGCACGGCACGGCTACGCACACCGGCTGGGCACGGCCTACGACGCCAACAACCTCGCCTTCTTCCCGCTCTACCCGTACCTGGTGAAGGCGGTCGCGGCGCTGACGCCGGGCACCCTCGCGACGGCGGGCCTGATGGTCACGGTGACCGCCTCCTTCCTCGCCGCGTGGGGAGTCTTCGCCGTCGGCCACCGTCTCCACGGACGCCGCGCCGCCGTGCTGCTGACCGTCCTGTGGGCGGCCCTCCCGGTCGGTCTGGTGCAGTGGATGGGCTACACGGAGTCCCTGTTCACGGCGTTCGCGGCATGGTCGCTGTACGCGGTGCTCAGTGAACGCTGGCTCTGGGCGGGCTGGCTGGCGGCGCTGTCCGGGCTGACCCGCCCCACCGGCATCGCGGTCGCGGCCGCCGTCACCGTCACGGCCCTGCTCGGCCTGCGCCACCGGTTCTCCTCCCGCGCCCTCGTGGCCGCCGCCCTCGCCCCCGCGGGCTGGCTCGCGTACGTCGGCTGGGTGGGATCGCGGCTGGGCCGCTGGGACGGCTACTTCGCCGTCCAGAGCCTGTGGCACAACGCGTGGGACGGCGGCGCCGAGACCCTGCGGCGGATGCGGGAGGTACTCGTCACCGACTCGACGCCCGAGCTGTTCCTGGTGATGGTGACGGTGACGCTCGTCGTCTCCACGGCCCTCTACGTCCTCTGCGTCTGGGACCGCCAGCCGCTCCCGCTGCTGCTCTACACCGGCGTCCTGCTGCTCATCGTGCTGGGCAGCGGCGGCGTCTACTTCCCCCGGGCCCGCCTCCTCCTGCCGGGCTTCCCGCTGCTGCTTCCGGTGGCCCTGCACCTGTCGCGGTCGTCACGCCGCTTCCTGATCTCGGCTCTGGGCACCGCGGTTCTGGGAGCGGCGTACTGCGGCGCGTACATGGTCCTGGTGTGGCCGAGCGCGCCCTGAACGGCCTCCGTGACGTCCACCTCCCCGATTCATGGGGAGTTGGGCTGCCGCATGCTCCTCGGCTGCCTGCTCCGTCCCCGCGCGCCCCACGCTGGAGGGGCTGCGGATGTGCTCCTCGCCCCCCCTTGGACGCATCCGCCCGCCAGGTGTCCCGAGCCCCCCTCGCCCCGCGAGGCGGGATGCCGCGCACGGGCCGGACGCGGGGTCCGGCCGGCCCCCCAGGCAACCGGACCCCGTGTCGGGTCACCCGTGGAGGGACCCGTGACCAGGACCCATGACCGGGAGCCGTGACCAGGACCCGTGACCAAGACCCGTCACGGGGACCCGTCACGGGGGCTCGTCACGGGGGCTCGGAGGCGGCGGCGCCTGACCAGGAAGCGGCCGTGCGACGCCCCGCGGCCGGCCGGCCTCGCCCCCGGGCCCGCCCTATCCGAAGCGTCCGTTCACGTAGTCCGTCGTGCGCGGGTCCCTCGGATCGCCGAACATCGCGTCCGTGGCGCCGTGTTCGACGATGCCGCCGGGGGTGCCCTGCTCGGCGAGGAAGAACGCGCACTGGTCGGAGACGCGGGCGGCCTGCTGCATGTTGTGGGTGACGATCACGATGGTGACCTCTTCGGACAGCTCGTGGATCGTCTCCTCGATGCGCCGGGTCGAGGTCGGGTCCAGCGCCGAGCACGGCTCGTCCATGAGCAGCACCCGGGGCCGTACGGCCAGCGACCGCGCGATGCACAGACGTTGCTGCTGGCCGCCGGAGAGCGCGCCGCCGGGCTGCCGGAGCCGGTCCCGGACCTCCTTCCACAGGCCCGCCTTCGTCAGGCACTCCTCGACGAGCCGGTCCTTGTTCTCACGCCCGGCCTTGATGCCGCCGAGCTTCAGACCGGCCGTGACGTTGTCGTAGATCGACATCGCCGGGAAGGGGTTCGGCTTCTGGAAGACCATGCCGATCTGGCGACGGGCGTGGGTGATGCGGCGGCCTCGGTCGTAGATGTCCTCGCCGTCCAGGAGCACCCGGCCCGCGAGGGAGGCGGAACCGATCAGTTCGTGCATGCGGTTGAGGATCCGCAGGAACGTGGACTTGCCGCAGCCGGATGGGCCGATCAGCGCGGTGACCTTGCGGGCGGGCATGGTCAGCGACACCTGCTCCAGGACCTTGTGGTCGCCGAACCAGGCCGAGATGGAGTCGGCCTCCAGGGTGGCCGGGTCGCTCTCGCCGGGGCCGGCGACCGATGGACCGGGCGCTGTCGCGCGCCGTGTCCGCACCGTCGGATCGAGGATCTCGTCGACGAGCGTCGGGTTCGTGTCGGACATGGTGGTGGGACTCCTCGTCGGTCAGAGCAGGTTGGGCAGCAGACGGGTGGCGGCGCCGGAGACGGCGAGGCCGAGGGCGGCCAGGACGGGCACACCGACGACCCAGGTCTGCCAGCGGCCCCACACGCGGTACGCCGCCATGGTGAGCAGGGCCGCTCCGAGCAGCGCCTGCGACCAGAGGAAGACCGGGAGCCAGGCGGCGTTCTCGGTGCCCAGGGCCTGCTCGGACCCGTCGATCCAGCCGGACGCCGGGCGGGGCGGGGCGGGCTGTACGTCACTCGTCAGGGTCGCGTCCACCCGGAGGGTGCCGGCAGGGGTGTACGGCGCGCCGTCGGCGGTGATGAGCGTGAGCCGGCCCTCGCCCTCCCTGAGCGGGGACGGCAGCGGGTCGCCCTCGTGGCGGAGCGCGGAGACCTCGTAGACGGCCGTGCCCTGACCGGTCGTCAGCCGTATCTCGGTGCCTGCGGGCAACTGGCGCAGGCCGTTGAAGGGACTGCCGTAGCCCCACTGGCGGCCCATGATCACGCTGGTGCCGGCCTGTCCCGGCAGCGGGGTGTCCCGGCGGTGGCCGGGGCCCGACATCAGCACCCCGGACGTGGTGCCCTCGCCCACGACCTCCTTCAGGCCCAGGGCCGGGATGCGCAGCAGGGCGACGGGCGCGCCCGGTTCCAGCGTCTTTCCGTCGTACGTCCGCGGGCCCACCGGCGCGATGCCGAGGGCGAGTTGACGGCGGAACTCGTCGTAGGCGGTCTGCTGGTCGCGGGCGTGCTGGAGGTGACCCACGAGGGTGAGGTCGGCGGCGAAGCCGAGCAGCAGCGCGGCGAGCACGCACAGTGCGGCCCCGGCGAACGCGAAGCCGGGGCGCTCGGGCCGCTGTGGCCGCGGGGCGGACCCGGGCGCGGGCGCCGGTACCGGCGGCGCACCGGCCGGCGAGGGCGGGGACAACACGGTCACGGGGAGCGCTCCTGTGGAGAGGTGTGGGGTCGGGAAACGGAGGCGCGAGCGGCGGGGTGGGGCCCGCCGCCCGTGCTCCCGGGCCGCCGGGTCGAGGTCCGCCTCCTCCCGCCGGGTGCGCGGGAGGTGCCGGACCCGCTCTAGGCGCGGGGGGCGCCGAACTTCAGCAGTCCCTCGCGGCGGCCGAACCGCACGGCGAGGACACCGGCCGTGACGAGGACGACGGCGCCGATGCCGGAGAACAGCGCGACCTGGCTGCCGGTGGAGGCGAGGCCGCCGGTGGGTGAGGTCCCGCCGGTGGTGGAGCCTCCGCCGGTGCCGCCGCTGCCGCCGCCGCTGCTGCCGCCACCGTCACCCCCGCCGGTGACGCCGGACGTGTCGCCGGAGGAGCCGTCGGTCGGTTCGTCGGAGGGACCGTCCGTGGGTTCGTCGGAGGGCCCGTCGGTCGGGGAGTCGCTCGGGGTCGCCGACGGGGATCCGGAGGGCTCGGGAACGGTGAAGTCCACCGCGCCCACGGCACCCACGCCGGTGCAGTCCGGGCTGTAGTCCCATCGGGTCTGCCCGGCCACCGCGTCGTCCGGCACGGTCAGCGCGGGCCAGGTCACCGTTCCGTCCGTGTCCGCCGTGGCGTCGGGGAACACGGTGTCGTCGTGGAAGAGGGCCATCGTGTACTTGGTGCCGGGCACGCATCCGCGGATGATGACCTTGACGGTCTGACCGCGTTGCAACTCGGGGTTGTACGCCAGCAGTTGGCCGGTCGCGTCGTGCATCTCGTACCTCGGCGACTGCACGGTCACCTGGAAGGACGCGGATTCCGAGGCCCCCCACTTCGTGGTGTCCGCCGGAGTGAAGCGGGCCGTGACGGCGTGCTGCCCCTCGGGCAGGTCCGACGTCTTCAGCTCGGCCTTCCCGCCGGTGACGGTGGCCTGGCCCAGGGTCGTCCCGCCCTCCAGGAAGGTGACGGAGCCGGCCGCCTCGGCCGGGGACATCGTCGCGGTGAGCGTCGTCTCCTGGTGGGGCTCGATCACGGAGGGGGCGGCGGTCAGCGTGGTCTGGGTGGCCTTCGCGCCCTCGCCGGCCACCCAGGTGTCACCGGTGACCGTGATCTTCTGGGTCCAGTAGTTGCCGTCGGGGTGCGCGCCGCCGAAGTCGTCGAGGCAGACCAGCCGGAGTTCGTACGTGCCGTCGGAGGTGAAGACCTCCGACGGGTTCTTGAGCCCCAGATCCGGATTGTCCGCCGCTGCCAGCGAGGCCGGCTTCGCCGCGTCGTAGGGCGAGGCGCTCGTGATCGAGGCCATCACGGTGTCCGAGCCGCCGCCCGGCTGCGCCACCGCGAGGCTGAGGGTGTAGTTGATGGGGATCGACTCGACCACGTTGCCGTTCTCGTCCTTGACCTCGTAGTCGGGACACGCGGCCGGCGTCGAGAGGGACGGGCCGAACGGCTCCGCGTCACTGAACCTGCCGCTGCTGGAGGCGAAGGTGAACGCCCCCATGGACGCCGCCGCCCGGGCGGGCTGGGACTGGGTCACGACCGCGGCCACGAGGCCCAGGGCGACCAGGGCGCAGGCGGCCACGACGGCACCCGCTCTTCGGAATGGTTCGAGCACTGTCACAGCGATGCCCCCGGGGGACGGTTGACGGATTGATGGACTGCCGGACTGACGAACTGACGGACGGAGGAGGTCGGATGACACGGACAGCACGTGGGGCCGGGCACCTGGAAGGTGCCCGGCCGTCACGCGGGGATCAGACGACGATCACGGGTTACCGCTCGCCCGTGACAGTGGTGACGCCGCAGTTGGACACAGTGCCGAAGCCGTAGCTGGAGATGGTGGTGCCGGAGGCGCAGACCTTCGAGCCCGAGCCGACGAAGGTCTCGGCGATGACCGGGTTGGTGAGCCTGGCGGTCGGGACGACGTTGTAGACGTCACGGAGGAAGCCCGCGTCGAAGGCCGTGTTCAGCGCCAGCGCGGCGCCCGAACCCGTGGTGGGGCTCGTGCTGTTGATGCTGCGCAGACGCGACTCGCCGCGCCGGTTCGGGACGTCCGAGAAGCCCTTGCCCTGGGCGATCCACTGGGCGATCGAGTACGGCATGAGCTGGTTGCCGTTGGCGATGGCCACGCCGTTGTGCTCCTGGATGGTCTGGTCGACGCAGGAGCCGACCTGCGACTCGGTGATCCCGATGGCCGCCAGCCAGAAGGTACGGGTGCCCGAGCCGGACTGCGGCAGCAGCGGCTTCGCGTTCGGGAACTCGGTGGAGGTGCACTGGTAGATCGCGGCCAGCTGCGCCTTCGTCAGGTTCGTCGGCAGCGTGCTGCCCAGGTCGGTGGCGTAGGTGACACCGTCCTTGGCGTAGGGGATGAACGTGAGGTCCGTGGTGCTGGTGTCCGCCGGGCCACGCGACGAGCGGGCGAAGTCGATGCAGTTGGTGCCGGCGGTGAGGTCGGCGTTCAGCGCGTTGATGCCGGCCGAGGAGCCGTCCGGGCGGGCGACGCTGTCACAGCCGGTCGCCCTGGTCTTCACGGAGGCGGTGCCGGTGGCGTTCCACGAGGCGATGATCTTGCCGTTGGCGTTCGTGACGGCGTCGCCGATGCCGTTGATGACGTACTGCGTGGTGTCCGAACCGACACCCGCCAGCTGACGGTAGTCAGTGATCGGGTTCGGGTCCGCCGAAGCCGGGGTGGCCAGGATGCCGAGACCGAGAGCCGCGACACCGAAAGCAGCGCCGACCTTGGCGCGAGACTTGACGTTCACTTCTGAACCCCTTGTTTTCTGGATTTCGAAGGATGGACGTTCAAGCAAAATCCGGATCTTTTTTCTGCCGACCCGTCGGTCGACCACCGCATACAATTCCAGGCTCTCCGTGCGATGACCAGCCAATTTCCCGTGAGGGAAAGGTTACGGGCAGGCTTCCTAGGTGTCTCCTAGGGAGTCCGGCGCCGCGCGAGATGCAGCATTATCGGACCCGAGAGTCCGGCCGCTCCGCCCACGAAAAGAACTGCGAGAAGGACCCAGCGAATAATTCCGAGAATCTCGCCGGGAGTGAATCCCACCTTCGCTTCCGCGATATTCCGCCGGGGCGCCGGGGACGGTGGCGCGGAGCCGTGCACGGCGGCGGCGGATTCCGTCGCCGACGGACCGGCGCCGGCGCCGCCCGCCGCGCCCGTGCCGCCCTGGGCCGCTCCGCCGGTGTCCGCGCCGCCGGAGGTCCCTCCGTCGCCGGCTCCGGGGGCGGTCCCTCCGGTGCCGCCCTGGTCGGCCCCGTCCGACGGGGGATCGCTGACGCTCCGGCCGCGCTCCAGGACGTCGGCCGCGGTCTCGGCCTGCTCACGCTGCCGCGCCGGCAACGGCGCGTAGCCGGGGGGAAGCTGCCCCGCCGACAGCCCCGGGGTCTGTCCCTGTCCCGCGGCGTACCTGATGAACTCCGCGTACGCCTTGCGGGCCTTCGCGTCCTGGTTCACCGAGGCCGCGGCGTAGGCCACGGCCGTCAGCGGGTACGCCTGGCCCTTGGCCCGCGCCGGGTCGGGCTTGAGCACCGAGGGGTCCCCCGAGTCCGGCCGCATGGTCGCGACGTCGGCCGCGAGGGTGTCGGCCGAGGGCTTCACGAACTGCCCGCCCGCGTTGCGCAGGGCCGCTGTCGTCAGTCCGTACCGTTGCGCCGACGCGGTGTCGACGATCGCCATCACGGCGCGCTGGCCCGACATGGGCGCGTCGTTGATGAGCTTGGCCGGCGACTGGGTGGTCTCCCCCGGCTGCCACTGGATGGTCCGGTTGTTGTTGCCCCGCCGGGTCCGCACCGCCCCGTCGTGCAGATCGGCGGTGAACGGGTCCAGGTCGGTGATCGTGTAGTCGAGCGGGGGTGTTCCGTTGCCGAGGGCCGGCGTGGTCGTCGGGTCCACCTTGGGGTAGTCGGTCAGCGAGGTGTCCGTCGCCAGTTTCAGGTCCTGGAAGTAGGAATTCACCCGCATACCCCAGGGATCCTTCGTACCGGAGAGGAATTCTCCGGCCTCCTTGTCCGACTGGAGCCAGTTCCAGACGACGCGTGTGGTGTCGGAGGTCTGCAAGGGGACCATGAGGCTTCTCAGCTGGCGGCCGCTCAGTTCGGGGAAATCGGGATTCAGATCCTTGAATTCCGGGTCCTTGGTGAGGGAAGGGCTGTTCCCGTTCAAATAGTCGGGGGTGGCGCCCAGTGTCACGTCGTCCACATAGGAATGGGTGAGCATCTTCGCCACGAGCCGTGGAGTCAGTCTCATTCCCTGCACCACGCCGGACGGGCCTTCTATGAAGAACGCGATCGCCAGTCCGGACACCGCCACCGGCGCGTGGACGACCTCCGGTCCGTCTTCCGGCCGGGCGACCGGGTCGACGGTGAAGCCCAGCAGAGGGGAGTCGTCCGTCGTGCCCAGGACCTGGTTCCTGGCCTCCTCCTCCCCGCCCTGGGTGAAGGCGAACGTGCTTCCCGTGGACGAGCACAGTTTCGGCTGCCACGAGGTGACGGCGTCCGTCACCAGTTCGGAGCCGGCCGTGGGCCGCTCCGGCTGGCCCTGCGGGCAGTAGTCCTCGCTCGGCAGGAAGTCCAGCCGTACGACCATCCGCTGGGCCCAGTTCGTCGCCGACAGCGGCGAGCTCGTGAGGTTGTGGGAGCGGCTGCCGCCCGGCTCCAGGACGTTCGTGCCGTCGGCGTCATGGGTGCCGCGCGGCACGATCACCAGCCAGCACGACCGTGGGGTGGGGGTGCTGCCGGCGGGCGCCCTGTTCACGCCGCATCCGAGGTGAGGCGCCTCCAGCGCGTCCTGCACCTCGAAGGTCACCTCGCCCCTGCCGTCGGCGAACGTACGGCTCGCGACCTGTTCGTTGGTGTCCAGCGGACCGAAGTAGGTCGGGTCCTTGAGGGACGTGGTGGGCGGGAGACCACCGACGGGCCGGAAGGGGACGAACGCGTTCGCGCCGGTGTACTGCGTCTCGCCCGGGTCGGCGGCGTACGACCCGGTCCGGGTGTCGACCCCCCGGGACGTGGTGAAGTAGCCCGGGACCACGGCGTCGCTCGTGTCCGTGGCACCGAGGACGCACTGCTCGCGGGTGGGACCGGCCGGGTCGTCGCCCCAGCACTGCATGATCTGCAGGTAGTTGTACGCGAAGTTGCCCGCGGACGTCGGCGCCCCGCCCTCCCAGCCGATCCGCACGCCCTGCGACCGCAGGTTCCTCGTCTGGTGGACGGTCACCTTCAGCCCGGAGAAGTCGTCGTTCGCGCCCTTCCTCCCCGTCACCGTGACCGCGGAGTCCTCCGCCGTTCCGTCCGCCGCCGCGGCGGACGTGGTGGCCGGCGGCAGGGGGAGCAGGGCCAGTACGAGCGCGGCCAGCAGCGCGCTCACCGCGGCGACGACACGGCGCCCGGACCGGATCGCGGCGGTCACGCCGAACCCTCCCGACGGCGCGTGCGGTTGGTCATCACGCGTCCGATCAGGGGTGGTCCGACGACGACGCCGATCAGGAGCACGGCCGACAGGACCATCAGCGCGGTGCGCAGCCCGAGGGCGTCGCCGGTGCCCAGGGCGACCGGACTGGCGACGACCGAGGTGTCGCCGGTGCCGCCGCCGGCGTCGAGGACCTGACCGGTGTCGGGGTCCACGACGGTCCCCGCCGTCGTCCCGCCCGTACCGCCCGTCGTGCCGCTGCCGCCGGTGGTGGTCCCCGTCGTGCCTGTCGTGCCTGTAGTGCCCGTGGTGCCCGAACCGCCCGGCGTACCGGAGCCGCCGGACGCGCCCGAGCCGCCGGACGTGCCGGAGCCGCCCGAGGCCGAGCCGCCGCCGGACGTGCCCGAGCCGCTCGGCGAGGTGGGCTGCTTGGCGCCGCCGGTGCCGGTGGCGCACTGGTCCGAGCCCTTCTGGTCGCACGCCGCGGGGTACGGGGCGTTCTTGGCCAGGAGGTTCTTGCCGTCACTGGAGAACGTCGGGTTGTTGCAGTTCTTGATGTTGATGTTCTCCGCCACGGCGCCGGGGATCCTGCGCACCTGTTCCATGGCCGCCTGCACGAGGTTGATGGGCAGCGGCGAGTAGCCGAGCCGGTCGGCCAGTTGCTGGCCCTCGCAGAGGAAGTAGTTGTCGAACGCGCTCAGCGTGACGCCCTTGGCCTTGGTGAAGCCCATCTCCTCCTTGGTCGGGACGATCATGTAGCTGTAGCTCGACAGCGGGTAGGTGCGCCGGTCGCCGTACGTGTAGACCCCGTCCAGGTTCTGGGTGAGGTAGTTCGCGGAGCGCGAGTCCTCGTTGATCCGCGCCTGGGTCAGGGCGACGGCCACGCTGGAGGCGGTCGGCTCGACGTAGTAACCGGACTTGTTGAGGACCTTGACGACCGGGAAGCCCGCGTTCCGGGCGTACGAGTACTCGACGTAGGTGATGGCGCCCTCGGCCTGGGGCTGCTTGGTGTAGCCCGCGACCCCCAGCGAACCGGACTGGGCGACGAAGCCGGAGCCGGGGATGTTCGGGAAGTACGACGTCAGACCGCAGGGTGTGGGCTTGCCCGCCCGCCGGCAGTAGTCGTTCCACAGGGAGCCGTGCTGCTTGGACATCCAGAGGGTGAACTGCGCGGTGGTGCCGGAGCCGTCGGAGCGGATGACCGGGACGATCCGGCGGGCCGGGAGGGTCAGTTTGGGGTTGTCCGACTTGATCTCCGGCGCGTTCCACATCGTGAGCCTGCCGGTGAAGATCTTGGTGAGGACGTCTCCCGACAGCCGCAGGTTCGTGACCCGGTTGCCGCCGATCCTCAGGTTGTACATGAACGACGTACCGCCGGCCACGATCGGCATGTAGGCGTACTTGCGCTGCGGCGGGGTGTCCGTCGTCCCGAACTCCTTGAGGCCGTAGGGGATCTCGGAGACACCGAAGTCGGACGTGCCGTTGGCGAACTGGGTACGGCCGACCGACGAGCCCACCGACGCGTAGTTCACGGTCATGCCCTGCTGGCGTACGTTGCGCCGCCACTGTTCGATGGCGTTGGCGCTCCAGGTCGAGCCGGAACCGCTGATCTTCACGTAGGTGACCGCGAAGGCGCCCGGCGGGTGGACGGCCATGACCGCGCAGACCAGCGCGACGACCAGCGCCAGCGCCTGGTACACGCGCACGCTGCGTGGACGACGGACGGGTGCGGATATCACGGGGTGCTCCTCGTCGATGCGGGACTGGTCGAGGCGGGGCCGGCCGGCGTCCGGCCGGTGGTCGCGTACGGGGCGAAGCGCCGCGCGTCACGGCGTGACGCCCTGACCCGGCGGTGTTCCTGACGGCGGGTCAGTTTGCCCGGCCCGCGGCCGCCGACGACCCGGGCCGCGACGAACAGGACGAGCACCAGCACCAGAAGCACCGCCGCGGTGCCGAAGCCGCGGGCGATGTAGGTGGGTTCGGGGGACTCCACGAGCTTGAAGGCCGCCATGTGGAACATGTTTCATGTGAAGGTTGCCCCTCGTTCACATGGTCGACCAAGGGGTCACCTGGAGGGGACGAACCCCGCGCCACCCCGGACGGACGTCCTCTCCGGGGCGCCGGTGCGCCCGGCCCGGCCCCGGGCGGGCCGGTGCGTGGAAGTGGCCGTCAGGTCCGCTGAAATTCGAATCGAATTTCCCCTTCGGTTTTCCATGGAATCGGCGCACCAGATATTCGCACGCATTCTCTTCGAGGGGAAAAATAGGCCCGTTCCACCTCGATACGAAAGCGTTCCTAAAACGCCCGCCGCCGAGTACGCTGCACACGTCAATTCAGGCCTGCCGGTGGGAAATTGACAGGCCGCGGCATTCACATTGGGGAATTCTCATGCGTATGAGCTCAGCTGTCGCCGCTGCGTGTGGCGTCGTTGCCCTGTCCGCTCTCACCGTTCCGGCCGCGCACGCGGACGAGAGGTTCGGCGACACCGACATCACCGCCGTGGTCGTCAACCACGGCGCTCCCGTCGTCGTCGGCACCGGCGCGAGAACCGCCACGGTCGAGGTCACCGCGACCGACCCGTCCGGTCTCCAGCAGGTCGACGCCACGCTGTACCACGGTTCCTTCGCCGCCCCGGACAGCACGGTGGCCTCGACGGCGGCCTGCGGCCCGACGTCCGCCGCCACGACCACCTGCACCCTGACCTTCACCCTGACCCCCGGCACCGCCCCGGCCGACGACTCGCTGGCCGGCGCATGGAACGTCAGCGCCTACGCGATCGCCCCCGACAGCGACGCCGTGTTCCTGGACAGCGCGGCCACCGTCAGCGTGCTGCGCGACAGCCAGGTGACCGTCGCCACCAGCCCCAAGCAGGTGCGGCGGGGCCGTGTCCTGACCGTCACGGGCGGCGTGCGCCACTCGGACTGGGCGACCGGCGCGTCCGTCGGCGCCGAGGCCGGCCGGCCCGTGGCCCTGCAGTTCCGCCCGAAGGGCAGCGGTACGTACTGCACGCTCAAGACCGTGCGGACCGCCGCCGACGGCGCCCTCTCCACCACCGTCCGCGCCGACGCCGACGGTTACTACCGCTGGTCCTACGCCGGCACGGCCGACACCGCGGCGGCGGTCTCCGCGGGCGCCTTCGTCGACGTGGTGGGCTGACCCCCGGTCGTCCGGCGCCGGGCACACCCCCTCACGGGAGGCCCGGCGCCGGACGCGACCGGCCCTTCGCGTCGGGTCGGCGTCGGGGCAGCCCGCAGGGCCCGGTGCGGTACTTCCGGTCAGCGTCGGGACGGCCCGCGATACCCCTCACCCGGCCGTGGACCGCACGCGGCCTCACCCTCACGGGAGCACGGACGGCCGCGCGCGGCGACACCGGGCCGCACCGCCGTCCTTCACCCACCCCGGTGAACACGGGCACGGACCTTCACCCGTCCCGGCGATACCGGCGCAGCCCTTCACCCACTCCCGTGGAGCGGACGTCAGCCTTCCACCACCCGGGCGAACGGACTCCGCCCTCGCCCACCCCGAACGGCCGCCGGTTCACCCGTCGCGCCGCTGTGGCGTCGTCACCCCACCGCGAGCAGGATCGCCAGCACCACGGCGCCCGCGAGCGCGGGGCCCATGACCTCGTACGCCCAGCGCACGCTGACCGTGTCCTGCACCCCTTCCGTGGCCGGGTGCGCCTCGGAGAGCTCGCGCAGGTCGTCCATGGCCTGGTCGGCCTGGGAGCGCGCGGGCGCGGGTGCGGCCGGGGTCAGGCGCCCGCGCCTGTCGGCCGCGCCTCCCCGCGCCTGCCGCCTGGCCACACGCTTGCGGGAGCGCAGCGAGACGGGGATCGCCCACAGCTGGTACTTGGCGCCGTCCGTGGTGACGACCTCGTTGGAGTAGCCGGAGCTCAGCGAGGCGATCGCCCCCCAGGGCAGCACGATCACGCGGAAGGGGTTGCGGACACGCAGCCGGTCATCGTTCGCGTGGACGGCCGGGCGCAGCGTGAAGGCGCTCACCAGGGGAACCAGCAGGATCATCGCGGCGAGCGTCAGCCACGGTGTGCGCCCGTGTCCCGAGACCAGCGCGTCGATGCCGAGCCAGCCGATGATGGCGAGCAGCAGCACGCCGCCCGCGAGGCCGGCGGGTGACCGGTAGACCCGGTCCCTCGACTCGGGGCGCGAGGCGTCCGGCGGGGGTGGCTGGTGATCGGGCGTCGTCATGCCCCCGATTCTGCCCGACGGCCCGCGCCGTCCTCTCCCGCCCCCGGCGCCTCGCCGGTTCCTGCCGTCCCTTCCGCACCCACCCCGGGGCTGTACAGCCGCTACGCGCGTAGATATGCTCGGGTGGTGACCATGCCCACCACTGCATCCTCCCCCAAGCACTCGGCATCGCTCGAGCAGGGTGGTGCCCCCACCCACGCACTCGGCGATGTGACCGCGTCCGACAGCACCCTGCGCCGCTTCCTGCACGGGTTGCCCGGCGTCGACGCGGTCGGCCTGGAGGCGCGCGCCGCCTCGCTCGGCACCCGTTCCATCAAGACGACCGCGAAGGCGTACGCGATCGACCTCGCCATCTCGATGGTCGACCTGACGACGCTGGAAGGCGCGGACACCCCGGGCAAGGTCCGGGCGCTCGGCGCCAAGGCGGTGCTCCCGGACCCGACGGACCGCACCGCGCCCACCACGGCCGCCGTCTGTGTCTACCCCGACATGGTGGCCGTCGCGAAGGAGGCCGTCGCCGGTTCCGGCGTGAAGGTCGCCTCCGTGGCCACCGCCTTCCCGGCGGGCCGCGCCGCGCTCGGCGTGAAGCTGGCCGACGTGCGGGACGCCGTCGCCGCGGGCGCCGACGAGATCGACATGGTCATCGACCGCGGAGCGTTCCTCGCGGGCCACTACCTGAAGGTGTACGACGAGATCGTCGCGGTGAAGGAGGCTTCGGGCGCCGCCCGCCTGAAGGTCATCTTCGAGACCGGCGAGCTGTCGACGTACGACAACATCCGGCGGGCCTCCTGGCTCGGCATGCTGGCCGGCGCGGACTTCATCAAGACCTCCACCGGCAAGGTGGCCGTCAACGCGACGCCGTCGAACACGCTGCTCATGCTGGAGGCGGTCCGCGACTTCCGCGCGCAGACCGGCATCCAGGTCGGCGTGAAGCCGGCCGGCGGTATCCGCACCACCAAGGACGCCGTCAAGTTCCTGGTCCTGGTGAACGAGACCGCGGGCGAGGACTGGCTGGACAACCACTGGTTCCGCTTCGGCGCGTCCTCGCTCCTGAACGACCTGCTGATGCAGCGTCAGAAGCTGGCCACCGGCCGCTACTCCGGCCCCGACTACGTGACGGTGGACTGATCACCATGGCATCTGCATTCGAGTACGCACCGGCGCCCGAGTCCCGCTCGGTCGTCGACATCGCCCCCTCGTACGGCCTGTTCATCGACGGCGAGTTCACCGAGGCGGCGGACGGCAAGGTCTTCAAGACCGTCAGCCCCAGCACGGAGGAAGTCCTCTCCGAGGTCGCCCGGGCGGGCGCCGAGGACGTCGACCGCGCCGTGAAGGCGGCCCGCAGGGCCTTCGTGAAGTGGTCGGCGCTGCCCGGTTCCGAGCGCGGCAAATACCTCTTCCGCATCGCCCGCATCATCCAGGAGCGCTCACGCGAGCTCGCCGTCCTGGAGACGCTGGACAACGGGAAGCCCATCAAGGAGACCCGCGACGCGGACCTCCCCCTGGTCGCCGCGCACTTCTTCTACTACGCGGGCTGGGCCGACAAGCTCGACCACGCCGGCTTCGGCGCGAACCCGCGTCCGCTGGGCGTGGCAGGCCAGGTCATCCCCTGGAACTTCCCGCTGCTGATGCTGGCGTGGAAGATCGCCCCGGCGCTGGCGACCGGCAACACGGTCGTCCTCAAACCCGCCGAGACCACTCCCCTGTCGGCGCTGTTCTTCGCGGACATCTGCCGCCAGGCCGGCCTGCCCAAGGGCGTCGTCAACATCCTTCCCGGGTACGGCGACGCGGGCGCGGCCCTCGTCGAGCACCCGGACGTGAACAAGGTGGCGTTCACCGGCTCCACCGCCGTCGGCAAGGCGATCGCCCGCCAGGTGGCCGGTACCGACAAGAAGGTCACGCTCGAACTGGGCGGCAAGGGCGCGAACATCGTCTTCGACGACGCCCCCATCGACCAGGCGGTGGAGGGGATCGTCACCGGGATCTTCTTCAACCAGGGCCAGGTCTGCTGCGCGGGCAGCCGGCTCCTCGTCCAGGAATCGATCCAGGACGAGCTGCTGGACTCCCTGAAGCGCAGGCTCTCCACCCTGCGGCTGGGCGACCCGCTCGACAAGAACACCGACATCGGCGCGATCAACTCCGCCGAGCAGCTGGCCCGTATCACCTCGCTCGTCGAGCAGGGCGCGGCCGAGGGCGCCGAGCGCTGGTCCCCGGCGTGCGAACTGCCCTCCTCCGGATACTGGTTCGCCCCGACGCTGTTCACCAACGTCACCCAGGCGCACACCATCGCCCGCGACGAGATCTTCGGCCCGGTGCTGTCCGTCCTCACCTTCCGCACCCCGGACGAGGCCGTCGCCAAGGCCAACAACTCCCAGTACGGCCTCTCGGCGGGCATCTGGACCGAGAAGGGTTCCCGGATCCTGGCCGTCGCCGGCAAGCTGCGCGCGGGCGTCATCTGGTCCAACACGTTCAACAAGTTCGACCCGACCTCGCCGTTCGGCGGGTACAAGGAGTCGGGCTTCGGCCGCGAGGGCGGTCGCCACGGCCTGGAGGCGTACCTCGATGTCTGACAAGTCCGAAGAGCAGCGTCTGAGTGTCTTCAAGACCTACAAGCTGTACGTGGGCGGGAAGTTCCCGCGTTCCGAGAGCGGCCGGGTGTACGAGGTGACGGACTCGAAGGGCAAGTGGCTGGCGAACGCCCCGCAGTCGAGCCGCAAGGACGCCCGCGACGCGGTGGTCGCCGCGCGCAAGGCGTTCGGCGGCTGGTCCGGCGCGACCGCGTACAACCGCGGCCAGATCCTCTACCGCGTCGCCGAGATGCTGGAGGGCCGCCGCGACCAGTTCGCGCGCGAGGTCGCGGACGCGGAGGGCCTGTCGAAGCCGAAGGCGGCCGCCCAGGTCGACGCGGCCGTCGACCGCTGGGTCTGGTACGCGGGCTGGACCGACAAGATCGCCCAGGTCCTGGGCGGGGCCAACCCGGTCGCGGGCCCGTTCTTCAACCTGTCGACCCCGGAGCCGACCGGCGTCGTCACCGTCCTCGCGCCCCAGGAGTCCTCGTTCCTGGGTCTGATCTCGGTGATCGCCCCGGTGATCGCGACCGGTAACACGGCCGTGGTGATCGCGAGCGAGAGGTCCCCCTTGCCCGCGCTGTCGCTCGGCGAGGTGCTGGCGACCTCCGACCTCCCGGGCGGTGTCGTCAACGTCCTCTCCGGCAGGACGGCGGAGATCGCCGCCCCCCTCGCCGCACACCAGGACGTCAACGCGATCGACCTCGCGGGCGCGGACGAGGTGCTGGCGAAGGAGCTGGAGATCGCCGCGGCCGACAACCTGAAGCGGGTTCTGCGTCCACAGCCTGTGGACTACGCGGCGACCCCCGGTATCGAGCGCCTCACGGCCTTCCTCGAGACGAAGACCGTCTGGCACCCGACCGGTTCACTGGGCGCGTCGGGCTCGTCGTACTGAGAGGGTTCCCCGCGCCCCCGAGGGGCGCGGGGAAGCTCACACACTCCCCAGCGACCCCAGCGCCTGCCCCACCACCGGCACGCTGCCGAGCGACGGCGCCTGCGCCAGCGGCCGCGTCAGGGACTGCGAGCTCAGCGGCTTGAAGTCGGCCAGCTGGGCGCCGATCCCGTTGTCGAGCGGGTCGACACCGGTGCCCGCGAGAGGGTTGGGCTTGAGGCCCGCGAGGGGACCCGTGATGTAGCCGAGCGTGCCGTACAGCGCCTGCGTGCCCGCCTGCGGGTCGAGGCTGCCCGTCGACGCGGGGTGGGAGCGCATCCCGTCGACGGCCGGGGCCGTGTCCGCGGCGGCCGCGCCCGCGCCCGCCCCCAGCGCCGCCCCCGCGGTCGCCAGGGCGACCAGCGCGCGCCGCGCGGTCGGGTTCTTGCCTGCTGCGTGTCGTGCCATGACGGGTGCCACCTTCTGCCGCGCAAAGTAATCAGGTCGACACGAAGGGTAGTTGAGGTGTGATGTGCGCTCCAACGACGACCCGCAGGGTCGGCACCGCGCGCGCGATGCGTCAGACTGGTGTCTCGTGAGTCTCCCTCCCCCGATACCGACCCGTGTCGCGCTGCTCTGTGGCCCCTCCGGCTCGGGCAAGTCCCTCGTCGCCGCCCGTTCCGGCCTGCCCGTGCTGCGCTTGGACGACTTCTACAAGGAGGGCGACGACCCGACACTCCCGCTGGTGGAGGGGAGTTCCGACATCGACTGGGACCACCCGCGGTCGTGGGACGCGGAGAAGGCCGTCGCCGCGATCGAGGAACTCTGCCGTACGGGACGTACGACCGTTCCCGTGTACGACATCTCGCTGAGCGCCCGTACCGGCGCGGAGGCGCTGCGCATCGAACGGACACCGCTGTTCATCGCGGAGGGCATCTTCGCCGCCGAGATCGTCGAGCACTGCCGTGAACTGGGGCTGCTGGGCGACGCGCTGTGCCTGTCCCGCGGTCCGGTGACCACGTTCCGCCGGCGTTTCGTGCGGGATCTCAAGGAGGGCCGCAAGTCGGTCCCGTTCCTGCTCCGTCGCGGCTGGCGCCTGATGCGCGCCGAACGCTCGATCGTGGCGCGCCAGACCGCGCTGGGCGCGCACCCCTGCGACAAGGACGAGGCCCTGGGCCGGCTGGCCACGGCGGCCGGTACCGCGGAGCGCTGTACGACAGTGGCGTAGGGCCACGGCGACACGCCGGGCCCGCACACGAAAAGAGGTCCAGGCGGACCCCCCGTCCGCCCGGACCTTTTCCGCTTCCCCCGTGGTTCTCAGCGGTCCCCCGTCGGCTCCCCCCCCGGAACCGTTCCCCGCTCGAACCGCTTTTCCCCCCGCTGACCTTCAGGCGACGAGCTCCCCGAAGGACTCCTCCTCGTCACGGCCGAAGCTGAGGACCTCGTCCTCGCGCATCCGGCGCAGCGACCGCCAGATGCTCGACTTCACCGTGCCGACACTGATGTCGAGGATCTGCGCGATCTCCGGGTCCGTGCGGCCCTCGTAGTAACGCAGGACCAGCATGGTGCGCTGGAGTTCGGGCAGCCGGGCGAGCGCCTGCCACAGCACGGCGCGCAGCTCGGTGCCGCGCATCGCGTCCGTGTCACCGGCGGTCTCCGGCAGTTCCTCGGTCGGGTACTCGTTCAGCTTGCGGCGGCGCCACGCGCTGATGTGCAGATTGGTCATGGTGCGGCGGAGGTAACCCCCGACCGCGGCTTTGTCACTGATCCGCTCCCAGGCCCGGTACGTCGAGAACAGCGCGCTCTGCAGCAGGTCCTCGGCCTCGAACCGATCCCCCGTCAGGTGGTAGGCGGTTGCGTACAGGGAGGCGCGGCGCTCCTGGACGTAGGCGGTGAACTCCGCCTCCGACAGCGAGCGACGCTCCCCCGTGACCTCCCCGTACGCGGCTCCCCCGTGAGCTCCGCCGGCCGTTCCCGCGGCGGCCGCCGCGGGGCTCTCCCCCGTGAACCCGTCAACCACCGTCATGTACGCGGTGTGCTGACGCCCGGTGCCGCGAGCGCACCCCCGCGGGCTCACGGCACCGGACTTCTCCGTGCTCCGGGTGACGTCGTGGAGCCGCGTGACAACTGCGCTCGTAGTGGTGCTGTGCAGCGTGTCCATCTCGCGCCCCCCGTCGTGGAGTCCCGGTTTCTTCCGTACGCGCCCGGTGCCCGTCGTGCCTCGGCCCCGCGCTCGCTCCGTGCTTCCCTGCTTGTGTCGAAAAGCTTGCCCGGGACACTTCATGGCCGTGTCCGCCGACTGTCACAGACCTGTCACAGGGGCCCTCCACGGGCGCGTCACAGCGCGATCACGGAGAAGAGCGGCAGGGCTTCCCGGACCCCCTCCGATGCGCCCCTTCTGTGCGAGAGATGGGTGGGAGCGCTCCAACTGTCGAAAGACCCCCTCACCATGGGCCAGAATGACAACCGTGCCTTCCCTGTTGCTGATCGAGGACGACGACGCCATCCGTACGGCCCTGGAGCTCTCTTTGACGCGCCAGGGACACCGTGTGGCCACCGCTGCCACCGGCGAGGACGGTCTGAAGCTGCTGCGCGAGCAGCGGCCGGATCTGATCGTGCTGGATGTGATGCTGCCCGGCATCGACGGGTTCGAGGTGTGCCGGCGTATCCGGCGCACGGACCAGTTGCCCATCATTCTGCTGACCGCGCGCAGCGACGACATCGACGTGGTGGTCGGGCTGGAGTCCGGCGCCGACGACTATGTCGTCAAGCCGGTGCAGGGGCGGGTGCTCGACGCCCGTATCAGGGCCGTGCTGCGGCGCGGTGAGCGCGAGGCCACCGACTCGGCGACCTTCGGCTCCCTCGTCATCGACCGGGCGGCGATGACGGTCACCAAGAACGGCGAGGACCTGCAACTGACGCCCACCGAGCTGCGGCTGCTCCTGGAGCTGAGCCGTCGTCCCGGACAGGCGCTGTCCCGCCAGCAGTTGCTGCGGCTGGTCTGGGAGCACGACTACCTGGGCGACTCGCGTCTGGTGGACGCGTGCGTGCAGCGGCTGCGCGCCAAGGTCGAGGACGTGCCGTCCTCCCCGACGCTCATCCGTACGGTCCGCGGGGTCGGCTACCGGCTGGACAACCCTCAGTGACCCCACCGCAGGACGGGCTCCGCGGCTGGGCCGCGGCGCGCAGGGCGATACTGGCGGGTCTGCGCTTCACCAGTCTGCGGCTGCGGCTGGTCGTGGTCTTCGGACTCGTCGCGCTCACCGCCGCCGTGTCGGCGTCCGGCATCGCGTACTGGCTCAACCGCGAGGCGGTGCTGACGCGCACTCAGGACGCGGTGCTGCGTGACTTCCAGCAGGAGATGCGCAACCACGCGAGCCTGCTGCCGGTGCGTCCGGCACAGGACGAACTGCAGAACGCCGCGGGGCTGATGGCCAACAGCAGCCAGCGCTTCAGCGTGCTGCTCGTGGCCCAGGACAACAACGACAAGACCGTGGTGGGCAATTCGGAGCTGGACACCTTCACGCTGGAGGACGTGCCCGCGTCCCTCCAGAAGGCGGTGAACAAGGAGCAGTCGCTCTCCTCGAACAACAAGTCGACCTATCACCTGTACTGGCAGCGCGTCACCGACCACGACAAGCCGTACCTGGTGGGCGGTGCGAAGGTGATCGGCGGGACCACGACCGGCTACATGCTCAAGTCGCTGGAACCGGAGGCCAAGGACCTCAACTCGCTGGCCTGGTCGCTCGGTATCGCCACCGGCCTCGCCCTGATCGGCTCGGCGCTCCTCGCCCAGGCCGCCGCGACGACGGTCCTCAAGCCGGTGCACCGCCTCGGTATCGCCGCCCGCCGCCTCGGCGAGGGCAAGCTCGACACCCGGCTGCGCGTGTCGGGGACGGACGAACTCGCCGATCTGTCACGGACGTTCAACCACACGGCGGAGGCGCTCGAGAAACGCGTCGAGGACATGAGCGCCCGGGACGAGGCGTCCCGCCGCTTCGTGGCGGACATGTCCCACGAACTCCGTACTCCCCTGACCGCGATCACCGCCGTGACGGAGATCCTGGAGGAGGAGCTGGACGCGGAGACCGGCAGTGTCGATCCGATGATCGAGCCCGCCGTGCGTCTGGTCGTCAGTGAGACACGCCGTCTGAACGACCTGGTCGAGAACCTCATGGAGGTCACCCGCTTCGACGCGGGCACCGCCCGGCTCGTCCTCGACGACGTGGACATCGCCGACCAGATCACCGCCTGCATCGACGCCCGCGCCTGGCTGGACGCGGTGGACCTGGACGCGGAGCGCGGCATCATGGCGCGTCTCGACCCGCGCCGCCTGGACGTGATCCTGGCCAACCTGATCGGCAACGCGCTCAAGCACGGCGGCAGTCCGGTGCGTGTCTCGGTCCGCGAGGAGGCCGACGACCTGCTGATCGAGGTCCAGGACCACGGTCCGGGCATCCCCGAGGACGTCCTGCCGCACGTCTTCGACCGCTTCTACAAGGCGAGCGCGTCGCGCCCGCGCTCCGAGGGCAGCGGCCTGGGGCTGTCGATCGCCCTGGAGAACGCGCACATCCACGGCGGCGAGATCACCGCCGCGAACGCGCCCGAGGGGGGAGCGGTCTTCACGCTCCGGCTCCCGCAGGACGCCTCGGAGCTGCTCGCCGACGACGAACGCGAGCGGAACCGGAACGGGAACGCCACGAAGGGCAGCGCCGGATGACGACCGTACGACGTCGAGGCGCGCTCCGGTGGCCGGCCGTCCCGCTCCTCGCGCTGCTGCTCGCGGGCTGCGGCATCCGTTCCACGCAGGTCCCCACGGACTTCGGCCCGGCGCCCTCCCGGGTCCCGTGCACCCTGTCCGGCCCGGACGTCTCCACCCAGGCCTCCCACGGCATCCCGGTGCAGGTGTTCCTGCTCTGCTCGGGGCAACTGGTGACGGTCGACCGTTCCGTGCGGGTGCCCGACGGCGCGACGGAGGGCGCGCGGCGCGTCCTGGTGGCGCAGGGGCTCCTCGACGAGCTCGCGGGGTCGCCCTCCACTCCGGAGCAGCAGGCGGGGTACACGACGGACGTGCGCGGCGGTATGACCGTGAGCGGTCCCCGTCCCCGGGCCACCGGGGAGCCGGAGGACACGCTCCGGCTGAGCACCCCGCCCCGGGAGCTGACGCCGGCGGCCCTGGCCCAGATCGTCTGCACCTTCTCCGACTCCGCCGCGGCGGAGGACGACGGTTCGGTCGTCCTCGGCGCCCCCGACGCGACCGCGCCGCGCCGTTACCAGTGCACCTCGGACGTCCGCTCCGGTCCCGGCACGAAGGCCCCGCCCTCCACGGCGGTCGACGGCGCCTGACCGTCGGCCAGGGGGTGCCCCCGGCCGCCGCGGAGAGCCGGGAGACCGGCCCGGGGACCCGTGGGTGTGGCGCACGCCTCACCCCTGGACGCCAAGCCCGCCGCCGACCCGGAACCGATCCGGCCGGCCGCCGCGTCTTGGGAGGCGTGCAACGTCAAGGCGAAGACGGCGGCAGCGCCGTGATCCGCGTCCGTGCGGCAGGAGCTCTCCTCCTCGTCGCGCATCTCGCGCTCGTCGCCTGGATCACGCTGCGTCCGCTGGACGTCCCCTGGGTGAGCCCCGCGAATCTGCGCCCGTTCGCCGGCATCAGGGCCGACCTCGCCCTGGGCCCCGCGCTTGCCGCCCGCCGTATCGGCGAGGGACTGGGACTGCTCGCCCCGCTCGGTGTTCTGCTCCCGTTGGCGGGCGGCAGACCGAGCGCCTCCCCCCTCGGGTCCCTGGTCCGCACGGTCGCCGCCGGCGCCCTGATCTCGCTGGGCATCGAGCTGCTGCAGACCGGCGTTCCCGGGCAGGTCGTGGACGTCGACTCGCTGCTGCTCAACACCGTCGGTGTGGCACTGGCCCATGCCGCGGTCGTGCCCGCCGCCAGGGTGGGTCTCCGCCGCCGGGCCGAGACCAGACGCCGTGCGGCCCTCCCCCGGGAGGACACGGCTCAGGGTCGGACCCCGACGATTCCCAGGGTCGGCATCGCACCGTAGAGCGACGCTTCGTCCGCTTCGTCACCGTAGCGTTGAAGACATCGAGGCCGGGTATCCGGCACACGGTCAGGCACGGTTCACGAAGGAGTCCTCATGAGCGCCCTCGCCCGCCCCACCAACGGCCGCATGATCGGCGGAGTGTGCGCAGCGCTCGCACGGCGCTTCGGCACCTCCGCGACGACGATGCGGGTGATCTTCGTACTCTCCTGCCTGCTGCCCGGCCCGCAGTTCCTGCTCTACATAGCGCTGTGGATCCTGTTCCCGTCCGAGGACAAGGTCCGCACCGCCTGGTAGTCACGCGTCGGCGAGGTCCTCGCCGCGCGGCACGACGCGCCGGTGGGGCGCATCCGAGTCGGGTGCGCCCCACCGGCGTTGTCGCGTGTGCGGGCCTGAGCCCGGACGGCGTGGGTCAGCCGAGCGGCAGGCCGTTCAGCGGCAGGCCGTGCGTCGGCAGGCCCTGCAGCGGCAGACCGCCGAGCAGTCCGGCCACCGGCGCGGTGGGGCCGTTCGCGAGCACGTTCGCGGCGGCGGGCTGGGCGGCCGTCACACCCGCTCCGAGCGCGCTCTGACCCTGGGCAAGCGCCTGGCCCGCGCCCGGCAGCACACCGGTCAGGTTCTGCGTGGGCAGCGCCTGGGTGACGGTGCCCAGCGCCGACGAGGCGTCCGGCAAGGCCGGTGCCGCGTTCGCGGCACCGGCGCCCGCGGCGGCGAAAGCGGCACCGAGAGCGGCGACACCGAGGGTCTTGGCAGCAGACTGCTTCATATGGAATGCGTCCTTGGATCCGTGTGACGGGGAGGTGAGCGGTCTAAAACCGTAAACACGCAAAGCGGCACTCCGCAAACATCGAAAACCGGTCGAGTCATGGAGAATGAGTGAAGACCCGACCGTCCCCGGCCACTCAGATCAGGCCTGCTTCTCCAAGGAACCCCTGGTGGAAGAGGTCTGCTGGAACAGCCATTCGGACTTCAGCTCGGCATATCCCGGCTTGATCACGTCATTGATCATCGCGAGTCGTTCATCGAAAGGAATGAATGCTGACTTCATAGCATTGACCGAGAACCACTGCAGATCATCGAGCGAATAACCGAACGCGTCGACAAGGTGCTCGAATTCGCGGCTCATGCTCGTCCCGGACATGAGCCGGTTGTCCGTGTTCACCGTGGCCCGGAAGTGCAACCGCCGCAACAACCCGATCGGGTGCTCGGCGTAGGAGTCCGCGGCCCCGGTCTGGAGGTTGGAGCTGGGGCACAGCTCCAGCGGGATTCGCTTGTCACGGACGTACGACGCGAGGCGTCCGAGCGTCACCGTGCCGTCCTCCGCGACCTCGATGTCGTCGATGATCCGGACGCCGTGGCCGAGCCGGTCCGCGCCGCACCACTGGAGCGCCTGCCAGATGGACGGCAGCCCGAAGGCCTCGCCCGCGTGGATGGTGAAGTGGTTGTTCTCGCGCTTGAGGTACTCGAACGCGTCGAGATGCCGGGTGGGCGGGAAGCCGGCCTCGGCGCCCGCGATGTCGAAGCCGACGACCCCCGAATCCCGGTAGCGGTTGGCCAGTTCGGCGATCTCCAGGGAACGGGCCGCGTGCCGCATCGCGGTGAGCAGCGCGCCCACCCGGATGCGGTGGCCGTTCTCCCGCGCCCGGCGCTCGCCCTCCCGGAAGCCCTCGTTGACCGCCTCCACGACCTCTTCGAGGGTGAGCCCGCGCTCCAGATGCTGCTCGGGGGCGTAACGCACCTCGGCGTAGACGACCCCGTCCTCGGCGAGGTCCTCGGCGCACTCGGCGGCGACCCGCACCAGCGCCTCACGGGTCTGCATGACGGCGCAGGTGTGCGCGAAGGTCTCCAGGTACCGCTCGAGGGAGCCGGAGTCGGCGGCCTCCCTGAACCAGACGCCGAGTGTGCCGGGGTCGGTCTCGGGGAGGCCGGAATAGCCGGTCTCCCGGGCGAGTTCGACGATCGTCCCAGGGCGCAGGCCCCCGTCGAGGTGATCGTGCAGCAGGACCTTGGGCGCCCGGCGGATCTGTTCCGAGCTCGGGGTGTTCCGGATCTGGCTCGTCATTCGCGCACTGTAGCCCCTACGCGCGTAGACATTCCGTCGTCCCGATCCGTCGATATGTAACGGTGACCCGGCGGACGGGTGGCGTACACCGTCACTTCTGACACTGTTCTGTCATGGCACAGCAAGCGACACCGGTGCGCAGCGCCCGTCTGGGGAGGGCACTGGGCCCGGAGCCGACCGCGGTCAGCGGAGTGGTTCTGCTGCTCCCGGGCGGCGACGAGACCTCCGGCCGCAGGCCTTCCCCCATGTGGGCTAGCGCCTCCGTACGCGCGTTGGGCCGTCGCCTCACGCGCGCGGGGCAGACGGAGGGACTGGCCGCCCACGTCGTGCACTACCGCTTCCGCGGCTGGAACGGCAGCGAGGCGCATCTCGCGGGCGACGCGTCCTGGGCGGCCGACGAGGTCGTACGCCGGTACGGCGACGTTCCCGTCTGCCTCGCCGGGGTCGACATGGGAGGCCGGGCGGCGCTGCGCGCGGCCGGTCACACCGCCGTCAACTCCGTGCTGGCGCTGGCACCCTGGCTGCCCGAGGAGGACATGGCGGCGCCACCCGAACCGGTGAGACAGCTCAGCGGGCGGCGCGTGCTGATCGTGCACGGCACCAACGACGAGCGCACCGACCCGGAACTGTCCTTCCGGCTCGCGGCCCGCGCCAAGAAGTCCAACCGTGACGTCTGCCGCTTCGAGGTCCACTCCGACGGGCACGGGTTGCACCAGCACCGGACCGAAGTCCACGCGCTGGCCGAGGACTTCGTGATGGGGGCGCTGTTCGGGCGCGGGCTGTCCCGCCCGCTGGAGGACGCGCTCGCGGCGCCACCGCCGCTGGGCCTGCGGATGCCGCTCGCCTCGGGCTTCGGGAAGGCGCTGCGTCACTGACGGCTGTCCCGCGCCCTGGAGGGCTGCTCCCGGTGCTCCCCGTACCCCTGGTCCGGGAGCAGGCGGCCCCGTCGTGACAGCAGGAACTTCTTGAAGGCCGCCACGGGCGGGGTGTCCGGGTGGCCGTCCAGCCACGCCACCGCGATCTCGCGGACCGCGCGCGGAGCGGTGACCGTCAGTTCGACGACTCCCGGGCGGGGCACCGCCGGTGGCGGCAGCAGGGCGACGCCGAGACCGGCGGCGACGAGACCGCGGAGCGTCTCGGTCTCCTCGCCCTCGAAGGCGATCCGCGGCCTGAATCCCGCCTCCTGGCAGAGGTCGTCGGCGATGCGCCGCATGCCGTAGCCGGGTTCGAGGGTCACGAAGGTCTCGTCGGCGGCCTCGGCCAGCCGGACGCGCCGGCGGGCCGCGAGCCGGTGGTCGGCGGGGACGACGAGCCGCAGTTTCTGCTCGTCGAGGAGGCGGCCGACCAGGTCGGGCGCGTCGGGCACGGGCGAGGTGAGGCACAGGTCCAGCTCGCCCGAGCGCAGTCGCTCCAGCATCGCCTCGCCGTAGTTCTGGACGAGGCTGAAGCGGACCCGGGGATGGTCGGCGCGGAAGGCACGGATGAGCCCGGGGACGGTCTCCGACCCCATCGTGTGCAGGAAGCCGAAGGCGACCTTGCCGGTGGCCGGGTCGGCGTCCGCGCGCACCTCGTCGGCGGCGCGCCCGATCTCGGCGAGGGCCCGCTCGACGGACGAGAGGAACGTACGGCCGGCGGGGGTGAGGGCGACCGTACGGCCGCGGCGCGCGAACAGGTCGACGCCCAGATCCTGCTCGAGCCGGACCATGGCCCGCGACAGGGTCGACTGCGGGACCCGCATCTCCTGCGCGGCCCTCGTCACATGCTCGGTGCGGGCGACCCCGGCGAAGTGCGCGAGCCGCGGGACGAGGACCGTGACGATGTCTTCTGTGTCACTGGACGGTGACAGGTGACTCTGTGACCTCTGCTGATGCGCCATGGGAACGATTATGGCGATTCCATGCATTGGACGGATGAATGGTGGGACCTTACGTTCGAAACATGCCTTCCGCCAGTACCGGGGCGTCCACCACCGTGGACGCCGCCGCAGCCGCCGTCCCCGCGTCCGCCGACTCCCGTCTGGCCCCGGGCGGGCCCGGCTACCGCCGGATGAGCTTCGCCCTGTTCCTCGCCGGTGTCGCGACCTTCGCGCTCCTCTACTCCACGCAGGCCCTCCTCCCGCTGATCTCCACGGACCTCGGCGTGACCGCGAGCCAGGCGAGCTGGACGGTCTCGGCCGCGACGGGCGGCCTCGCGCTCTTCGTCCTCCCGATGAGCGCGCTCTCGGAGCGTTACGGACGGCGTACGTTGATGACGGCGTCGCTGGTGGTCGCGGTGGCGGTCGGGCTGCTCGTACCCTTCGCGCCGTCGATCGGCGCGCTGGTGGCGCTGCGCGCGCTCCAGGGCGCGGCGCTGGCGGGGCTGCCCGCCTCGGCGACGGCGTACCTGGCGGAGGAGGTCCGTCCCAAGGCCCTGATCACGGCGATCGGCCTCTTCGTGGCGGGCAACAGCGTCGGCGGGATGAGCGGCCGGGTCATCACCGGCTGGGTCGCGCAGGAATGGGGCTGGCGGATCGCCGTCGCCACGATCGGCGTGATCGCGGTGGCGTGCGCGGTGGCCTTCCGGCTGCTGCTGCCCGCGCCCCGGCACTTCACCCCGGGCTCGCCGCGGCCGCGGGCGCTGGTCCGCACGGTCCGCGACCACCTCGCCAACCCGCTGCTGTGCCGGCTGTACGCGATCGGCGCGCTGTTCATGATGGTCTTCGGCGGGGTCTACACGGTGATCGGCTACCGCCTGACCGACGCCCCGTTCTCACTCCCCCAGGGCGTCATCGGCTCCATCTTCCTCGTCTACCTGGTCGGTACGGTGTCGGCGTCGACGGCGGGCCGGCTGGTCGACCGCGTGGGCCGGCGCGGCTCCCTCTACCTGGCGGGCGGCACGACCACCGCCGGGCTCCTCCTCTCGCTGGCCGACTCCCTCCCGCTGGTCCTGCTCGGTCTTGTCCTGATCACCGCGGGCTTCTTCGCGGGCCACGCGGTGGCGTCCTCGTCGGTGAGCCACACCGCCAAGGAGGGCCGCGCCCAGGCGTCCGCCCTCTACCAGTCCGCGTACTACATCGGCTCCAGCGCCGGCAGCACCCTCGGCGCCGTCGCCTTCCACGCGGGGGGCTGGGCCGGCACGGTGGTGCTCGGGCTGCTCGCGGTGCTCGGCGTCGTGTCGATCACCCTCCTCGGCTCGCACGCGGCGCGGGTCCAGGCGGCCCGCAAGCCGGTCCTGGCCCACTGAGCCGGCTCGCCCGAGGCCGTCCGGCGCGGCGTCGTCGAACGCGTGGGCGAAGGGAGTCGGCGTCCGTTCAGGTCCGGGGCAACCGGTCCGACCTGCTCCTTTTCCCACTTCGTGGGCCATTGTCAGTGGGCTGCGGTAGCTTCCGAGGTGCCGGCGCAGCGAAGCGGCGGCACGACGGGAACAGCCACAGGGGTGGGTTGGCCATGAGCGAGGGCACGGCGACGACGACAGACCTGGACGTCCGGCTGGAGAAGCACCGGGTCGAGCTGACCGGGTACTGCTACCGGATGCTCGGCTCCTCCTTCGAGGCGGAGGACGCGGTGCAGGACACGATGGTCCGCGCCTGGCGGAGCTACGACAAGTTCGAGGGCCGCTCGTCGATACGCTCCTGGCTGTACCGGATCGCCACGAACGTGTGCCTGGACATGCTGAACGCCGGCAACAGAAGGGCCCGGCCCATGGATCTCACCGGCCCCTCGCCGCTCGCCCAGGCGGCGCTCACCCCGCGCCCGGACAACACCTGGCTGGAGCCGGTGCCCGACGCCCGCGTGCTGCCCACCATCAGCGACCCGGCCGAGGCGGCGGTGGCCAAGGAGTCGGTGCGGCTCGCCTTCATGGCCGCGCTCCAGCAGTTGCCGCCCAAGCAGCGGGCCGTGCTCATCCTGCGCGAGGTCCTCGCGTGGAAGGCGAGCGAGGTCGCCGAGCTGCTCGGCACCACGGTCGCCTCCGTCAACAGCGCGCTGCAGCGGGCCCGCGCCACCCTCGCGGAGCGGGAAAGCACCCCGGGCGCCGTCTCCGACCCGCTCGACGAGGAGCAGCAGAAGCTCCTGGAGCGCTATGTCGCCGCGTTCGAGGGCTATGACATGACGGCCCTGACCGCGCTGCTCCACGAGGACGCGATCATGACGATGCCGCCGTTCGACCTGTGGCTGCGCGGCCCCGGCGACATCACGGGCTTCATGACGACGCTCGGCGCCTCCTGCGCGGGTTCGCGCCTGCTCCCGGTCTCGGTGAACGGTCTGCCGGGCTTCGCGCACTACAAGCCGGACCCGGAGAAGGGCGGCTTCGGCGCCTGGGCGATCCAGGCCCTGGAGATCTCAGACGGCCGGATCACCGGGTTCCACTGCTTCCTCGACACCGAGCGCTGGTTCCCGCTCTTCGGACTCCCCCTCCAGCTCGAAGCGGAGGCCCACTAGATCGAGGAGGGCGCGCAGCGGCGGGGCCGGATCGCGCAGACGTATGCGTCCGCCGGCCCGGCGCGCGGCGAGCTCCATCCGGGCCAGGGCCTCGACGGTGGCGAGCCCGGGAGGCCCGAGCCCGGCGACGTCACAGACGACCACTCCGCCGCCCGTCGCCGCCAGCCGCGCGCGCACGTCGTCGCAGAGCCGCGGCACCTCGTCGCGGGTGACGGGCGCGGGCAGCACGAGTACGGCGGGTGTCATGGCGTCCACGGGCGGTAGACCGGCCGGAGGCGGCGAACTCATCGGGGCCCGGCAGCCGCCCTCGCCCGCCCGCGTGCCGTAAGGATCACATTGACCCGCGCCCGGCCTTCCCCGGAGGGTTGGGTGTATGCCCCACGAACCCGTGCCCGACCGTCCGCCAGGCCGCCTCCCGTCCCACAAGGAGGTGCCGTGCAGGGGGTGCTGACCGGGTTCGCGGTGATCGCCGTCGTCATCGGCGTCGGCTGGCTGATCGGCCGCCGGGGCTACCTCGGGGAGAACGGCAGGGAGGTGCTGACCAAGCTCGCCTTCCATGTGGCCTCACCCGCGCTGCTGTTCACCACGCTCGCCCGCGCCGACCTGTCGGTGATCTTCTCCAGCCGGCTGCTGGTCACCGCCCTGAGCACGGCCGCGGCGGCAGGCGCCTTCGTCGTGGTGGGTGCCCTACGCGGCTGGGGTGTGGGCCGGACGACGATCGGCGCCCTGTGCTCCAGCTACGTCAACTCGGGCAACCTCGGCATCCCGATCGCGGTGTACGTGCTCGGTGACGCCTCGCTGGTCGCGCCGGTGCTGCTGTTCCAGCAGATCGTGGTCACGCCCCTCGCACTGACCGTCCTGGACCTGTCGGGGCCGGGCGAGAAGGGTTCGGTGTGGCTGCGGCTCGTCACACCCCTGCGCAACCCCATCGCCGTCGGCTCGCTCGCCGGGGTCGCCGTGTCGGCGAGCGGTCTGAGAGTGCCGGGGCCGGTCATGGACCCGCTCACCCTGATCGGGAACATGTCGGTGCCCGCGGTGCTGCTGGCGTTCGGCATCTCGCTGTGCGGCAGCGCGCTGCCCGGCCGTGGCGCGGACCGGCACCCGGTGCTGCTGTCCGTCGCGCTGAAGGCGGTCGGCCAGCCCGCGGTGGCCTGGGCGCTCGCGGCCGGCGTGTTCGGGCTGCACGGCGCGCCCCTGCTCGACGTCGTGGTCACCTCGGCGCTGCCCGCCGCCCAGAACCTCTTCACCTACGCCTCGCGCTACCGCGTCGGCGAGACCCTGGCCCGCGAGTCGATCCTGCTGTCGACGATCCTGTCCGTCCCGGCCCTGGTGGTGATCGCGGCCGTACTGGGCTGACGCAAAGTGCCCCGCCCGACCAGGGTTGCGCCCTCACGGCGGCGGTGCCCGACACCGCCCCGGCCAAGGACAGCCCCACTCTGCCGCACCCGCACCCGGCAGAGGCACGCACCGAACCGAGCCTGGTTGCATGCGAGGAGGGGCCGGCGCACCAGGCGCCGACCCCTCCCAGGACGTGTGCGACGGAGCGTCAGGCGATCCGGTCCAACACGATCGGACTCGGCTTGAACTCCGTACCCGCGGCCGCGATGTCGTACGAACCCTCGACCGACTCCAGCGCGTACGCGAACCGCTCGGGGGTGTCGGTGTGGAGGGTCAGCAGGGGCTGGCCCGCGGTGACGGTGTCACCGGGCTTGGCGTGCAGCTCGACGCCGGCGGCGGCCTGCACCGGGTCCTCCTTGCGCGCACGCCCGGCGCCCAGCCGCCAGGCGGCGATGCCGATGTCGTACGCGTCGAGGCGGGTCAGCACGCCCGAGGACGCCGCCGTCACCACGTGCTGCTCGCGCGAGGTGGGGAGTTCGGCGTCCGGGTCACCGCCCTGCGCGGCGATCATGCGGCGCCAGACGTCCATCGCGGAACCGTCGGCGAGGGCCTTCGCCGGGTCCGCGTCCTTCACGCCCGCGGCGTCCAGCATCTCGCGCGCCAGGGCGATGGTGAGCTCGACGACGTCCGAGGGACCGCCGCCGGCCAGCACCTCGACGGACTCCCGTACCTCGAGCGCGTTGCCGGCCGTCAGGCCCAGCGGGGTCGACATGTCGGTCAGCAGCGCGACCGTGCGCACTCCATGGTCGGTGCCCAGGCCGACCATCGTGGAGGCCAGCTCCCGGGCGTCCTCGATGGTCTTCATGAAGGCGCCGGTGCCCACCTTCACGTCCAGCACGAGCGAACCCGTACCCTCGGCGATCTTCTTCGACATGATCGAGGACGCGATCAGCGGGATCGCCTCCACCGTGCCCGTGACGTCACGGAGTGCGTAGAGCTTCTTGTCGGCGGGGGCCAGACCGTCGCCCGCCGCGCAGATCACCGCGCCCGTGGTGTCGAGGACGTGCAGCATCTCCTCGTTGGAGAGCAGGGCCCGCCAGCCGGGGATCGACTCCAGCTTGTCGAGCGTGCCGCCGGTGTGGCCGAGGCCGCGCCCGGACAGCTGCGGCACCGCGGCACCGCAGGCCGCGACCAGCGGAGCCAGCGGGAGCGTGATCTTGTCACCGACGCCGCCCGTGGAGTGCTTGTCGGCGGTCGGACGGGACAGCGAGGAGAACTCCATGCGCTCGCCCGACGCGATCATCGCGGCGGTCCAGCGGGCGATCTCGCGGCGGTTCATGCCGTTGAGCAGGATCGCCATGTTGAGGGCGGCCATCTGGTAGTCGGCGACCTCGCCGCGGGTGTACGCGTCGATGACCCAGTCGATCTGTGTGTCGCTGAGCTCACCGCGGTCCCGCTTGGTGCGGATGACGGAGACGGCGTCCATGGCCATGACTTTCCTTCCGAAGACTTCCGAACATCCGCGGCCCCTCCCGACCGGTCGTCGGGAGGGGCCGCGGAGGCGTTACTTGGTGAGATTCTCCGGCCCGAAGGCCTGCGGCAGCATCTCGGAGAGCGGCAGGATCCCGGCCGGCGTCTCCACGAGCAGGCCGGGGCCGCCGAACTCGTACAGCAGCTGGCGGCAGCGTCCGCACGGGACAAGGATCTCGCCCCGCCCGTCGACGCAGGTGAAGTGCGTCAGCCGGCCGCCCCCGCTGTTCTGCAGCTGGGAGACGAGACCGCACTCGGCGCACAGCCCGAGCCCGTACGAGGCGTTCTCGACGTTGCAGCCGGTGACGGTCCGGCCGTCGTCGACGAGCGCCGCGGCACCCACCGGGAACTCCGAGTAGGGGGCGTAGGCACGGGACATGGCGTCCCGCGCGAGCTCCCGCAGGGCCTCCCAGTCGGCTTCCCGGGATCCGGGCTCCACGGATCCTGCCTCCGGGGAGGTCACTTGCCCTGTCCTCTCCGGTACGGCAGGCCGTCCGCCTTCGGCATCCGCAGATGCTGGGCGGAGAGCGAGAGCACGAGCAGGGTCACGACGTACGGAGTGGCGCTCACGAACTGCTGCGGGACCTCGTCGGTGGCGAGGTACCAGACGAACATCAGCGCCGAGACCACGGCGGTGACGACCGCAGGCACGACCCGCTTCTTCCAGGCCAGGTAGGCCACGGCGAACACCAGCAGGATCGCGATGAGCAGGATCAGCGCGTGCACGTTGGTGCCGCCGCCGCGCAGGTTGAGGCTGTCGGTGTAGCCGAACAGGCCCGCGCCGAGGGCGAGGCCGCCCGGCATCCAGTTACCGAAGATCATCGCGGCGAGACCGATGTAGCCGCGCCCGGCCGTCTGACCGTCGAGGTAGACGTTGGACGCCACGATGGACAGGAAGGCACCGCCGAGGCCGGCGAAGCCGCCCGAGATGATCACGGCGATGTACTTGTACTTGTAGACGTTGACGCCGAGGGACTCGGCGGCCACCGGGTTCTCACCGCAGGAGCGCAGGCGCAGGCCGAAGGCCGTGCGCCACAGCACCCACCAGGTCGCCGGGACGAGGGCCACCGCGACGAGGGTGAGCGGCGACAGGTCGGTGACCAGTCCGCCGAGCAGGCCCGCGATGTCCGAGACCAGGAACCAGTGCTTCCCGTTGAGGGTGGACAGCCAGCTCGACAGCCCTGGGATGTCGAAGGTGCCGAGCGAGTCGATCGGCGGGGACTGCTTGGAGGAGCCCTGCGGCGCGTTCTCGAAGGTGAACTTGGAGAGATAGCGGGTGGTGCCGAGCGCCAGGATGTTGATGGCCACACCGGAGACGATGTGGTTGACGTTGAACGTCACGGTGGCGATGGCGTGCAGGACGCCGCCGAGGCAGCCGCCGATGATGCCGAAGGCGACACCGGTCCACGGGCCCCACTGGTAACCCGCCCAGGCACCGAACCAGGTGCCGAGGATCATCATGCCCTCGAGGCCGATGTTGACGACGCCCGCACGCTCGGCCCACAGACCGCCGAGACCCGCGAGGCCGATCGGCACCGCGAGGCGCAGCGCCGTGGACATCTGTCCGGTGGAGGTGATGCCCTCGGCGCCGGTGATCAGGCGGACGATCGAGGTCAGGATCAGTACACCCGCGATGACGAGCAGGAGTACCGGCAGGGACATTCGGCGGCTGCCCTTGCCGGGCTGCTTCGCCTGCGGCTTGGCGACGGTCGCGGTGCTCATCGGGCAGCCACCTCCTTCGGGGAGTTGTTGTTGGCGGCGGCCGCGGCGGCCAGTTCCTCACCGACCCGCTTCTGCTGGCGGCGCAGGCCCCAGACACGTACGGCCTCGTACGAGATGACGACCGCGAAGACGATCAGGCCCTGCATGATCGTGGCGATCTCCTTCTCGTACGCCACCGGGGTCGCGTAGTCGAGAGCCGGGGACGCCTTGTCGAGGAAGGCCCACAGGAGTGCGGCGAGGGCGATGCCGCCCGGGTTGTTGCGGCCGAGCAGCGCGATGCCGATGGCGGTGAAGCCGAGGCCGGCGGGGAAGCTCAGGCTGTAGGTGTGGGCGTCGCCGAGGAGCAGCGGCAGCCCCGAGAGACCGGCGATCGCGCCGGAGATCAGCATCGCGGTGAGCACCATCCGCTTGGCGTCGACACCGGAGGCGGCGGCGGCCTCCTCGGAGGCGCCGGTGGCGCGCAGGTCGAAGCCGAAGCGGGTGCGGTTGAGGACGAGCCAGTACAGGACGCCCAGGAGCACCGCGAGGAAGACCATGCCGTAGATCTCGCCGACGTCCGAGCCCAGGTCGATGCCGGGGAACCAGCCGGACTTCTTCATGATGCCGGTCGTGTTGTTGTTGCCGACCTGCACACCCCAGATGTTCTCCGCGGTGAGGTAGCCGATGAGGCTGGTGGCGATCGCGTTGAGCATGATCGTCGCGACGACCTCGCTCACTCCGCGGGTGACCTTCAGGAGGCCCGCGATGCCGGCCCAGAAGGCGCCGGTGCACATGGCGACGATCATCAGCACGGGGATCTGCAGGAAGGACGGCAGCGCGAGGTGCGCGCCGACCACCGCGGTCATCATCGCGCCGAGGCGGTACTGGCCGTCCACACCGATGTTGAACAGGTTCATGCGGAAGCCGATGGCCACGCCGAGTGCCGCGATGTAGTACAGCGACGCCTGGTTGACGATCAGTACCTGGGTGTCGGAGTACGTCGCCTGCTGAAGCATCAGGGAGTACGGCTCGAACGCGCTCTTGCCCGAGGCGAGCAGCACGACCGAGGTCAGTGCGATCGCCGTGACGAGCGCGATGACCGGGCCGGCCACCGCGAGGAGCACGCGCTCCTTGTCGAACTTCTTCATCGGGCCTCGTCCTCCGGGGCGGCGCTTTCCGCTACGTGCTCCAGGTGTCCGGAGGCGGCGCCGGTCATGGCCGAGCCGAGTTCCTCCGGGGTGACGGTCGCCGGGTCGGCGTCCGCCACGAGCCTGCCGTTGTAGATCACCCTGAGGGTGTCGGACAGGCCGATCAGCTCGTCCAGGTCGGCCGAGATCAGCAGCACGGCCAGGCCTTCGCGGCGGGCCTCGCGGATCTGGTCCCAGATCGCGGCCTGCGCGCCGACGTCCACACCGCGGGTGGGGTGGGCGGCGATCAGGAAGCGCGGCTTGTGGCTCATCTCGCGGCCGACGATCAGCTTCTGCTGGTTGCCGCCGGAGAGCGAGGCGGCGGTGACGTCGATGCCGGGGGTGCGGACGTCGTACTCCTCGACGATCCGCCGGGTGTCCTCCTGGGCGCCCTTGATGTCGAGCCAGAAGCCCTTGGCGTTGGGGCGCTCGGTGACATGGCCGAGGATGCGGTTCTCCCAGAGCGGGAAGTCCAGCAGCAGGCCGTGGCGGTGGCGGTCCTCGGGGATGTAGCCGATGCCCTGCTCGCGGCGCTTGCGGGTGGGCCAGCCGGTGATCTCCTCGCCGAGGAAGGCGACGGAGCCCGCGTCGGCGTGCTTGAGGCCGATCAGCGCGTCGATGAGCTCGGTCTGGCCGTTGCCCTCGACACCGGCGATGCCCATGACCTCGCCCGCGTGGATGGTGAAGGTGACGTCGTCGAGAACGCGTCGCACCGCGCCGGCGGTCTCGGCCTTCTCCTCCGTGACCAGACCGGCGCCCGTCGGCTCGGCGAGCTCGCCGAGCGAGGCGCCGCCTTCGGCGTAGGCGGTGAGGCCCTCGACCTCGATCACCGGCTTGTCCGTGACGGTCGACTCGGCGGTCTCCGGGGTCGGCAGCTCACTGCCGACCATCATCTCGGCGAGCTGGCGGGGGGTCGTCTCGGCCGGAACGGCGGTACCGACCGTCGTACCGCGCCGGATGACCGTGATCTCGTCGGCGACCGACAGGACCTCGCCCAGCTTGTGCGAGATGAAGATGACGGCCAGGCCCTCGGACTTGAGCTCGCGCAGGTTGTCGAAGAGTGCGTCGACCTCCTGCGGCACCAGTACGGCGGTGGGCTCGTCCAGGATGAGGGTGCGGGCGCCGCGGAAGAGGACCTTGAGGATCTCGACGCGCTGGCGCTCGGCGACACCGAGGCTCTCGACGAGCACGTCCGGGCGGACGTTCAGCCCGTACCGGTCCGAGATCTCCTTGATCTTCTTACGGGCGCCGCCGCCGATGCCGTACAGCTTCTCGCTGCCCAGGACGACGTTCTCCAGGACGGTGAGGTTGTCGGCGAGCATGAAGTGCTGGTGGACCATGCCGATGCCGCGGGTGATGGCGTCGGCGGGCGACGAGAAGGTGACCTGCTCGCCGTCGACGGCGATCGTGCCCTCGTCCGGCTTCTGCATGCCGTAGAGGATCTTCATCAGCGTCGACTTGCCGGCACCGTTCTCGCCGACGAGGGCGTGGACGGTGCCTTTTCGGACGCTCAGATGGATGTCGTGGTTGGCCACCACACCCGGGAACCGCTTGGTGATCCCCGCCAGCTCGACCGCGGTCGACTGCGCGGTGAGGGGAGGGCTGCTGGACGCGTCGATGGCGCACTCTCCTTGGAAAAGGGGCCATCTACGCGCGTAGCGCCCCTGCTTTAAATAGTGCCCGGACCGACCGAAGGTGATCTGCTGTCGATCACTTCAGATGCTGTCCGAGCATTTTGCCGCGCGAACGGGGCATGAGGAGTCATCCTCCCCACACCCCGTTCCGTGGCCGTAACGCTGCCATTTCAGCGTCGCCGTGGCCATGGTTTCGACGTCTGGTGATGACGTCGTGACCTGGCGGGGACCGGGACTCGGATCAGGAGGTCTTGACCGTGATCGAGCCGTCCTTGATGCCGGCCTCGGCCTTCTTCAGCGCGGCCTGCAGGGCGGCGTTGTTCTTGAACACCGGGTTCGAGTCGGCGAGGCCGACACCGCCGGTGGCGAGGCTCGCACGGACGACGCCGGTCGCGGGCTTGCCGTCCTGGACCGACTTCGCGAGGTTGTAGACAGCCCCGGCGACGTCCTTGGTGGCCGAGGTCAGGATGTAGTCCTTGTACTTGGCCAGCGCGTCCTGGCTGTACTGGTCCGAGTCGACACCGATGGCCCACACCTTGTGCGAGGCGGCGGACTGGATGACACCCTGGCCCGACAGGCCCGCGGCGGCGTAGAGCACGTCGGCGCCGGCGTCGATCTGGCCCTCGGCGGCGTCCTTGCCCTTGTCGGGGCTGGCGAAGCCACCCTCCTGGGGGGTCTGCGTCAGGTACTGCGACTCGATCTTGATGCTCGGGTTGACCGACTTGGCGCCCTGGACGTAGCCGGCCTGGAACTTGTGGATCAGCGGGATGTCGACGCCGCCGATGAAGCCGATGTGGTCCTTCTTGGTGGACTTGGCCGCGGCCACGCCCGCCAGGTAGGAGGCCTCCTCCTCGTGGAAGACCATGTCGGCGACGTTCTTCGCCTGGACCTTGTCGTCGTCGATGATGCCGAAGGTGATCTTCGGGTACTTCGCCGCGACCTCCTTGACGGCCGGCGCGTACACGAACCCGACACCGATGATCGGGTTGTAGCCCGACTTGGCCAGCTGCTCCAGACGCTGCACCTTGTCGGCGTCGGACTCGCCGTCCTGCGGCTCGATGTCCCGGCCGCCGATCTTGAGGTCCGTCTCGGCCTTCTGGAAACCGGTGAACGCGGCATCGTTGAAGGACTGGTCGCCCTTGCCACCGATGTCGTACGCGAGACCGATGCCCTTACCCTTGGCCGAGCCGCCACTGTGGGCGTCGGTGGAAGAGCCGCCACAGGCGGAGAGAGCAACGGCGAGGGATGCGGTTGCAACGCCCGCAACCGCGATTCGGGACACCCGGCGCATGAACGTGACTCCTTTTGTGCAGGCGCCCAGACCAGGCGCTGATTCCGCCGCAGCGTAACGCGCGTAGACATAGCAGAGAACCCACCTTGCCAGAGTGTTATGCGACCGTTTTGAACCTTCGGGGAACGGCTGTCGAACACATGGGACGTGTCCGGTCGGCAAACCGGTCCGGCCATCCGCCCGGCCTCGGGACCCGGCGCCCGCCCCTCGCGTGTCATGTACCAGACCGTGACACAGTCCAAGATCCTTCCCAGGTCGGATCTTTTCGGCAGGTACCCCCCGGAAGAATCGCTGTTCGAGATGCGCATCTCCGCGGGCCGGACCAGCCTGCGGCAGCGGGCCGGACCAGCCCGCGGCAATCGCTTCTGATCCAAGGGGGATCGTGAAACTCAACAAGTTCACCGCCACCGCGATAGGTGTCGGTGTCGTGCTGTCGGGCACCGTGGTCGGTGTCGCGACACCCGCCTCGGCCGCGTCGACCTGCTCCACCTGGATCTCCAGGGACCAGTCGACCGGGTACGGCAAGTGCACCGGGGGAAACACCCGCCTGAGCAAGCACCGCGTGAAGGTGGTCTGCATCGGGCCTCGCGGCGACACGGCCAACGTGTACGGCAAGTGGGTCAGCACCCGCCACGGCGAGACGTCGAAGGCCGTGTGCACCATCAATCCGGTGAAGTCCGGCGTCGGCGTGTACAGGATCAGCATCGAGACGGACGAACCGATCTAGTCAGCCCGTCCCGACGAGCGCACAGCGCTCACAGAGGTGTGACCGCGAACGAAGGAGCCCCCTCCGGCCCTGCGGGCCGGAGGGGGCTCCTTCGTCGGTGATCGCTGATCAGTGATCAGTGATCAGTGATCAGCGTTCACAGGCACGGTTCACGGGGTCTTGACGGTGACCTTGCCGTCGATGATGTCCTGCTTCGCCTTGTCGACGGCGGCGACGACGTCCTTCATCGCCTGGTACTTCGGGTTGGTGTCGGCGAAACCGACGCCGCCCGACTTCAGGTCGCCGCGCACGACACCGTTCAGCGGCTTGCCGTCGACGACGGACTTGGTCAGGTCGTACACGGCGCCGCCGACGTTCTTCAGGGCCGAGCCGAGGATCCAGTCCTTGTACTTGGCCAGAGAACTCTGCGCGTACTGGTCGGAGTCGACGCCGATGGCCCACACCTTGTGCGAGGCGGCGGACTGGATGACACCCTGACCGGACAGGCCGGCCGCGTGGTAGAGCACGTCGGCGCCCGCGTCGATCTGACCGTCGGCGGCGGCCTTGCCCTTGTCGGGGCTGGCGAAGCCACCCTCCTGGGGGGTCTGCGTCAGGTACTGCGACTCGATCTTGATACTCGGGTTGACCGACTTGGCGCCCTGGTCGAAGCCCGCCTCGAACTTGTGGATCAGCGGGATGTCCACGCCGCCGATGAAGCCGATGTGGTTCTTCTTGGTGGCCTTCGCCGCCGCGACGCCCGCGAGGTAGGACGACTGCTCCTCGTGGAAGACCAGGTCGGCGACGTTCTTCGCCTGGTCCTTGTCGTCGTCGATGACGCCGAAGGAGATCTTCGGGTACTTCGCCGCGACCTCCTTGACGGCCGGCGCGTACACGAACCCGACACCGATGATCGGGTTGTAGCCGGCCTTGGCCAGCTGCTCCAGACGCTGCACCTTGTCGGCGTCGGACTCGCCGTCCTGCGGCTCGATGTCCCGGCCGCCGATCTTGAACTCGGTCTCGGCCTTCTGGAAACCGGCGAACGCGGCGTCGTTGAACGACTGGTCGCCCTTGCCACCGATGTCGTACGCGAGGCCTATGCCCTTGCCCGAGTAACCCGACGAGCTCTTGTCCGAACCGCCACCGGACGACTCGGTGCTGGACTTACCGCAACCCACGGCGGCGAGGGCGATGACCGAGACGGCCACCGCTGCTTGGGAGAACCTGGTCCTCCGAGACATCAGACGCACAGCAAGCACCCTTCATCCCCACGGCCGTCACCGGTCCGCTTCCCCAACACGCCGCACCGCAGCGGTTTCGGCGCACAGTAACGCGCGTAGAAGGGCAGGGGAACGGAATTCCTCCTGGCCGTTATCGAACCGTGCCGCCACCGGGTTACGTTCGCGCGCCACCCGTTACGACAGGGTGACGCAAGGGGACGAAGGGGCAGCGATAGGGGCATCGGACGCTCCGGCGGCCCGGGTACCCCCTGCGTCACCTGGGGCCCGGGGGCCCTTTCGCGCCATCCTCGCGTGCACGGCTCACGCGCACGGGACGGCGTGCAAGCCTCACGTGCATGGGACGGCGCGTCCGGGTCCTGGAGCCCGGGGACCTCGCAGGGCTAGTACCGCGGCACTAGCGGATCGCGTCCAGCAGGGCCGCCGCGGTGAAGAGCTCGACTCCCGCCGTGATGGCCGACTCGTCCGCGTCGAAGTCGCCGCGGTGCAGGTCACGGGTGGTGCGCTCGCCCGGTGTACGAACTCCGAGGCGGGCCATGGCACCGGGCACGTGCTCCAGGTACCAGGAGAAGTCCTCGCCGCCGAGGCTCTGCTCGGTGTCCTCGACGGAGTACGGGCCCCGCCGAGAGGTCATGGCGTCGTGGAGGAGCTCCGTGACCGCCGGGTCGTTGACGACCGGCGGGACACCCCGGATGTAGTTGATCTCGGACTTGGCGCGGTACAGGTTCGCGATCTCGTCGATGGCCTCGTGCACCAGGTCGGGCGCCTGCCGCCAGGCCTCCAGGTCGAGGCACCGTACGGTTCCGGAGAGTTCGGCGTGCTGCGGGATGACGTTGCACGCGTGCCCGGACTCGATCCGTCCCCAGGTCACCGCGAGCCCGCTGCGGGCGTCCACACGCCGGGCCACGAGGGAGGGCACGTCGGTGACGACGCGCGCCGCGGCGGTGACGAGGTCGGTCGTGAGGTGGGGGCGCGCGGTGTGGCCACCGGCGCCGTCGAGTGAGACCTCCAGCCGGTCACAGGCGGAGGTGATGGGGCCGTGGCGCAGTCCGATCCGCCCGGCGTCGACCTTCGGGTCGCAGTGCACACCGATGATCCGCCCCACGCCGTCCAGTACTCCGGAGTCGATGGCGTCGGGCGCGCCCCCGGGCAGGACCTCCTCGGCGGGCTGGAAGATCAGCCGGACGGGGTGTGGCAGCAGCCCCTGGCGGTGCAGCTCGGCGAGGACGAGCCCGGCGCCCAGGACGACGGTCGTGTGCACGTCGTGGCCGCAGGCGTGCGCGCGGTCGGGCACGGTCGAGCGGTACGCGCAGTCACTCTTCGTGTCCGGGATGGGCAGCGCGTCGATGTCGGCGCGCAGGGCGAGCATGCCGCGTCCGCCGTCGACCGCACCGTCCCCCACGCCTTCGGTGCCGTCGATCCCGATGTCACAGATGAGCCCGGTCCCGATGTCGAGCACGCGGGGCTTGAGGCCCGCCTGCTCCAGGCGTTCCTTGAGCGCCGCGGTGGTGCGGAACTCCTGGTTGCCGAGCTCCGGGTGCATGTGCATGTCGCGGCGGAACGCGATCAGCTCGGCACGCAGGGCGTCGGGCAGGGTGCCGGGGAGCGCCGCTCCCCCGGGAACATCGGCCTCGTACTCTCGGGACATCAATGGGTTCACCCTTTGAAGGGTAGGGCGACGGGGCGGCCAACTGACTCACGATCAACAAAAGTTCAGCCCGTTAGGGGAAAACACTTAGCCGCGCGACGCATAGGTTTCAGGTGGGATGGGTACGCTCGCCCGTCTTTACGGACGATGGGATCGTGAGCCAGACGGTATGCGCGCCCTGGGCGGGCCGCATCCCGGCCGGGGGCCGACTGCTGCCGCGTCCGAGCCGGTGACCGACTGCGGTGACGGTCCGTGACCACGGGGTGGCGTGAACCCTTGGTGCGGGCCGCCGACCCTCTCTCGATCCAGTCCGCAAGGGCTGCTCGCGGACTCCCATAGGGGAACGCTCGGGGTGTCCGAGCTCATTCCCGTGCTCTACGGTCCCACAGACCTGACCAAGATCATGCGCATGGCTGCCGGGACACCACTCTTTGTCGACCAGGGTGCGAGTGCCGTGTCGGCCAGGGTGATCGCGACGGTGCCTTGGCCGGTTCCCACGTGGTCCCGTGCGCGTGACCCCGTGGACGCCGACGCGCAGCCGCCGCACGCCGGTGTCGGCGGTGACGCCTCAGCAGGTCAGGCATCGGGGTCCCCGCGCATGTCCAGTTCCGCCCACACGGTCTTGCCGACGGTGAGTTTCTCCACGGCCCAGCGGTTCGCGAGCGTGCGGACGATGAGGAGGCCGCGGCCGAACTGGTCGTCCGCGACGGGCGCGCCGGGATGCGGAAGCCGCTCACCTCTCGGATCGGTCACCGCGACGCGCAGCGCGGTGCCGGTCAGCGACGTCTCGACACGGAACAGACGGTCCCGTAAGCACCCGTGGAGCAGGGCGTTCGTACACAACTCGCTCGCCAGCAGGGCCGCGTCGCCGGCGACGCCGGGGTGGCCCCAGTCGACGGCGAGTCGGGCGACGCGTCTGCGGGCGCGGGAGATGTTGCTCGGGTACGGGGTGTAACTGACGGCGTCGTAACGGTCGTTGCCCTTGGCGGGTCGAGGGGGAGGGCAGGAGTTGGTCACGGGGTGCGTCTCCTTGCGCGAGGGCGGGCGCCGGGTGGGGTGGGTCTGCCGCGCGGTGCCGGTTCGATTGGGGCAGCACGGCGCGCTTCCTCCGACCGGTGTCACCGAGTGGTCGACTGAACACCGAAGGTAGTGGAGAGGTCGCATTCCAGGCAAGAAGTCTCAGGGAAATATGTCTCCAGACTTGGCGACCCTGCTCGCCGACCTGCACACTGGCCGCGACCCAGGAGGTAATCCGACGTGACCGCAGTCCCGTTCACGCGCGGCAACCGCGTATCCACCGTCCTCGCGCGCAAGTTGGGTGGTGAACTGCTGACGCTGCGCGACACGGCCGGCCTGACACAGCCACAAGCCGCGGAGGCACTTTCGGCAACCGCGGCCAAGGTCGCCAAGATGGAACGAGGCTGGGTACCCTTCCGCGATCCCGACATCCAGATCCTGTGCGACTTGTACGGCGTCACCGATCCGAAGGCCGTGGAACGGCTGCTGAATCTCGCCAAGACCGACCGGGAGCGCCGCAAGGCCAAGGGGTGGTGGAACCAATACCCCGAGCTTCGCTCTCTCGTTGAGTACGTGGCCCTCGAGGACATCGCGACCGGCATCCGTACCTGGCAAGGGGCCTTCGTCCCCGGCCTCCTGCAGACTCCGGACTACGCCCGGGCTCTCGCGATCGGCAACGCCGACTGGGACGACCCCGACGACATCGAGCGCTTCGTCGAAGCGAAGATCGCGCGGCAGGCACGCTTGACGGACACGAACCCACTCAGCCTGTGGGCTGTCGTGGGCGAGGGCACACTGCGCCAGCTCGTTGGCGGCCAAGAGGTCATGCGCGCACAACTGGCGCACCTGGCGGAGGCGTCCCGTCTGCCCCATGTCAGGCTTCAGGTCCTCCCCTTCTTCGCCGGTTCCCATCCCGGGATGACCAGCGCCTTCAGCGTCGTCTCGTTCGCCGAACCCGGCGCGATGGACGTGGTCTACATGGACACCACCTCGTCTACCCTTTGGCTGGAGAGCGAGGCCGACGCCGCGCGCCACAACGCCACATTCGAACGGATTGCCCGGAGCGGACTCGCGCTTCGCGATTCCACCGCACTGATCGAACGTATCCGCAAGGAGCTGTGAGCCGTGTCGCACTTCGAGTTCGCCAAGTCCAGCCACAGCAGCGGCAACGGCGAATGCGTCGAAGTCGCCCGCAACATACCCGGCACCGTCGCGGTCCGTGACTCGAAGGACGTGGGCGGCCCCGTCGTCGTGGTCGCCCCGTCCGCCTGGGCGGCCTTCGCGGTGCACGTGGGGCGGGGAACGGGACGCGCGCCTCACTGAGCGGTGTCCGGCCCGTAGTCCGCGTCCGCGCGCGGCGACTCGAGTCGTTCGGCGACGAGGGTGAGCCAGGCGCCGGGGCTGTAGGGGGCGGGTGGGTCGACCTCCATGCCCAGTTCGGCGACGGCCAGGGCGGAGTCGGACTCGGCCAGGTCGAGGGCGAGGAGTTCGCGCACTTCGCCGACGAGGCGGGCGACGAGCTGTGGGTGGGTGCCCGTGACGTAGTCGTCGACGGCGGCGTCATGGTCGTCGAACTCGTCCGGCATGTCCTGGGAGAACCAGCCGCCGAGGAACTGGGCGAGTTCGGGGAAGCGGGCGTGCCATTCCCAGTGGGTGGCGGGGGTGGCCGGCGGCGGGGCCTCGCCGGTCTCGACGCTGTGCTTGATGTGGTCGGCGAGGCAGGACAGCCACTGCTGGATGTCCTGCTCGGGAAGCCCGACGTCCGGGATCGCGTAGAACTCGCCGAGACGCAGGCGGAGCCGGCCGGGCGGGTTGCGGGCGTACTCCCTCAGCTGGACCTCCGCCGTGGCCAGTGCCCAGGGGCGGGTGTGCCAGGTGTGACGGAGGTACGCCGTCAGGGCCTGGCTGGGCTTGTCCGGGGTGTCGTCGGCGGGCTGCCCGGCGTAGGCGCGGATCACCTGGTCCAGTTCGCCGTGGCGGCGGTCGTGTTCGAGGGGGCTCAGGGGCACGGTGATCAGCCTCTACTGGTCTCTGCGGGGTTCTACGGGGCTCTACAGGTAGACGGGAAGCGTGGCGTGCACGACGAAGCCGTGGGGGCGGGTCGCGTCGCGCCTGAGCACCACGCGGGCCGCGCGTACGTCCACGGGCTCGCGGCCGGCCAGCATCATCGCCTGCAGCAGCACCCGGCCGACCGGCTCGGTGCGCGACGGCCACGACGCCTCGATCGTCAGACGGGGGCGGGTGGCCTGGGCGAGCCAGCGGTGAATGAGCTGCTCGTTGGCGGTGACGACCTGCTGGGTGGCCCATTGGGCGGTTTCGCGGTCGGGGTAGGTGGCGGCTCTGTTGGCGTTCGGCGCCGTCATCGTCCTGAGATTCCGTGCAACTCGGTGAGGTGTTCATTTCCCATCCGGACGATCTCCCGCAAGACACTGCTGGACACCCACGGAATGCTCTGCGAAAGCGTCGAGCGCAGAACATCCGGATCCGGAAAGAGGAGCAGGGCTTCTTGCGCCTGCGCTATGAGAGCCGTTGCCCTGCTCGCGCATTCTCCGGGATGCATGCTGTCGAACCCGGCCGACAGACACGCGTCGAGTTTCTCGAACTCGTCGGTCTCCACCCAGTATTTGAAGTCGATCACTTCCGGAAACGCGAGGCGGGCCTCCCACGGAGCCATGGCAAGCTCCCCGTAACCGGGAACGGTCACGCCATCGAGCTTACGGATGGTGGAGGCCGCGTCCGACAGATACTCCCGCACCGGACGGCCGCGGGCCGCGAGAGTCAGCCTCTCCTCGAAACCTGCCGGAAGTCGCGTTCGCAAGGAGCTCGCCAGCACTTCCGCGACAAGATCCACCGTGCCCGCGGCTGTGGCCAGCGGCAGCGCCCAGGAAGCACGCTGCATGCTCCGGCAGAGGCGGGTGATCTCGTGCTCGAAGTCCTCGTTCTCCGTGGTGTTCGCGTCGAGGGACACGTCGAGCAACCGCGAAACGAATCCGTTGTTGAACACTGCCCCGATGTATGTGGTCAACGCTGGCTGCACCTTTCTCGCTTCTTCTTGCACGCTCACGGAACCGGCACTTCCGGCTCATGGCGTCGTGGGCATGGAGGTGAGGACCACGAACTTCGGTTCCACGGCTTGTTTGTAGCGCAGCACAACCTCGACGCTGTGTGCGTCGACGCCCCGCGCGCTCAGAGCTTTCTGATCGTACTCGCTCCGCAGGACCGTCCGGCCGGTCACATCGTTGAATGAAAGAGACAGGTTGAGTGTCGACCTTTCATTCGGGTGGTTCTCGAGTCTCTTCAACCAGTTCTCGATCTTCTCCGCGTTCCCGACGTCATCCATTGCTTCCTGGGTGAACCGCTGAGCGGAGGCCATGTTCGTGAAGCTGGACGCGGCTACGGGTCTCACTGAACCGTCACGAAGTATCTGCTGATCCCTCAGGCGCTGCGCGAGCTGCTCGTCCGTCTTGCCGACGTGTTTGTCGATGACGTGGCTGCCGTGGATCCCCTCCTGGCTCGCCAAGTCCAGTGCGTAGAAGTGGTTCTCCTCATCCCCGTCCCGGATGTATTTGTGCTCCGACTTGAATTCGTTCAGCGATCGCGCACCGAACGCCTCAGCCCGTGCCTCCTCAGCGGCATATATGGGCACGCTTCGCCTGGCCTCTTCGAGTGCGCCCTTGAGACGCAATGCCACTTAGCTTGCGTTGATCTTGACCAGCGGGGCTGGTGAGCGGGGGCTATCGTCCTGCGCATGCCGGAGGTTGAGGGTGGGGCGGGTGTCGGGCTGGCCGAGTGGGTGTCGCTCGGGGTGCTGGCCGAGGCGGTGCCGCGGGACGTGGTGGACGAGGTGGTGCTGGCGCAGGGGCGGCAGTCCCGGCGGGCCGGCGGGAAGCTACCGCC
>NZ_JBEXHZ010000043.1:0-52714 GCF_040608315.1 Streptomyces sp. NPDC005195
CAGTCCTCCCAGTGGGTGCGGTGGTCGACGATGTGCTGCCGCACCTCCCAGTCGAAGATCTCCGCGCCGCCGCCGGTCAGCGACTCCAGGCCCGCCTCGATCAGCTCGTCCAGGATGTCGGAGGCCGACATCCCGGAGATCGTCTCGAAGTGGTGGATCTCCGTCGCCGTGAACGCCTTCAGCGAGACGTTCGGCAGTGCCTTCTTCAGCTCGCTGAGGGAACGCGGGTAGTAGCGCCACGGGAGACTCGGGTGCAGGCCGTTGACGATGTGCAGCTCGGTGAGGTTCTCGTTCTCCATCGCCTTGGCGAGGCGGACGGCCTCCTCGATGCGCATCGTGTACGCGTCCTTCTCGCCCGGCTTGCGCTGGAACGAGCAGTAGGCGCACGACGCGGTGCACACGTTCGTCATGTTGAGGTGACGGTTGACGTTGAAGTGGACGACGTCGCCGTTCTTCCGCGTGCGTACCTCGTGGGCGAGGCCGCCCAGCCACGCCAGGTCGTCCGACTCGTAGAGCACGATGCCGTCCTCGCGGGTCAGCCGCTCACCGGCCCGGACCTTGTCCTCCAGCTCGCGCTTGAGCCCGACATCCATGCTCACACCTTTCTCCGACAGACCCCCCAACCGTACGCCCAGGCGGGTCTCCGCCGGTTCACGGGCCCGCCGGAAGGGGGCCGGCGCGCGTGCGGGCGGGGGCGCGCCCCGTGAGTCGGGCACCGGTTCCGGTGCTCCTCGTCATGGAGAGGCAGCGGCCAGTGGGGCCCCAGACCTTTTTCGAGGCGGACGTGGGTGCAGGTCGCCGCGGACCTGACGGCCGCAGGTTTCGCGGTGCTCGCCGCGGCCGTGGCGGCGGTGGCGGTGGCGGTGGCGGTGGCGGTGGCGGTGGCGGGAGCTACGGTGACTGCGGCGGCGACCGCGACCGCTCCGGCGGTGACAGGGCCGCGGATGAGTTCGCGCATGACTTCGCGCATGATGCTTTCTCCCTTTGCGAAAGGGTTGTTGGTGTTGAACGGCTGGTCCCGTAGGTCCTGGACCTCTGCTTGTCTGGCCCTCGCGGCGCTGGTGACAGGGGGAGTTCTGGTCGCACGTGAGGTGACTTCGCCGGTGTTCGCCCTTGAACAGGGCCCGTTGGCGGACACACCGGAGTGTGCGCGGATCGCCGGGAACTATCCGTCGAGCCTGGCCGGCAACGAGCGCGACCGGGTCTCGTACGACGGACTCGCCGCGTGGGGCCGAGGTGCGGTGGAGTTGCGGTGCGGCCTGAATCCGCCGGCGCCGACCACTGACATGTGTGTGACCGTCGACGGTGTGGACTGGGTGCTGGAGGAGGCTCAGTCCCGGGACGGGCGGAAGTACCTGGTCACCTATGGAAGGCGGCCGGCGGTGGAGGTGTCGATCTCCGACGACGTACCGGAGACCGACGTCGTGCTGGTCGGGATGAGCCGCCTCGTCGCCCCGGTGAAGCAGCGCGCAAGGTGCGTCGCTCCGGACGCCTGACGGATCGCACGCCACTCCCCTCCCGCCATCGACTCACTGCCGTGAGGTCAGCGCGCCGATTCGCGCAACAGCGGAGCGGTGACGCGGCGCACGTCGGCTTCCGTGAGGGTGCTGACATGGGCGGCGGCGATCCTGCCCCGGCGGTCGATGAAGAGCGTGAACGGCAGGGCTTGGTACAGATAGCCCTTGGGCAACCGGGACAACTGCCGGTGGCTGGGATCGTGGAGGCTGGGATAGGTGAGACGGTGCTCGCGCTGGAAGGCGCGGCCGTCACTCCTGTCCGCGTCCGTACTGACCCCCAGCACCTGGACCCCCCGCACTTTCAAGTCCTTTTGTGCGCCCGAGAGTTCGGGTGTCTCGGCGCGACAGGGACCGCACCAGGAGGCCCAGACGTTGAGCACGACGACCTTGCCCCGATAGTCGGCGAGGTGAACAGGTGAGCCGTCGAGGGTGGCACCGCCGAGATCGGGCGCGGAGCGGCGATCGGCCGCCGGAATGCTGTCGAGCAGGGAGGCCGGGGAGCCGCCGGACTGGCGCTGGGGGGCGCAGGCTGTCAGCGCGAGCAGGACCAGGGCCAGAGCCATCGACCGGCGGGGGTACTCCATGGGCATGAGTATTCCAACACCTCCCGACAGAAGGGCATGACGCCGCGGGGACGACGCGAGACCTGTGTCGTGTAGGGCTCGGAGGCCGGTTCGTCCGCGGCCGGGTGTCCGGTAACCGGCCCGGGTCGGAGAACTCCCCGGGAAAGCCCGGGAATGCGCAACGGACAAGTACCGCCGCGCACCAACCCGGTGTCGCGGGTCGACTCGGGCCCTGTCACTACGCCCCGTCGACCGTCAGGACGGCGGGGCGGAGCGCTGCGCGCCCACGCTACGGGCCACGTCGAGGCCGGCTCCCCACCGTACGGAGGCGGTCAGGAAGCGAAGGCGACGATGGCGACGATGGCGACGACCGGGTAGAGCACGCCCACGGACCCGGTGGCGAGCCCGATGACGCTCCGACCCCGGTGGGAACCGCGTGTCAGGCCGAGGACGCCGAAGGTGACGGCGAGACTGCCGGCCAGGAGCGGAATCGCGATTCCGATGATGCCGGAGAGCGCCACGGCGATCAGCGCGACGATGCCGAAGCCGAGCGACACCGGCCCGTAGAGAGCCGCGGGGCTGTCGGCAGGAGTGGTTCCGGATCCAGTGGCCATGCCGGCTTCCTTGCTGTCGGGCGCCGGAGTCCCCGGCGTGCAGGTACGAAGATCCTGCCCGCCCCATCATGGCACTCCCGGACATCAGGCAGGCCGAAACCCCGAACGCCCGCGCGACCTGATGGGCTCACCCGGAACCGGTACGGGCAGGGGAAGTGCCGTGCGGACGCGACCACTTGGCCGACGCCCGTCCCGGGAGACCCGGGGGCCACGACCCGCCACCGGCGGGTGCGGGGACCACCGGCGGCACGAGCATCACCGGGTCGGCCACGAGGCGTCCCCGGCGGCCGCGGAACCGGGTCCTACTCCTCCTCGGGCAGCTCCCCCACCCGGTTCTCCCACTTCGTCGAGAGCACGATCGTCGTACGGGTCCTGGAGACGCCCTTCGTTCCCGACAGCCGCCGGATGGTCTTCTCCAGACCGTCCACGTCGCTCGCCCGCACCTTGAGCATGAACGAGTCGTCGCCCGCGATGAACCAGCAGTCCTCGATCTCGCCGAGGTCCCGCATGCGGTGGGCGACGTCCTCGTGGTCGGCCGCGTCGGACAGCGAGATGCCGATCAGGGCGGTGACGCCGAGACCGAGCGAGGCGGAGTCGACGGTGGCGCGGTACCCGGTGATGACCCCGGCCGCCTCCAACCGGTTGATGCGGTCGGTGACGCTGGGCCCCGACAGACCGACGAGGCGCCCCAGCTCGGCGTAGGAGGCTCTGCCGTTCTCTCTCAGGGCCTGGATGAGCTGCCTGTCCACCGCGTCCATGCGATCGCTAGCCTTCCGCTGAAGTGTGTGGGTCCTGAAGTGTGCGACGTCCGCTGAGTCGTGCGAGGTCGTTCGGTCTCGGTCGTGTCGAGATGGTGCTGACGCGGTACCGGGGCGGTACCGGGTGCTGCCGGGAGGTACTGCCGCCGGTGCTCAGGTCGCGCGGGAGCTACCGCCGAGTTCGCCCTCCCACCGGCGGTACAGCCGGTGTTCGACGCCCGCCGCGTCCAGCACCCGCCCCGCGACGAAGTCCACCAGGTCCTGGATGTGCGTGGCGCCCGCGTAGAAGGCCGGCGAGGCGGGCAGCACGGTCGCGCCCGCGTCGTCCAGGGAGACCAGGTGCCGCAGCGTCTGCCCGTTCAGCGGGGTCTCGCGTACGGCGACGACCAGCCGGCGCCCCTCCTTCAGGGTCACGCTCGCGGCGCGCTGCAGCAGGTCCTTCGACAGACCGAGGGCGACCCCCGCCACACAGGCCGTCGAGGCGGGCACGATGAGCATGCCCTTGGAGGGGTACGAACCCGAGGACGGTCCCGCCGCCAGGTCGCCCGCGCTCCAGTGCCGTACCGCGTCGAGATGTTCCTCGAAGGCGTCGAAGGTGCCGGGCTTGCCGTCCGCGCCACGCGCCAGCCATTCCCGCAGGTCGTCCCGCCAGTGCGCATCGCGGAAGGAGAGCCCGGTCTCGTCGAGGAGCGTGAGCCGCGAGGCCCTGCTGACGACCAGGTCCACACTCTCGCCCGCCGCCAGCAGCGCACGCAGCACGGCGGCGGCGTACGGCGTACCGGACGCGCCGGACACCCCCACGATCCAAGGCCGGCGCTGCGTCTGTCCTGGCTTCATGGTGTCGAGGGTATCCGGCGACCGGCGGGATTCAGACCGTGAGCCCGCGGACCAGCAGATCGAGCAGGGCGCACACGAACAGAGCGATGCCGATGAACCCGTTGACGCTGAAGAACGCGCGGTTCAGCCGGGACAGGTCGTGCGGCTTGACGATGCTGTGCTCGTAGACGAAGGCGCCCGCGACGATCACCAGGCCGAACCAGAAGAAGGCACCGGCGCCGGTGGCGAGGGCGTACCAGACGAAGAGCGCGGTGGTGACGGCGTGGCAGACCCGGGCGCCCCGGACGGCGGCGGGGATGCCGAAGCGCGCGGGTACGGACAGGACACCGACCTCGCGGTCCGTCTCGACGTCCTGGCAGGCGTAGATCAGGTCGAAGCCGCCGATCCAGACGCCGACCGCGAGTCCCAGGATCACCGCGTCCCAGGACCATTCGCCGGTGATCGCCAGCCAGCCGCCGATGGGTCCCATCGCCTGCGCGAGGCCCAGGATGGCCTGCGGGAAGTTCGTGAACCGCTTGCCGTAGGGGTACACCACCATCGGGATCACGGCGATGGGCGCGAGCGCCAGGCAGAGCGGGTTCAGCAGGGCCGCCGCGCCCAGGAAGAAGACCAAGGCGACCAGGGCGCCGGTCCAGGCGTGCTTCACGCTCATCGCGCCGGTGACCAGCTCGCGGTGGGCGGTGCGCGGGTTGCGGGCGTCGATCTCGCGGTCGATGATCCGGTTCGCCGCCATCGCGAAGGTGCGCAGCCCGACCATCGCGACGGTCACCAGGAGCAGCCGCCCCCAGTGGATGTTCTCGTCCAGTTCGTACATCGCGGTCAGCGCGGCGATGTACGCGAAGGGCAGCGCGAACACCGAGTGCTCGATCATGACGAGGCGCAGGAACGCCTTGGTGCGGCCCGGCTGCGGGAGCGCCGCGGAAGCTGAACTCACAGCCCGTACTCCTTCCAGCGGCGGTCGACCGTCGCTGCCGTCTGTGGGTCGGACAGCACCATCTCGGGCCAGCCGCCGTCCCGGGTGTAGCCCTCCTCGGGCCATTTCCTGGTCGCGTCGATGCCCGCCTTGCCGCCCCAGAACTGCTGGTAGGAAGCGTGGTCGAGGTGATCGACGGGACCCTCCACGACCGTGAGGTCACGGGAGTAGTCGGTGTTGCCCAGGGCTCGCCACGCGACCTCGTGCAGGTCGTGGACGTCACAGTCCGAGTCGACGACCACGATGAGCTTCGTGAGGGACATCATGTGGGCGCCCCAGACGGCGTGCATCACCTTCTGGGCATGTTTGGGGTATTTCTTGTCGATCGCGACGATCGCGCAGTTGTGGAAGCCGCCCGCCTCGGGCAGGTGGTAGTCCACGATGTCCGGCACGATGATCTTCAGCAGGGGCAGGAAGAAGCGCTCGGTGGCCCGGCCCAGCGGGCCGTCCTCGGTCGGCGGCCGGCCCACGACGATGGACTGGATCAGCGGCCGCTTCCGCATGGTCACGCAGTCGATGGTCAGCGCCGGGAACGGCTCCTGCGGTGTGTAGAACCCGGTGTGGTCGCCGAACGGCCCCTCGGGCAGCGTCTCTCCGGGCTCCAGCCACCCCTCCAGGACGACCTCGGCCTGCGCGGGCACCTGGAGCGGGACGGTCTTGCAGTCCACCATCTCGATCCGCCTGCCCTGGATGAACCCGGCGAAGAGGTACTCGTCGATGTCACCGGGCAGCGGGGCGGTGGAGGCGTAGGTCACGGCGGGGGGACACCCGAAGGCGATCGCGACGGGCAGCCGCTCCCCCCTGCGCGCCGCGACCTGATAGTGGTTGCGGCTGTCCTTGTGGATCTGCCAGTGCATGCCGATGGTGCGCTTGTCGTGGCGCTGAAGGCGGTAGAGCCCGAGGTTGCGGATGCCGCTCTCGGGATCCTTGGTGTGGGTCAGCCCGAGGTTGAAGAAGGAGCCGCCGTCCTGGGGCCAGGTGAAGAGGGCGGGCAGTGCGTCGAGATCGACGTCGCCGCCGCGCAGGACGACCTCCTGCACCGGCGCTTCCTTTACCTTCTTCGGCGGTACGTGGGCCATCGCGCCGAGTTTCCCGAAGGCCTCGCGCACCCCCACGAATCCGTGCGGCAGCTCGGGCCTGAGCAGTCCGCCGATCTTGTCGGAGATCTCGCCGTACGACTTCAGCCCGAGGGCCTTCAGCAGGCGCCGGTCGGTCCCGAAGACGTTCATGGCGAGCGGCATGGCGGAGCCGCGCACGTTCTCGAAGAGCAGCGCGGGGCCGCCGGCCTTCTGCACACGGTCGACGATCTCCCCCACCTCCAGGTACGGGTCCACCTCGGCCTTGATGCGCTTGAGGTCACCCTCGCGCTCCAGTGCCCGCAGCAGGGAGCGAAGATCGTCGTAAGCCATGCGTTCCAGTATCGCCGAGGCCCCTCCGGCGGCTGCGTGCGCCCCACCGTCGCCGGGCCGGGCGGGGCCGCCCGGTCCGGCGATCGGGGCCGATCCGGTTCGCCCCGATGAGGTCAACCGCTACCCTGGCCGCGTCACCGGGGCCCTGTGCCGCCCCGCCGTCGCTCACTGGGGGACCGTTCGGCCATGCTCAGGTATCTGCCCTTCCTGCTGGTCCTGGCGCTGTGGATCTACGCCTTCATCGACTGTCTGAACACCCCCGAGGAAGAGGTCCGCGGTCTGCCGAAGGTGGTGTGGGTGATCATCATCCTGCTCTTCGGCGAGGTACTGGTCGGGCCGGTCGCCTGGCTCGTCGCGGGCCGGACGCGCCGCGGGGGCCCGGCGGGCGCCGCGGCCGGCGGATGGCGTCGCGAACAGGTCGCGCCGTACGTCGCCCCCGACGACAACCCGGAGTTCCTCGACTCGCTCCGGACCGAAAAGTCCGAGCGGCCGGACCGCGACGAGGCACTCCTGAAGGACTGGGAGGCCGACCTGCAGCGCCGCGAGGAGGAACTGCGGCGGCGGGAGCGGCAGAGCAGGCCCGACGACGAGTCCTGAGACCGGCGCACGGCCGGGCGGGCGCCCGAGGTCCGGGGAGCGTTGTCAGTGACGCGGGCTACTGTCCGCCGCCATGGACTCTCGCCTCGACGCCACCAGGGCGTCGTACGACACCGTCGCCGACGACTACGCCGAGCTGCTCAGAACGGAGCTGGCGGACAAGCCGTTCGACCGGGCCATGCTCGGGGCCTTCGCGGAGAAGGTGAAGGACGGCGGGGGCGGGCCGGTCGCGGATCTCGGGTGCGGGCCGGGGCGGGTGACCGCGTATCTGGACGGGCTCGGGCTGGACGCGTACGGGATCGATCTGTCGCCGGGGATGGTGGCGGTGGCCCGCCGCGGCCATCCGGAGCTGCGGTTCGAGGTGGGGTCCATGACCGCTCTCGACGTCGCGGACGGCGCCCTCGCCGGGGCGCTGGCCTGGTACTCCACCGTCCACACGCCGATGGAGGAACTGCCCGTGCTCTTCGGGGAGTTCCACCGCGTACTGGCGCCCGGCGGCCATCTCCTCCTCGCCTGCAAGGTCGGTGACGAGCGGGTGCACCTCAACCACGCGTACGGGCACGACCTGGACCTCGACGTCCACCGCTTCCCGCCCGAGCGCGTCGCGGGACTGCTGCGCGCGGCCGGGCTCGTCGAGATCGCGCGTCTCGTCCGCGAGGCCGACGCGCGGGAGAACACGCCCCAGGCGTTCGTACTGGCCCGCAGGCCGCCCGGGTGGCGGAAGGCCGCCGGCGCGCCACCCATGTCCACCCGCGCCACCCGCCATTTGGTCTACGCGCCCCGGTACGCCGCCGCCCAGGACGAGGACGTCGACTGGGGTCTCTTCGACCTCGTCGGCGTCGACTACTACGGGTTCTTCCGGCACCGGGACGCCTACGTCCGCGATCTCGCCCGGTACACCCGGTTCGGGAAGCCCGTCGCCGTCATGGAGTTCGGCTGCTGCACCTTCGCGGGCGCCCCGGAGCGCGGCGGCATGGGCTGGGACGTCGTCGACTACGCCAAGGAGCCGCCGGAGATCAAGGCGGGCATCGTCCGCAGCGAGCGCGCGCAGGCCGCGTATCTGACGGACGTGCTGTCGGTGTTCGAGTCGATGGGCCTGTACTCGGCGATGGCGTACACCTTCGTCACCCCGGACGCGCCGCACCGTCCTCGCGACCCGCGCCACGACCTCGACACGGCGAGCTACTCCCTCGTCAAGGCGGTCGAGGACCGTCGGCCCGGCGCCCCGGAGGCCGCGGGATGGCACGGGGAGCCGAAGGAGTCCTTCCACGCGCTGGCCCGGCAGTACGCGCGCCACTGCCGCTGACGGTCCGTCCGGGTCCGGCTCGCCGGGAGAGGGTCTTCGCGCGTTGCCCTCGCGCGCCGGCCACAGGAGAGTGGAGTCATGGAGCGCATCGATCAGGCAGTCGGTCAGGAACTCGACCCGGCACGGGCCCGCGCATGGCTCGCCACCGCCGTCGAGGAGGCCCGCGCCGGGCTCGCGGAGGGCGGCATCCCCATCGGCGCCGCGCTGTACGACGCCGACGGCACCCTCCTCGGACGCGGCCACAACCGGCGCGTCCAGGACGGCGACCCGTCCATGCACGCGGAGACCGCGGCCTTCCGTGCCGCCGGACGGCGGCGGACCTACCGCGGTACGACCATGGTGACCACGCTGTCGCCGTGCTGGTACTGCAGCGGTCTGGTCCGGCAGTTCGGCATCTCCCGGGTCGTGATCGGGGAGGCCGGGACCTTCCACGGCGGCCACGACTGGCTGGCCGGACACGGTGTGGAGATCGTCCGGCTGGACGATCCCGGGTGCGCGGCCATGATGCGCGCCTTCGTCGAGAAGAACCCGGCCCTGTGGAACGAGGACATCGGTGAGTGAGATGGGTGAGTGAGATGGCTGATCCCCGGGTCCTCCGGCGGGCGGAGCCCCCGGCCCGCCCCCGTATCCCGACCGTCGACCTGCGCCCGTGGCTGTCCGGCGACCGGGCGGCCCGCGCGCGGATCGCCCGTACCGTCGACGAGGCCCTGCGGACCGCGGGCTTCCTCCTCGTCACCGGCCACGGCGTCGAGGAGTCCCTGCGCGCCCGGATCCGGGCGGCGGCGCGCGCCTTCTTCGTCCTGCCCACGGAGACGAAACAGCCGTACGCCGCCCGGGTCGGCGGACGCGGCTGGCTCGGTCCGGGCGCCGAGGCCAACGGGTACTCCGAGGGCACCGCGACCCCGCCCGACCTCAAGGAGTCGCTGACCTTCGCGACGCACGAGCCGTTCGAGGACCCCGAGACCAACGCGGAGTGGTACGCGCCCAACGTGTGGCCGGCGGAGGCCCCCGGGCTGCGGGAGCTGTGCGCGCGGTACCTGGCCCGGATGGGCGAACTGGAGAACCACCTCCTCGCCCTCCTCGGTGAGGCGCTCGGCCTGGAACCGGACTTCTTCACCCGGCACATGGACCACCCGACCTACGGCTTCAACATCAACTGGTACCCGGGGACGGAGGTCGTGGGCACGCCCGAGCCGGGCCAGTTCCGGATCGGCCCGCACACCGACTTCGGCACCGTCACCCTCCTCGACCGGCAGGCGGGCAAGGGCGGGCTGCAGGTCTTCACGGACGAGGACGGCTGGCGGGACGCGCCCTTCGATCCCGCGGCGTTCACCGTCAACATCGGTGATCTGATGGCCCGTTGGACGGGCGACCGGTGGCGTTCGGGACGGCACCGGGTACTGCCGCCGCCCGCGGACGCGCCCGCCGAGGAGCTGATGTCGCTGGTCTACTTCGGCGAGTGCACGCCGGGGACGGTGGTGGAGTCCGTACCGGCGCCGGTGGGGCGCGTCGCGTACCCGCCGGTCGACTCCCACGCGTACCTGCGGGACAAGCTCAATTCGATCACTGTGGGCTAGCCGCCCGAAAGGATGCGGAAGAATTCCGTAACCAAACGGACATCACGCGCCCTAGTCCGAAGCAACTCCCCCTTTTTACACTGGTATTGATACACCTCACAGCAGCACAGGCACGACCGGACCGCGCCAGGGGGAGATGCGGTGCACAGAGGGCTGCACGGACGCGGGGCGCTGTTCGACACCGACCCGCCCGGTCTCGCTTCACGTCTCGTCGGGCTGCGCCCGTACCAACTGCGCTCGGCCCCGGTCGAACATGCGAAGGAACCGCCCTTCGTGGTGTTCACGGGCGGCCGGGGCCTGGGCAGGAGCGCGGTACTGCGCGAGCTGCGGGACGCCTACCGCGGCCATACGCCGGTCGCGCTCGTCGACGGCGAGGACCGCCAGTTCGCCGCTCCCGCGCCCGAGCGGCCCGCGGAATCCTGGTCGCCGGTCGGGCAGGCGCTCACCACGATCGCCGAGCAGCTCGCCGAGCCGGTGACCGGCGCCGGGCGGATCGGCTTCCCGCGGCTGGCCTCCGGGCTGCTCGCGGTGGCGGCGGGCGGCTGGAGCGACCGCGACGTACCGCGCATCCGGCAGGAGGCGGAGCGCATCCTGCTCCTGAACGAGACGGGCTCACGCCTGTCGGGCTTCGCGGGCCGCTGGGTGAGCAAGGTCGTCGCCAAGCTCATCGCCTCGATGAGCAGTACGGGACCGGTGGTGGAGCCCATCATCGAGGCGACCCTGGAGGCCTTCGCCGAGGGGATCGCCCCCACCCACCGCAGACTGCGCAGGGCAGCCACCTGGTACCGCGACTATCCGAACGCGGGCGGCAACGCCAAGCTCGGACTGATCCTGCTCTCCGCGCACTTCCGCGCCGGCGGCGACTCCCGCACGCACGCCGAACGCCATCTCGTCCGGGCCCTGCTGGCCGATCTCGACGACGCGTACGCGGGGGTCATGCAGCGCTCGCACCGGCTGGGCCGCCCGGTCGTACTGATCGACAACGTGCGGGAGCCGGCAGGCCTCGGCCTGCTGGAACCCGTGCTGCGCGACCGCGCCGACGGCATCGCCGACCAGGTCGTCTTCTTCGCCGCCCTGCGCGGGGACACCCACCCGGCGCTGCGCAACGCGGGCCGGCGCACCCTCCCCGAGGTGATCCGGCACACCGGCTGGGAGCCCGGCGCCTCGCCGTCCTCACGGGCACTGCTCCTCTCGCTGCAGCCGCTGACCCCGGACGACACCCTGCACCTGCTGGGCTCCGCCGCCCAGGGCCTGGACGTGCCACCGCACCTGCCGCACGCGACCCACCGGCTGACCGGCGGCAGCCCGCTCGGCGTGACCCTGCTCGCGGAGTCCGCCCGGCAGAACCTGCCCCGCGGAGCCGCCTCGCTGGGCCCGTTGCTCACCGCGGACGTCGTCGTCCACGAGGACCACGACGGCCGCCCCACGTATCTGGAACTGCTGGACCGGCTGGTGCCCGGCGGCCGGCTCGACGAGCTGACCGTGCTCGCCGCCGCCCACGACCGCGACTCGGCGTGCGCCCTCGCGGAGGCCCAGCTCCCGGACGACTTCGGCGCCTCGGGCGTCCTCGACCTGGAGGAGCGGCTGACGCGGGAGGGCCTGCCCACGGTCGCCGGGCAGTTCGTGGGCGATCCGTTCCTGCGCGCGCTCCTCCTGCTGCGCCTGCACCACGGCGACCCGGACCACGCACGGTGGCGGACCGTGCACCGCACCCTCGTCGACCACTACGGCGACGAGGATCCGCCCGACCGGGACCGCTACCGACTGCACCACGAACTCGCCCTGGGCACAGCGGACCTCGCGGTGGCGCACCTGCGCGACACCTTCCCGCGCACCGACACCAGGACCTGGCTCGCGACGCTGCTCTTCATCGCGTCCGCGCCGTACTACCACGCGCACGGCCCGGACGGCCGGGACGCCGCGAGCCCCGCCGGCCACGACGACCGGGCGTCGATCGCGCTCGGCCGCACGGACGCGGCCCAGCGGCCGCCGGACAGCGTGGACGCCGTCCTGCATCTGCGGGTACGACGGCTGCTGCACGCCGTCTGGCAGCTGACCGATCCGCTGGTGCTGCCGGACCCGAAGGTGGGCGAACGGCTCCGCTTCGAACTGGAGCAGCTGTCGAACCTTCGGCCCGCGGGCAACCCGCTGCTGTGGCGGGCCTCGCGGGAGTGGCCGTCGCACGCGCTGGCCGGACGCCCCCTGCGCGTCCCGGACGACGACGAGAACGGGACCGGGGGGCAGAGATGACAGGGGACGGGGACCGATGATGGCGCGTTGGTGGCGGTGGCTGCGCGAGGACGTCTGGGAGATCCGTTTCCGCCGGTACGTGGCGCTGGCGCTGGCCGCGTCCCTCGCGGCCCTCGGCATCTGGGGCGGTATGACGGCCACCAAGGAGAATCGGTCCTGCGCCCCGGGCGTCGTCCAGCCCGAGGGCAGTGGCGAGTGCGTGGGCGTGTCATGGTCCACGTACGCCTTCGGCCGGCCGCGGTTCGCCGACACCGTACGGGCGATCCACCGGGAGAACGCCCGTCTGGAGCCCGGCAGTTACGTCACCGTCGCCCTGCTGGAGCCGTTCACCGCGACCGACGCCGACAACCTGGCCGACGTCCTGCACGAACTCCAGGGCGCCTACCTGGCCCAGTACGAGGCCAACCACGACACCACCGGGCTGAAGCCGAAGATCCGCCTGGTGCTGGCCAACCCCGGCTCCACCGGTACGCACTGGCGGTACACGGTCGACCGGCTGGAGAAGATGGCGAAGGGGCCCGACCGGCTGCGTGCGGTGACCGGGGTCGGACAGAGCACCGACAACAACAAAAGGGCCGTCGCGGAGCTGACCGCCCGGGGCATCCCGGTGATAGGGAGTTCGATCACCGCCGACGACCTCGCCAACGGGCAGCACGGCAAGGACCCCTTCCCCGGCCTCGCCCGCGTCTCCCCCACCAACACGGACGAGGCCCGCGCCCTCGCCTCCTTCGCCAAGGTCTCGGCCGTCAACGCCTTCCTGGTCTATGACCGGACGGGCGACCCGTACACGCGCACGCTGCAGGGATCGTTCGAGAAGATGCTCACGGGGTCGCGCTACGAGGCCCAGCCCTTCACACCGCCCGCCGACCGCAGCAAGGAGGGCAGCACCTCCAACGTCTTCGCGCAGATCACCAACATCCTGTGCAACACGCCGGCCGGCACCGACACCATCCTCTTCGCGGGGCGCCACACCCAACTGCGCCAGTTCATCAACACGCTGGGCCAGCGCGGCTGCCACGACCGCCGGTTCACCGTGCTCACCGGCGACGAGGGTTCGTACCTCGCCGGCGACAGGGACCTCGACCCGGCCGCCCTCAAGGACCCGCTGCTGACCGTGCGCTACACGGCTCTCGCCCACCCGGACGCCTGGCTGGAGGACTCCGCGAACACCGGGGGCGGCGCGGCCGACGGGAAAGCGCTCCGGGCGCTGCTGGCCGGCGCCACGAAGGAACCGGTCGGTCCCGTCGGCCCGATCGCCCTGGCCGACGGCCAGCTGATCATCGCCCACGACGCGATGCGGCTCGCCGTGCGGGGCATCCGCGGGGCGTCGCCGACCGGGAGGATCCCGGCCCTGGCGGACGTGGGGCTCCAGTGGCCACAGGTCAAGGGCAGGGAACTGCGGGTGAACGGAGCGAGCGGGTGGATCTGTCTGGACGCCCACGGCAATCCGTACGACAAGGCCGTACCGATCGTGCAGCTGACCCCCGAGTCCCGCGCCCGCTTCGTGAAGATCGCCTGGCCGGAGGGAAAGCCGCCGGCGAAGGAGTGCCTGCCGCCGTCGTAGCCGGGCCGGGAACCCCTGTCACGCGCCGGTGTCCTGCGGGGCGGGGACATCAGGACGAGAGCAGGATCAGCAGCCGTTCGAAGCGGATCCGCCAGGGGCCGGGCTCGTAGTCGCCCTCGTACTCGTGGGTGAACCGGACGGTGGTGCCGGTGCCGTCCGGCGGCGCGGGCTCCAGGTGGAACCGGACCCGGCCGCGGCTCTCCATCGTGTACTCGGCGACCCGCTCGACGTCCCAGGCGGTGATCCGGCCGGCGCCGAGCCCGCGCAGGTCGACCGCCCCGCCGAGCCTCGGCTCGAACACCTCCGCCCGCGCCAGCCACCTCACGAGTCCTCCGGGGCTTGCCATCGCCGCCCAGACCTCGTCCACAGGCTGGGGAACACGCAGCAGCCAGTGCCGTACGTGCGTGTCCCCCCGGGTCTCGACGGCTCCCTCTTCGATGGTTCCGGTCATGACACCAGCGTGGCCCGGGGCGGAGGGTTCCGCACCCGTGCTCACGCCGGTGCGGACGTCAGACCCCGGCGTAGGAGTGCTTGCCGGAGACGAAGATGTTGACGCCGTAGTAGTTGAAGAGGAAACACGCGAAGGCGATGAGCGCGATGTACGCGGCTTTGCGGCCCTTCCAGCCGGCCGTGGCACGGGCGTGCAGATAACAGGCGTAGGCGACCCAGGTGATGAACGCCCAGGTCTCCTTCGGGTCCCAGCCCCAGTAGCGGCCCCACGCGTCGCCGGCCCAGATCGCGCCCGCGATGATCGTGAAGGTCCACAGCGGGAAGACGGCGGCGTTGACCCGGTAGGAGAACTTGTCGAGGGAGGCGGAGGAGGGCAGCCGCTCCATGACGGAGGTGGCGAAGCTCCCCGGCCGGCCACCGTTGGCCAGTTTGTTCTCGTAGGAGTCCTTGAAGAGGTACAGCAGGGTGCCGACCGCGCCCACGTAGAAGATCGCACCACAGAGGATCGCGGTCGAGACGTGGATGTAGAGCCAGTACGAGTGGAGTGCGGGAACCAGCTGGTCGCTGGCGGTGTACAGCACCGTGACGGCGAGACCGAGGTCGAGCAGGACCGTGGTGACCAGCGGCAGACCCAGCCAGCGGATGTCCTTCCTCGCCAGCAGGAACGCCAGGTACACGGTCACGGCGACGGTCGAGAAGGTGACGCTGAACTCGTACATGTTGCCCCACGGCGCACGCTGCACCGACAGGGCGCGGGCCACCACACCGGCGGTCTCGACGGCCCAGGCGACCACGGTGAGGGACACCGCGATACGGCCGTACAGGTCGCCCTGTTCGTCACCGCCGTGCGCCCCCGGGCCGTCGGGCACGTCACGGGCGCCGGTCGCGGACCGGGTGACGACCTGCGGCCGCTCCAGGACGGCGGTAGCGCCCGCCGACTTCACGGTGACCGCGGGGGTCGCCTTCTCGGTGCCGGAGGTGAGCGCGGCCGCCGTGCGGGCGACCTTGCTGCGGCTGCCGAAGATCCACTCGGCGATGTAGGCGAAGAAGGCCAGGGTATAGACGGCCATCGCGGAGTAGATCAGCGTGTTGCTGATGTTGGCGAGGTGTTCGTTGGTTGCGGTGGCGAGATTCACTGCTTCTCAGCCCCTTCGGCGGCAGGTACGGCGTGAGGGTCGGGGTCGGTGGTGTCCGAATCGGCGTCCGGCTCGGCGTCGGGGTCCGTCCCCGCGTCGGGTCCGTCGGTCTTGGTGGGTGCCCGCTCGTGCACGAGCGCGGCCAGGTCGCCGAGCTCCTCGGGGAGCTTCGCGGACTCGCTGCGGCCCAGGCCGGCCATCTCCACGACGGTCACGCCGTCCGCGCCCGTGGTGGCGCGCACCCAGACCCGGCGGCGCTGGATGAAGAGGGAACCGGCGAGACCGAAGATCGCCGTGAAGGCTCCGGCGAGCGCCCAGTCACTGCCGGGCTGCTGGGTGACCTGGAAGTTCGCCCACTGCTTGACGCCCTTGTCGAAGGTGATCGAGCCGGCGCCGTCGGGCAGCTTCATGGTCTCGCCGGGCAGCAGACGCGCCTTGAGGATGTCGCCCTTCGCGTCCTTGAACTGCTTCATCCTGGACGTGTCCAGCTGGTACACGTTCTGCGGGATGCCCGCGTCGACCCCCAGGCTGCCGTGGTATCCGGACAGCGCGAGCACGGGGAAGTCCAGCGCGGGGAACTGCGAGAACATCGTGCCCTTGCCCGCGCCCGCGAAGGTCGGCACGAAGAAGGCGGAGAAGCCGAGCTGTTCGGACTGCCCCCGCGCGTTCCGGTAGCCGTCCATGACCTTGATCGCGCCCTGCGAGGTGACGTTCGGGTCGAGCGGCAGCATCGGCACGGCGTCGTGGAAGACGACATCGCCCTTGCCGTTGCGGACCGTGACGACGGGCGCGTAACCGTGGGCGGTGAGGTAGACCTTCGAGTCACCGATCTTCAGCGGCTCGTTGACCTTGACGAGGGTCTTCCGGTCCTTGCCGTAGGCGCCCACGCTGTAGGTGACGGCCGCCTGGTACGTCCGCGGGGTGCCCTTGTTGGGACCGGTCCGCTCGTAGGTACCCGTGAACTTCTTCAGGTCGAAGCTGAACGGCGTGAGGTCGTCGCTGCCGAAGAGGTTGCCGGACTTGAAGTCGTCGTACTGCGAGAGCGTGTTGGAGAAGCCGTCGCCCTCGACGATCAGCTTGTTGCCCTCGGACTTGAAGAGCTGGCCCCAGGCGAAGGCGACGAGCATCACGACGAGCGCGATGTGGAAGAGCAGGTTGCCGGTCTCGCGGAGGTAGCCCTTCTCGGCGGCGACGGCGTCCTTCTCGACGTGCGCCCGGAAGCGGCGCCGCCGGAGCACCTGGAGCGCGGCCTCGCGGACCTGCTCCGGCTCGGCGGCGGTGCGCCAGGTCGCGTACGCGGGCAGCCGGTCCAGCCGTTTCGGCGCGCCCGGCGGACGGCCGCGCAGCTGCCCCACGAACTGCCAGGTGCGGGGCACGATGCAGCCGATGAGCGAGACGAACAGCAGGATGTAGATCGACGAGAACCACACCGAGCTGTAGACGTGGAAGAGTCCCAGCCGGTCGTAGAGCGGGCCGAGGATCGCGTGCGCGTCCTTGAAGTCCGCCACCTTCTGCGCGTCGGTCCCGGACTGCGGGATCAGCGACCCGGGGATCGCGCCGAGCGACAGCAGGAAGAGCAGGATCAGCGCGACCCGCATCGAGGTCAGCTGCCGCCAGAACCAGCGCGCCCAGCCGACGGCCTCACGGCCGGTCCATGCCAGCGCCCCGGCGGGACCGGGCGCCCGCATCCCGCCGAACGAACCGGGCACGGCCGTGTCGACGGGCGCCGTGGACAGCTGGGACCCGGCCTCGCCGAGTTCGCCGTCGGCGCTCACCCCGATGTGCCGCTTGGCGGCCGCCGGTTCCGGCGCCGTCCTACCGGTGCCGTCGTCGGTATCGGTGTCGGTCGTGCTCATCGATCAGATCCCTACCGTGAAGCCGTTGGACCACGTCTGCATCTGCTGCACGATGCTGTCCCAGGCACCGGTGAGCAGAAGCAGGCCGGTCGCGATCATCATGCCGCCGCCGATCCGCATCACCCACACGTAGTGCCGCTTGACCCAGCCGAAGGCGCCGAGCGCCTTGCGGAAGGCCACGGCGGCGAGCACGAAGGGCACACCCAGGCCGAGGCAGTACGCGACGGTCAGTATGGCCCCGCGCCCGGCGCTCGCCTGATCCATCGAGAGAATGTTGACGGAGGTGAGTGTCGGCCCCAGGCACGGCGTCCAGCCGATACCGAAGAGCGCGCCGAGCAGCGGAGCACCCGCCAGACCCGTCACCGGCCGCTTGTGGAAGCGGAACTCGCGCTGCGTCAGCCAGGGCATCATCCCCATGAAGAAGACGCCCATGCCGATCATCAGCACGCCGAGGATCTTGCTGATCGTGCCCTGGTACTCCTGGAGCGTCGACCCGAAGTACCCGAACAGCGCCCCGCCGGAGACGAACACGGCGGTGAAGCCGAGCACGAACAGGCCGGCGCCCGCGACCATCCGCCCCCGTCTGGCCTCCGCGAGATCCGTGCCGGTGACACCGGTGACGTACGACAGATAGCCCGGTACGAGCGGCAGTACGCACGGTGAGAAGAAGGAGACGAGCCCGCCGAGCACGGCGACGGGCAGGGCGAGCAGCAGGGCCCCGCTGTAGACCGTGCCGTTCATTCCGTCGGCGGAGGCGGCAAGAGCGACATGAAGGGACACGTCAGGTCACTTCTCCGCGATGATCGGGTCGAGCATCTCGCGCAGCTTGTCCTCGCTGAGGGCCTGCAGCGTCCGCGCCGCGACCTTCCCGTCCCTGTCGATGACGAGCGTGGAGGGAATCGTCTGCGGGTTGAGCGTGCCCTTCTTGAAGCGGAGCATCAGCTTGCCCTTCGGGTCGTACAGGCTGGGGTACGTGACCCCGAACTCCTTCTCGAAGGCGCGGGCGAGCGAGGCCTCGGAGTCGCGGGTGTTGATCCCGACGAACTGCACGCCCTTCGCCTCGGTGTCCTTGGCGACCCTGACGAAGTTCGGCGCCTCGGCACGGCACGGCGGGCACCAGGAACCCCACACGTTCAGGACGACGATCTTGCCCTTGTAGTCCTCGACGTCGAGTTTCCTGCCGTCGACCGTCGCGCCGGAGAGGTCGGGGGCGTCGACCCGCGACCCCTTGGCGACGGTGGAGATGCCGTCCTTGCCCGCGACGAAGTTGGTGTCGCCCGAGCCCCCGGAGGTCCCCCCGGACCCGCACGCGGACAGGACGAGCGTGGCGACGGCGGCCCCGGCGGTGAGCAGGGCGACGCGGCTACGGGTGCGGTTCGAGCGTGGTCGGGCGCGACAGGCTGCACTCATGTGAAAAGTTTCGCATGCCCGTTTCGGGGATCTTCCGCACCCCCCTCGCGGGCGGAGGGCACCCTTTCAGGTGGCGCTCCCCGACGCGCTGGACGAGGCGCCGCCGGTCACCTTGTCCGTGTCGCCCAGGAACGTCTTCCAGCCGCCGTCCGGCCGCTGCCCCACGTCCAGGGTCTGCAGCTTGGCGACCGTCTCGGGCGGCTGTACGTCCAGCCAGTCCACGAACTGCCGGAAGGAGACGAGCCGCACGTCCTCGCCCTTCTCCTTCTCCCGCGCGATGTACTTGAAGGCCTGCTCGACGGCGTCCATGTAGATGCCGCCGTTCCACTCCTCGAAGTGGTTGCCTATGAAGAAGGGCGCCCGGTTCGACTCGTAGGCCCGCCGGAATCCGGCGATGTAGGCCCCGGCCGCCTGCTTCCGCCAGCCCGGGTAGTTGTACGACGGCGCCTTCGTCGAGTTGACCGACTGGTTGGCGAGCATGTTGTAGTCCATGGACAGGACTTCGAAGCTGTGGCCCGGGAACGGGACGGCCTGCAGCGGGAGATCCCACACGCCCTGGTTCTTCTGCGGCCAGCACTGGCGTCCACCGGGCGAGGAGGCGTCGTAGCGCCAGCCGAGTTCCTTGGCGGTGGGCAGCAGGTTGTTCTGCCCGAGCAGACACGGGGTCCGGCCGCCTATGAGTTCCTTGTCGTAGTCGAACGGCAGCGAGGGCAGATCGCTCCAGCCCGTGTTGGTCCGCCATTCCTTGACGAAGGACTTGGCCTGGTCTATCTCGCTGCGCCACTGGGCCGGCGTCCAGTTGGCGACGGTGCCGTGGCCGGAGCAGAAGTGGCCGTTGAAGTGGGTACCGATCTCGTGGCCGTCGAGCCAGGCCTGCCGGACGCCTTCGAGGGTCGCCTTGACGTGGTCGTCGGCGAGGTAGCCGATGTCCGAGGCGCCGCGGGGGTTGTTCGGCGGCAGGTACTTGCGCTTCTTCGACTCGGGCAGCAGATACAGCCCGGAGAGGAAGAAGGTCATGTGCGCGTCGTGCTCCTCGGCGAGCCGCAGGAACCGGGAGAAGAGGCCGGTCCCGACCTCCCCCGCGCCGTCCCAGGAGAAGATCACGAACTGCGGAGGGGTCTCGCCGGGCTCCAGGGGCACGGGGGCCTTGGGCTGCTTCGGCTGCTTGCCGGTGAAGGAGGTGGAGCCGTCGCCTATCGGGCGCGCGGTGGGCTTGGGGGTGCCGGGCCGGGACGACCGGCCGGGCTTGCCCGGCCGTGATCCGCTCGCGGGGGCGTCGTGTTCCGAGGTGCCGCACGCCGCGAGTCCGAGTGCCGCCGCGGCACCCGTCCCGAGGCCGATCATTCCCCTCCGGCTGATGTCCCGCATGCGGTCCCCATCTCCTTCGCGCCCTCTCAGCTGTTTCTCAGCAGACACATAATGAGAGGGCACGAAGTGCGGATGGGTTCCGCCAACTAGCGCATATTGATCATATTTTACGAATATCGATTCGAGTGGCACACTTCACAGTCACCGGAAGTTCATATTCGGGACCGGGACGGCTACGCGCCGAACGCCTTGCTCTTTCCCTTCACCGGCTTGGCGCCCGCGAGGAGATGGGACGGGACGAGATCCCGGGCGGGCTCGCTGTAGCCGACGGAAACGATCTTGTCGCCGCGGTAGGTGAAGGACGTGAGGGACGCCAGCGTGCACTGCCGCTTCCTCGGGTCGTGCCACAACCGCCGCCGCTCGACGAAGGAACGCACGATCCAGATCGGCAACTGGTGGCTGACCAGCACCGCTTCATGACCGCGGGCCGCGTCCTTGGCGGCGTCGAGCGCCCCCATCATCCGGACGACCTGCTCCACGTACGGCTCGCCCCAGGACGGCTTGACCGGGTTGACGAGGTACTTCCAGTTCTCGGGCCTGCGCAGCGCGCCGTCGCCCACCCCGAAGGTCTTGCCCTGGAAGACGTTCTCGGCCTCGATCAGCCGCCCGTCGGTGCCGAGGTCGAGTCCGTGCGCCTTGGCGATGGGCGTCGCGGTCTCCTGCGCCCGCTCCAGCGGGGACGCGATCACCTGCGTGACGTCCCGGGAGGCCAGGTGCTCGGCGACCCGGCCGGCCATCTGCCGCCCCAGCTCGGAGAGGTGGTACCCGGGCAGCCTCCCGTAGAGCACCCCGTCCGGGTTGGCGACCTCGCCGTGCCGCATCAGGTGGACGACGGTGATGTCCTGGTCCCGGATCTCGCTCATGCTCCCGCTCACGCTCTCGCTCATGCCGTGGCCTCCGCCGCTGCCCGCGCCGCCGCCGGAAGGGCGTCGGCGATCCGCTGGATGGCCCGCTCGTCGTGGGCCGTGGACACGAACCACGACTCGAAGGACGACGGCGGCAGGTAGACGCCCTGCGCCAGCATCGCGTGGAAGAACGCGGTGAACCGGAAGGACTCCTGCGCCTTCGCGTCCTCGTAGTCGCGCACCTCACGCCCGGTGAAGAAGACCGAGAACATGTTGGAGGCGTTCTGCAGCCGGTGCGCCACGCCCTCCTTGGTGAGCGCCTCCGTGACGAGCGCGCGGATCTGCGCGGAGACGGCGTCGACCGTCTCGTACGCGGCGTCGTCGAGCAGCCGCAGCTGCGCGAGTCCGGCGGCGGTCGCGACGGGGTTCCCGGAGAGCGTGCCGGCCTGGTAGACGGGCCCGGCGGGGGCCAGATGCCCCATGATGTCCTCCCGGCCCCCGAAGGCCGCGGCCGGGAAGCCGCCGCCCATGACCTTGCCGAAGGTCATCAGGTCGGGCTTGACCCCGTCGATGCCGTACCAGCCGGACCTGCTGGTACGGAAGCCGGTCATGACCTCGTCGGAGATGAACAGGGCGCCGTTCTTCGCGCAGGCGTCCTTGAGGCCCTGGTTGAAGCCGGGACGCGGCGGCACCACACCCATGTTGCCGGGCGAGGCCTCGGTGATCACACAGGCGATCTCGCCCGGGTGCGCGTGGAAGGCCGCGTTCACGGCTTCGAGGTCGTTGTAGGGAAGGACGATGGTGTCGCCGGCCTGGGCGCCGGTGACGCCGGGGGTGTCGGGCAGGGCGAAGGTCGCGAGGCCGCTGCCGGCCGCGGCGAGCAGGGCGTCCACGTGTCCGTGGTAGCACCCGGCGAACTTGATGACCTTGGGCCGCCCGGTGAACCCGCGCGCGAGGCGGATGGCGGACATCGTCGCCTCGGTCCCGCTGGAGACGAGCCGGACCTGCTCGACCGGCTCGACGCGGGCGACGATCTCCTCCGCGAGCGCGACCTCGCCCTCGCCCGGCGTACCGAAGGACGTACCGCGGGCGACGGCCTCCTGCGCGGCGGCGACGACCTCGGGCCGGGAGTGACCGAGGATCATCGGCCCCCAGGAACAAACGAGGTCGACGTATTCCCTCCCGTCGGCATCGGTCAGGTACGGACCGTCTCCGGACACCATGAAGCGGGGCGTACCGCCCACGGCGCGGAACGCGCGCACCGGAGAGTTCACGCCGCCCGGCGTGACGGCAGCCGCACGGTCGAAAAGAGTCTGCGAAGCTGGGGCTTCATAGCTGTAGGGCAGTTCGGTCATGACCTGCGGTTCCTCGTAGTGACGGGCATCCGACGTCCCCCAGCGTAGGGCAGGGACGTTGTCGGCCACCCTCGCCCTGCGACGCACGGCCTCTCCCTCAGTACGGTGTGGAGGTTCCCCCTCCGCGCGCGGCGGGATCGGCCACCGCACACGGAACCGGTCCCCGTCGGGTGGCCGCCCGCGTCGACGTGCCGGCGCAACCCGTCCGCGACCTGGGGCCGCACGGGCTCGCTCAGGTCAGGACCGACGCGTCGGGGACGCGCGTACGTCCGAACGGTCCGACGACGCCATGGTCACCGTGACACGGTCCTGGACCCGGCACATGGGCCGCCTGCCGCCCCGGGGCTCCGCCTTGGCGACATCGATCCGGTCGACGAAGAGCCGCACGAGCATCCGCCTGTCGTCGACGTCAGCACGTCCCCACCACGAGGTGGGACCCACGGGGTCCCCGTCTTCCGACTCGCCCCACTGTTCGATGGGGAGCGTCGTCAGCTCCGGACGCCCCACTGCGGCGATCCGGTCGTCCAGCGCTTCCAGCCGCGCTTCGCCGGACCGCTTGTCCGCCAGGAACCGTGAGCGTCCGATCGGGCCGTCGTAGATCCCGATCTTCAGATCCGAGTAGAGCTGCTCGATGGACCGGACGACGGAAGCTCTCTCCCCGAGCAGAGCCGCGCGCTCACCGCGCGTTCCGGGGCTCTCGGTGAGTCTCGTGAGCCGCGCCATGGCTTCGGCGATGAGATCCGTCGTATTCGGGTCGTCCTCACCGGCGTTCCTGATGACGGACATGATCCGGTCTGCGACGTAGATGTCCACGTCGCGCCGTCGGATCGTGCTCCCGCCCTCGTGCCTGCCCGGCTCGACGACACCTGACGGCCGACTGCATTTGTAGACGTCGCGTGACCCCGTCATCGGGCGCCCGCACTCGCAGTGGAGCACTCCCATCGCAGTCAGTACGTACCTGCCGGGCGCCGCCGGCCCGCTCCTGCGCCCTCGTCCGGTGAGCCACTCCTGCAGCTCGAAGAACCGTGCGCGGGGGACGAGCGCGTCACCGATGACGATCGGCGCCTCGTTCTCGTCTCGCAGGATCCGGTATCCACTGACGTTCCGGGTCCGGTTCCCCTGTTTGTCGAGCGCGTACACGGACTCTGCCCCGATGCCCGCTAACCGCGGGTCCGTGAGCAGCCTTTTGACCGCCCTTTCCCGCCAGAGTCCGCCGTTCTGCGTAGGCACGGCGCGCGTGTTGAGCCACGACACGACAGCGCCCACGGACGCGGGATGCGCGTTCTTCTTTCCCTCCCACGGCTTGTCCTTGAATTCAAGGATGCGGTCGACCATCCTCAGGACTTCGCCGGCCTGATCCGTGCCGTCCTCGCGCACCGCGGCGGGACGGAGCTTCCGGACCGTCACGGCCACGGGCTTTCCGTCGATGACCTTGGTCACGGATTCAGGGTAGGACTCCAGCCCGTAGGGAACGGCGCCTCCCGTCCACCCCCCGAACTCCTTCGCCTTCTGTTTCGCCCCGGCGATGGCGTCACTCCTGTCGCGGCTGTCCTGATGGGCCGCGTCCAATCGCATGATCAACATGATCAGTTCCATGGTGTCGCCAGGCGAGAACGAGCCTTCGGACACCGAGGTGATCACGACGCCGAGAGAGAGGAGTTCCAGGACGACGGGGATGGCGTCCTTCGGCTCCCTGCGGGAAAGCCTGGTGACATTGAAGACGATGATCTCGTGCACGCGTCCCGCGCGGCATTCGTTCAAAAGCCGCTCGAATGCCGTCCGCTCAGCGTTCGGGTCGTATCCCGATACGCCAATGTCCCTGTAGTGCGCCTCGAATGAGCAGCCTCGCTCGCGGGCTTTCTTTTCGGTCGCCATGTCCTGCGTTTGTGGGCTAGCTTCCGACTTGTCCGCTTTGGCTTTTGACTGACGGGTATATCCTGCCGCTACCCGAAGCACGGTGGCAACGCGCTCCGGGTCCCCCGCCTCAGTGGATGGGCGCATGATCCCCAAGGTACCCGGTCGGCATGAAGCCGGGCTTCGTACGGATAGCGCACCCAGCTATGGTGTCAGAGGCTGCGAAGATCCCGCGGACAGGTGTTTCGGCGTACGTTTCGGCGTGCGGCCGTGGGGGAGGTCACTGTCACGATGATCGGGTTGCGTGGCGGGGGTCGCGCGCCTTAGAAAAGCAGTCGGGTGGAGATATGCATCGCGGTGGCGGACTGGGCGAGGGGACCGACGACCTCGGTCCTCGGCGTGCCCGGCAGGGGAAGCACCGGCGCGAGGCGGAAGAAGCCGAGGCACGGCAGGCACAGGGCACGCCGGGATCGCAAGGGTCACAAGGATCACAGGGCGATCCTGAGCGGATCGACTCGTCGGCCCGTATGGACGGTATGGACTACACGGACCGCGGGGCAGACCGGCTCAGGGCAGGAAGCGGGAATGGTGGCCGGGTGGGGGTGACGTACAAATACTTCGGCGCACCGGACGGCGCGACCGCGGCCCGGGTGCCGATCTCCATGCGCCCCGAGGAACTCGGTGGCGACGAGCTCGGCATGAACGGCATGTTCACCAAGATCAAGCCGGAGACGATGGCCGCGATGGTCCTCACCGGTATCGAGGGCGTCCCCCTGCACAAGGTGCCCCCGCTGGAACTCGTCGTCCTCCACCCCGACTACGCCGTCGTGAAGCTCCCCATGACCGTCGTCGACCCGCTCCGTGGCATCGGCGAGGAAGCCGTCGGCGCGGCCGCGTTCATCTGGTCGACGGTGCCGGACCGGGGTGGCCCCCGGGACGCGTTCAACGTGTACCAGCTTCTCCACGAATGGCAGGATTTCAGCCATCGTCTGCACGAGGCGGGGCATCAGCCGTACTGCCTGGTGTGGCCCTGAGTCCCGTTCTTCGGTGACACGGGGGGACTCGGGAGCGAGCCGGAGTGAGAACGGGCGGGGCCTCGGGGTCCCGCCCTCACCGCTGCCGCCACCCGGCCGACGGGCCCCCGGCCGGCGAGGCGCCTGTTCCGGTCGTCGTCCCGGCTCCGCCGACCCCTCGTCCGCAGGGCTCCGGTCGCCCACGGCTCTCCCCCAAGAACCGGGTGGAAAGAACCAACCCCCCTCCTCCTCCCGCCCGTTCACCCTCAGGAGTGACCCGGTTGCGGTGAGCGGCCACGGAGGGTTACGTTCCCGGCGACAACCCCACAAAGGACGGCCCCCGGCCAGGACTGCAATCCTGATCGAGGGCCTGACCGCTCAGGAAGAAGCACCTTCCCAATGGCTGAACCGCAGTCTAACGCGCCCGTGCGCGCCGCCGCCGGAGCTCCGGCCTCCGGCGTGATCCACGTCCGCACCCGTCTCACCGCCGAGTTCACCGTGCTCGCCAACGCCCTCGCGCAGCGGCGCGGCAGCGCGGTCACCATCGGGGTCGCGGCCTACATCGCCTCCCTGCCGGACGGCACCCCCGTCAGCATCACCGCGCTGTGCGCCCACTTCAGCGAGGGCGAGATCCTGATCTCGCGGGCGCTGCGGGAGTTGGAGGCCGCCGGTTACCTGGAAAGGCGCCGCGAGCGCGGCCCCGACGGCCAGGTCCGCACCCGGACCTTCTTCCACGACGTACCGCGAGGCCCCGGCCGCCGCACCCCGCCGCCACCCCGGCCACGGCGGTCCGCGGTGTCTCCCGCGCCCGCGACCGCCACCCCACCCGAACCCGCCCGCCTGGCGCCTCCTCCCCCGCTCCGGCCGGAGGACACCGCCGACCGCGCCGCCACCGACACTGACGCCGACCCTCGGAGTGTCCTCGTCCTCGCCTCTCTCCAAAACGCCGACCGGAGGCTGATCCTGTCCCGCCGCGAGGTCGCCGAACTGGCCCCGGCCGTCGCCCGGTGGCTCGCGCTGGGGCTCGGCCCCGAGGACATCACCGGCCTGCTCACCGCCGGGCTCCCCGCGCACTTCCGGGCCCGTCCGGCCCGCGTCCTCGCCCACCGCCTCCGCGAGGTCCCGCTCCCGCCGCCCGCCCCGACCCCACCACGCGCCGGACCCACCGCCCCCGCCGTACACCCCTGGCAGACCTGCGACGGCTGCGAACGCGCCTTCCGGGCGCCGGGGCCCGCCGCCTGCCGGGACTGCCGGAGCCAACCGGCGGCCTGATGCCCCGGGGCGCCCGGACGCACCCGGGACGGCGCACTCCGGAGCCCGTGAAGCCCCGGCTCTCACACGCTCAGCCGGTACGGCACCACGCAGACGACCACGTCCGTACGGGCCCGCAGCACCGTGGCGAGCAGCAGGCCGCGCTGGTTCTGCAGGATCTGGTAGCGGCGGTGGAGCGGTTCGACCTCGGGGATGAGGACGGCGATCTGCCGGCCTCCCTCCGCCGCCCGCCGGACGTACGCGACGATCGGTTCCACCAGCGAGCGCTGGGGACTGTCGATGACGTCAAGCCGTACACCGGGATTCCAGCGGTCCCAACTCTCCCTGAGCGCGGCGACCTTGGCCGGGTCGGAGTACACGGCGACCGCGACGACCTCGTGGCCGAGAGCGAGGGCGGCCTGCAGCCCGTGCCGGGTGAGCAGGCTGACCTGGCTGACGGGAACGATGACCAGGGAGTCGGCGACGCTCAGCGGCGGCGGGGTCTCGCCGAGCCCGAGTTCGCGGCCGGCCTCGGTGTAGTAGCGCTGGATACGGGAGAACAGCAGCATCAGCAGCGGGATGGTGACGACCACCACCCAGGCACCCTCCAGGAACTTGGTGGCCAGCAGGACGATCCCCGCCACGACGGTCAGGACGGCGCCGATCCCGTTGAGCGTCGCGCGCCGCAGCCAGCCGCGCGGCCGCTCCCCCGCCCAGTGCCGCACCAGCCCGATCTGGCTGACGCTGAATCCGATGAACACCCCGATGGCGAAGAGCGGGATCATGCGGTGGGTGTCGGCGTCCACGGCGATCAGCAGCACCGCCGCGAGCAGCGCGAGCGAGACCACGCCCCAGCGGTACACCGGGCGCTCCGCGCGCAGCCCGAACAAGTGCGGCAGCCGGTGGTCCCTGGCGAGCAGGCTCATCAGGACGGGCAGTCCGCCGAAACTGGTGTTGGCGGCGAAGGCGAGCGCCAGGGTGACGATGAGGTTCGTGGCGTAGTACGGCCATCCCGTGCCGTACGCGCCCGCCGTGAGCTGTGCCAGTACGGTCACGCCGCCGCGCGGGGCCAGCTGGTCGCGGCGGATCAGCAGGGCCATGCCGATCAGCATCAGGCCGAGCAGCGCGCCGAGCATCAGTTCGGTGCGCTGGGCGCGCTTGACGCGCGGATCGCGGAAGGAGGGCACGCCGTTGGCGATGGCCTCCACCCCGGTGAGCGCGGAGCAGCCGGAGGAGAACGCCTTGAGGAGCAGCAGGACGCCCAGCGTCTCGGTGGCGTGCACGGGGTGCGCGGTGCCCACGACGGCCACGGGGTGGCCGCGCAGCAGCCCGAGCACGACGATGCCGAGGATGCTCACGACGAACAGCGCGGTGGGCAGCATCAGCACCCGGGCGCTCTCGGCCACGCCCCGCAGGTTCACCGCCGTGAGCAGGGCGAGGCCGATCAGGCAGATCGTGAGCAGGTGTGAGCCGAGGGACGGGAAGGCGGAGGCGAGGCTCGCGGCGCCCGCCGCCAGACTGACGGTCACGGTGAGGACGTAGTCGACGACGAGGCTGGCCGCCGCGAGCAGGCTGACGGTCGGCCCCAGGTCCTTCTTCGCCACCGCGTACGCGCCGCCCCCGTCGGGGTGGACGGCGATCACCTGCCCGTACGACACGACCAGCACCGCCAGCAGCGCGGCGATGACCAGTGTCACCGGCAGCGTGGCGGTGAGCGCGCCCGTTCCGGCGGCGACCAGGACGAGCACGATCGCCTCGGGTCCGTACGCCACCGAGCTGAGCGCGTCCAGGGACAGTGCGGCGAGCCCCTCGATGCTGGTCAGGCGGTACTTGTCGCCCTCTCCATGTCGCAGGGGCACTCTCGGCCGCAGTTCGCGGCGGGCCAGTCCGTACGCCATCGGGACCTCGCGATACAGGGTGGTTTCGACTGGTTCGTCCTGTCCGGAGCCAGTCTGGCGGGTCCACCTCGCCGCGAGCCGCCAAGGACGCGCCCGGCGGGGCGCGCCCCGGGCCCGGGGTCGCTCGGTCCTCGTCACCCCGGCCGGGACCGGCCGGAGAACACCGCCTGGCCCGCGGGCCGCGCCGGCGTGAAGCACGGGCTCCCCTCCCGCCCGTGCGTCTCCCCGGTCTCAGTCGCCGGCCTCGAAGCGGTACCCCATTCCCGCCTCCGTGATGAAGTGGCGGGGATGGGACGGGTCGGCTTCGAGTTTGCGGCGGAGCTGGGCCATGTAGACCCGCAGGTAGTTGGTCTTGGTGCTCCGGGAGGCGCCCCACACCTCCTCGAGCAGCCGGCGCTGCGGGACCAGGCGGCCGGGGTTGCTGACCAGGATCTCCAGCAGGTGCCACTCCGTGGGCGTGAGCCGGACGTCCCGGCCCGCGCGTCTCGCCTTCTTGGCCACCAGGTCGACGGTGAATTCGGCGGTGGTGACCACGTCGGACCCGGGCGCGAGCGCCGGGGTCTCCGTGCGGCGGACGGCGGCGCGCAGCCGGGCCAGGAGTTCGTCCATGCTGAACGGCTTGGTGATGTAGTCGTCGGCGCCCGCGTCGAGCGCGGCGACCTTCTCGCCGGAGGCGCGGCGCGCGGACAGCACCAGGATCGGTACGCGGGTCCAGCCGCGCAGCGCCCTGATGACGTCCACGCCGTCCATGTCGGGCAGCCCGAGGTCGAGCACGACGGCATCGGGCTGCCGTACGGCCGCCAGCCGGAGGGCCGTGGTGCCGTCGGGCGCCGCGTCCACTCCGTACTGACGGACCTGCAGGTTGATCACGAGCGCTCGTACGAGCTGGGGGTCGTCTTCCACGACCAGCACCCGGGTCATCGTCGATTCACTGGCTCCCGGTCATTTCCCGGTCAGTGCCTTGAGCGCGATGTTGAGTTCGAGGACGTTGACGCGGGGTTCGCCGATGAAGCCGAGGGTGCGGCTGTCGGTGTGCTCGTCGACCAGCTTGCGTACCTGGGCGACGGACAGACCGTTCTTCTCCGCGATCCGGTGCACCTGGATGCCGGCGTACCGGGTGGAGATGTCCGGGTCCAGGCCGGAGCCGGAGGACGTCACCGCGTCGGCGGGCACGTCGGAGGGCCTGACCGTGTAGCCGTTCACCGAGTTGTCCTTGACGACGGCCTTCTTGGCCGCGGTCACCCAGTCGATCAGGTCCTTGTTGTCGCCCGACCGGTTGGTGGCGCCGGACAGGATCAGCTTGTACTGGGTGTTGACCGAGTTCGTCCCCAGACCGTTGGCGGGGCGTCCCTGGAACCACTTCAGGTCGGGCTCCGGGGTCTCCTGGCCCTTCTTCAGCGGCAGGTTGTAGGACTGGCCGATCAGGGAGGAGCCGACGACCTTCCCACCGGCGCTGATCTCCGAGCCGTTGGCCTTGTCGTGGAACAGGGCCTGGCCGACGCCGGTGACGGCGAGCGGGTAGATCACCCCGCAGACGACGGTGAGGACCAGGAGGGCCCGCAGGCCGGCCCAGAGCAACCGGGCCGTGTTCGTAACCGAGTTGTTCATGGCGATCAGCCGATTCCGGGGATGAGGGAGATGAGCAGGTCAATGATCTTGATGCCGACGAAGGGGGCGATCAGGCCGCCGATGCCGTAGATCCCGAGGTTGCGCCGCAGCATCCGGTCGGCGCTCATGGGCCGGTAGCGCACACCCCGCAGGGCCAGCGGCACCAGCGCGATGATGATCAGCGCGTTGAAGATGACCGCCGACAGGATCGCGGAGTCGGGCGAGGACAGGTGCATGATGTTCAGCTTGTCCAGGCCCGGGTAGACCACTGCGAACAGCGCCGGGATGATCGCGAAGTACTTCGCGACGTCGTTGGCGATGGAGAACGTCGTCAGCGCGCCCCGGGTGATCAGCAGCTGCTTGCCGATCTCGACGATCTCGATGAGCTTGGTCGGGTTCGAGTCGAGGTCGACCATGTTGCCGGCCTCCTTGGCGGCCGACGTGCCCGTGTTCATCGCCACGCCGACGTCCGCCTGGGCGAGGGCCGGGGCGTCGTTGGTGCCGTCGCCGGTCATCGCGACCAGCTTGCCGCCGGCCTGCTCGCGCTTGATGAGCGCCATCTTGTCCTCGGGAGTGGCCTCCGCGAGGAAGTCGTCGACGCCGGCCTCCTCCGCGATCGCCTTGGCCGTCAGCGGGTTGTCACCCGTGATCATGACGGTCCTGATGCCCATGCGGCGCAGCTCGTCGAACCGCTCGCGCATGCCCTCCTTGACGACGTCCTTGAGGTGGATCACCCCGAGGACGCGGGCGCCCTCGGTGTCCTCGACGGCCACCAGCAGCGGGGTACCGCCCGCCTGGGCGATGCGGTCGGAGAGGGTGGTGGCGTCCGCGGACACCTCGCCGCCCCGCTCCGTGACCCAGGCCACGACCGAACCGGCCGCGCCCTTGCGGATCCTGCGCCCGTCGACGTCCACACCCGACATCCGGGTCTGGGCGGTGAAGGCGATCCACTCGGCGCCCGCGAGTTCGCCCTGGTGGCGCTCGCGCAGACCGTACTTCTCCTTCGCCAGGACGACGATGGAGCGGCCCTCGGGTGTCTCGTCGGCCAGCGAGGAGAGCTGGGCGGCGTCCGCGACCTCGGCCTCGGTGGTGCCCGTCACCGGTACGAACTCGGCGGCCTGGCGGTTGCCGAGGGTGATGGTGCCGGTCTTGTCCAGGAGGAGGGTCGACACGTCGCCCGCCGCCTCGACCGCGCGGCCGGACATGGCCAGCACGTTGCGCTGTACCAGCCGGTCCATGCCCGCGATGCCGATCGCGGAGAGCAGGGCGCCGATCGTGGTCGGGATCAGGCAGACCAGCAGGGCCACCAGCACGACCATGGTGAGGTGCGTACCCGCGTAGTTCGCGAACGGCGGCAGTGTGGCCACCGCGAGCAGGAAGACGATCGTGAGGGACGCGAGAAGGATGTTCAGCGCGATCTCGTTCGGGGTCTTCTGCCGGGACGCGCCCTCGACCAGTGCGATCATGCGGTCGATGAAGGTCTCGCCGGGCTTCGTCGTGATCTTGACGACGATCCGGTCGGAGAGGACCTTCGTACCGCCGGTGACGGCCGAGCGGTCGCCGCCGGACTCCCGGATGACCGGGGCCGACTCACCCGTGATGGCCGACTCGTCGACGGACGCGACGCCCTCGACGACGTCACCGTCGCCGGGGATGATGTCGCCCGCCTCGCAGACCACCAGGTCACCGACGCGCAGTTCGGTGCCGGGCACCCGCTCCTCGGCGGAGCCGGTCAGGCGGCGCGCGACGGTGTCCGTCTTCGCCTTCCTGAGGGTGTCCGCCTGGGCCTTGCCGCGGCCCTCGGCCACCGCCTCCGCCAGGTTGGCGAAGATCACGGTCAGCCACAGCCAGGCGCTGATCGCCCAGCCGAACCAGTCGCCCGGGTCCTTGAAGGAGAAGACCGTCGTCAGGACCGAGCCGACCAGTACCACGAACATGACGGGCGACTTGATCATCACCCGCGGGTCGAGCTTGCGGAAGGCGTCCGGCAGCGACCTCAGCAGCTGCCGCGCGTCGAACAGACCCGCGCCGACACGGCCTTCGTCGGACTTGTGGCCGGTCGGCACATCGCTGTGCGGCGCCCGGGTCGGAGTGGCTGTGGACATCTCGTCCTCTTGGTTCGTTACGTCGGTGGTCATGACGCCAGCCCCTCGGCCAGCGGGCCCAGTGCGAGGGCCGGGAAGTAGGTCAGACCGGTGATGATCAGGATCGCGCCCACCAGCAGGCCCACGAACAGCGGCTTGTGGGTGCGCAGGGTGCCCGCGGTCTCCGGGACGGGACGCTGCTCGGCGAGCGAACCGGCCAGCGCCAGCACGAACACCATCGGCAGGAACCGGCCCAGCAGCATCGCGAGACCGATCGTGCTGTTGAACCACTGCGTGTCCGCGTTCAGACCCGCGAAGGCCGAACCGTTGTTGTTGGCGCCCGAGGAATAGGCGTACAGGATCTCGGAGAATCCGTGCGCCCCGCTGTTGGTCATCGAATGACCCGGGGTGGACAGCGCCATCGCCGCCGCGGTGAAGACGAGCACCAGGGCCGGGGTGACGAGGATGTAGCAGGCCGCGAACTTCATCTCGCGGGTGCCGATCTTCTTGCCCAGGTACTCCGGGGTGCGGCCGACCATCAGACCGGCGATGAACACCGCGATGACCGCCATGATCAGCATGCCGTAGAGACCGGAGCCGGTACCACCGGGCGCGATCTCCCCGAGCTGCATGCCCAGGATCGTGATGCCGCCGCCGAGACCGGTGAACGACGAGTGGAAGGAGTCCACCGCACCGGTCGAGGTCAGGGTCGTGGACACCGCGAAGATCGAGGACGCTCCGACGCCGAAGCGCTGCTCCTTGCCCTCCATCGCCCCGCCGGCGATCTGGAACGCCGGTCCGTGGTGGGCGAACTCGGTCCACATCATCAGGGCGACGAAGCCGAGCCAGATGGTGGCCATGGTGGCGAGGATCGCGTAGCCCTGCTTGAGGGAGCCGACCATCCGGCCGAAGGTGCGGGTCAGCGCGAACGGGATGACCAGCAGCAGGAAGATCTCGAAGAGGTTGGTGAACGGGGTGGGGTTCTCGAAGGGGTGCGCGGAGTTGGCGTTGAAGTAACCGCCACCGTTGGTGCCCAGCTCCTTGATGGCCTCCTGCGAGGCGACCGCCCCGCCGTTCCACTGCTGCGAGCCGCCCATGAACTGGCCGACCTCGTGGATGCCGGCGAAGTTCTGGATCGCCCCGCACGCCACCAGGATGATCGCGCCGACCACCGAGAGCGGGATCAGGATGCGTATGGTGCCGCGCACCAGGTCCGACCAGAAGTTGCCGAGCTCACCGGTGCGGGAGCGCGCGAACCCTCGGACGAGCGCCACGGCGACCGCGATGCCGACGGCCGCGGAGACGAAGTTCTGGACGGCGAGACCGGCGGTCTGCACGACGTGGCCCATGGCCTGCTCGCCGTAGTACGACTGCCAGTTGGTGTTCGACACGAACGACGCGGCCGTGTTGAACGCCTGGTCCGGGTCGATCGCGGAGAAGCCGAGCGAACCGGGCAGGTGACCCTGCAGCCGCTGCAGCAGGTAGAGGAAGAGCACGCTGACGGCGGAGAAGGCGAGGACACCGCGCAGATAGGCGGGCCAGCGCATCTCCGTGTTCGGATTGGCGCCGATGCCCTTGTAGATCCACTTCTCGACACGCCAGTGCTTGTCGGAGGAGTAGACCTTGGCCATGTAGTCGCCAAGCGGGATGTAGGCGAGAGCCAGCGCCGCGATGAGAGCGATCAGCTGGAGCACGCCGGCGAGGACGGGACTCATGTCGAGACTCAGAACCTCTCCGGGAAGACGAGAGCGAGGACGAGATAGCCCAGCAGGGCGACGGCCACGATCAGGCCGACGATGTTCTCGGCGGTCACAGCTTCGTCACCCCCTTGGCGACGAGCGCCACCAGCGCGAATACCGCGATCGTGGTGACGACGAAGGCCAGATCGGCCATCGTGAGCTCCTGGATGAGGTTCGGAAAACGACTCGGACGCTTAGAGCAAAACCCCTCGATGGCTGGAATCGAGCGCCGTTGACGTCTCCCTTACGGCGGCTCGTACGGCCTTGACGCAACCCATACGCGAGCCTCCGGCGGGCGGCCCGGGACGATGATCACCTCGCCACCGTCCGTCCCCGCGGCCTTGTCACAACCCTGACGGCCCCGCCCGTCAAAGGGCCGTCAAGGTGGGGTGACCACGGCTTTCGCGGTCTCTACCGTCGGTGCCATGGACCGCCGCGACCACACCCGCGACGCCCCCGCACCGGTACCGCACAGGGAACCGGTCGAGGTGGCGTACGACCGCCTCTGGGAACGAGACCTGCGCAGCTCGCTCCGCTGCGCGGGCGCTCTCCTCGCCCTTCTGCTGCTGATCGACGCAGCCGCCGGCAGCCTCACCCCCGTACGCGCCTCGCTGTGGACCGCGCTCGCGGTGCTGCTGTTCCTGGTGCTGTACCCCTCCCGGGTCGCCGCCGGCGAGGGCTGGCTGAGCACACGCGGACCACTGCGCGGGCACCGGGTGCGCACCGACCACCTGGTGTCGGTGCGCTGCCTGGACGGGGTCGGGCAGCGCCTCGTCCTGCGGGACGCCTTCGGCGCCCGGGCCGAGATCGACCCCCGCGTCCTGGTCGCCAACCCCCCGCTGTGGCACCGCCTCGACGAGGACGCCCGCCGCTCCGCCCGCCGCGGCTCGCTGACCTGCGGAGAGACCGCCCTGCGCCGCGTCTCGGAACGGATCGACCGCGAGACGGCGCAGACGGTCTTCAGGATGTCGGGGCTGGACTAGTGCCGCGGGCCGCGGCAGTGGTGCCGCGGCACCCGGACCCGGACCCGTCCCCTCCCGGAGTCGCCGTCTTTATTGATCTCCGCGTCGGTCCCCCGTCTTTTGTGATCGCCGCATGTTCGAAGGCGCATCGGTGAAGCTGCGCGCCGAGGACGCGGAACACCGTCTGAGGAGCAGGGGGCCGTCCGCCGGCGCCGAGCCGGCCGGGACCCTCCCGCGTCCCTTGCTCCATCTGCACGCGTGCGGCGGGACCCTAACGGTCCCTTAAAGGTCCCCCGACCGTTCGCCCTCCCCCTCCCGGGCGCCGGCCCGGCTTAGTCTCCGCCCGTGTTCAACGTGACGGGGATCCTCAAGCGGCTGGTGATCGGCCGGGCCATGCGGAGCGAAGAGCTGCACGAGACGCTCCTGCCCAAACGGCTCGCGCTGCCCGTCTTCGCCTCGGACCCGTTGTCCTCGGTGGCGTACGCGACCCAGGAGATCCTGCTGGTCCTCACGCTCGGCGGGCTGGCGTATCTGCACTTCGCCCCGTGGATCGCGGCCGCGGTCGTCGCCCTGATGACGGTCGTGGTGCTGTCGTACCGCCAGGTGGTGCACGCCTACCCGAGCGGCGGCGGCTCCTACGAGGTGGTGTCGACCAACCTCGGCCCCTCCGCCGGCCTCGTGGTGGCCGCCTCCCTGCTCGTCGACTACGTCATGACGGTGGCCGTCTCGGTCGCCTCCGGCGTGGACAACGTCATCTCGGCCGCCCCCCAACTGGCCCCCCACCGCGTCCCGCTGGCCATCGGCTTCGTCGCGGTCCTGACCGCGGCCAACCTGCGGGGCGTACGCGAGTCGGGACGGGCCTTCGCCGCCCCCACCTACCTCTTCGTCGGCGGCGTACTCATCATGGTGATCACGGGCCTGGTCCGCTACGCCCTCGGGGACGCGCCGGTCGCCGAGAGCGCGGGCTACGGCATCACCGCGGCCCCCTCCGACGCGGGCCTCACGGGCCTCGCCCTGCTGATGCTGGTGCTGCGGGCGTTCTCCTCCGGCTGCACGGCGCTGACGGGAGTGGAGGCCATCTCCAACGGCGTACCGGCGTTCCGCAAGCCCAAGTCGGCGAACGCGGCCGCCACGCTGGCCGCGATGGGCATCACCGCGGTCGTCATGTTCGCGGGCGTCACCGCGCTCGCGCTGATCACGAAGGTGCACATCACGGGCGACCCGTGCCGCCTGACGGGCCTGACCGGCTCCTGCTCCGCCTACACCCAGCGCACGGTCATCGCCCAGATCGCGGCGGCGGTCTTCGGCGGCGAGCACAGCCTCGGCTTCTACCTCATCCAGACCGTGACCGCGCTCGTCCTGATCCTGGCGGCGAACACCGCCTTCAACGGCTTCCCGCTGCTCGCCTCGATCCTGGCCCAGCACCGCTTCCTGCCGCACCAGTTGCACAACCGCGGCGACCGGCTGGCCTTCTCCAACGGCATCCTGGCGCTGGCGGTCGTCGCCGGCCTGCTGCTGTGGGGCTTCAGGGCGAACGTCACCAGTCTCATCCACCTCTACATCCTGGGCGTGTTCACCTCCTTCACGCTCTCCCAGCTCGGCATGGTCCGGCACTGGAACGGCGAACTGCGCGCCGAACACGACCCGGCACGGCGCCGCCACCATCACACGGCCCGCGTGATCAACACGATCGGCGCGGTCGTCACCGGCCTGGTCCTGGTGATCGTGCTGGCCACCAAGTTCACCCAGGGCGCGTGGCTCGCCGTCCTCGCGGCCGTCGCCCTGTGGGTGATGATGCGCGGGATCCGCCGCCACTACGACACCACCGCGGCGGAACTGGCGGTGACCGATCCGAAGACCGAACTCACCTTCCCCTCGCGGGTGCTGGCCATCGTCCTGGTGTCCACCCTGCACAAGCCCACGCTGCGCGCCCTCGCCTACGCGCGGGCCCTGCGCCCCGACCATCTGGAGGCGCTGACGGTCTCCGTGGACCGCGACGAGGCGGCGGCGCTGCGCGGGCGCTGGGAGGAGTACGGCATCGAGGTCCCGCTGAAGGTCATCGACTCGCCCTACCGCGAGGTGACCCGGCCGGTCGTGGAGTACGTCCGATCGGTGCGCAGGGAGAGCCCGCGCGACATCGTCGCCGTCTTCGTCCCCGAGTACGTCGTCGGCCGCTGGTGGGAGAACCTCCTCCACAACCAGTCGGCCCTGTGGCTGAAGAACCGGCTGCTGTTCACACCCGGTGTCATGGTCACGAGTGTGCCGTGGCAGCTGACCTCGGCCGCCCACGCCGACCGGCCGGCCGCCCGCGCGCCGGGATCGGTGCGCCGGGGCGAGCCGCGGGGCACCGCGCCACGGCACCACCCCTGACGGCGCACCCGCCTTCCGGGCACCGCCGCCGACGCCCCCGGACGCCCCTCGACGGCACCACCACCGGCGGCTACGGCACCACCACCGGCGGCACGCGGTCCCGCGCGTCCCGCGCGCACGGCAGTGACAGCACCATCGTGAGACCGCCGCCCGGAGTGTCCTCCGGGACGAGGGTGCCGTCCATCGCCTCGGTCAGGCCCCGGGACAGGGCGAGGCCGAGCCCCAGACCGGTCGAGTTGTCGGTGTCGCCCAGCCGCTGGAAGGGCTCGAAGAGACGGTCGCGGTCCGACGGCGGGATACCGGGACCGCGGTCCACGATCCGTACCTCGACCCGGCCCGCGTGGGCGCTGGCGGTCAGCAGCACCGGGCGCCCCACGGGGGTGTGCCGGGCGGCGTTGCCGGCCAGGTTGGCGATCACCCGTTCCAGGAGCGGCGGGTCGGCGAGGACGGCCGGGAGCTTCTCCAGGTCGTGGACCTCGACCCCGGGAACATCCGCGAGGGCCGCCGGGAGCACCTCCTCCAGGGCGGTGGCCCGCAGGTTCAGACGCAGCGCGCCGGCCTGCAGACGGCTGAGGTCGAGCAGGTTCTCCACCAGCCGGTTCAGCTTGGCCATCGACTCGTCGGCGGTGGCGAGGAGTTCGTCGCGGTCCGCGGCGGAGAACTCGACGTCACGGCTGCGCAGCGAGGCGACGGCGGCCCAGCCGGCGGCGAGCGGGGTGCGCAGGTCGTGGCCGACCGCCCGCAGCAGCGCCGTACGCATCCGGTCGGCGGCCCGGACCGGCTCCACCTCGGCGGCGGCCTCCGCGAGCCGGGCCCGCTCGACCGCGGAGCCGACGTGCGCGGCGAAGGCGGCCAGCACCCGCCGCTCGGAGGAGGCGAGCGTGCGTCCGCGCAGGACCAGGTGGGAGCCCGGCCCCGCGGGCACGACCACGACCGCCCCGCTGTCCGTGCCCGGCGGGGGCGGCCGGTCCACCAGTTCCGCGGAGTCCGTCCCGAACGTCTCCCGGGTACGTTCCAGCAGCGCCGGGATCGTCTCGCCGCCCCGCACGATGGTGCCCGCGAGCGACGACATGGTCTCGGCCTCGGCGGTGGCGCGGGCGGCGCGCCGGGACAGCCGCAGCGACCGGTCGACGACGGCCGCGACCGTGGCGGCGACGACCGTGAAGACGCCGACCGCGAGCACGGCGTTGGGATCGGCGAGCGTGAACGAGCCGACCGGCGGGATGAACCAGTAGTTGAGCAGCAGCGACGCCGTGACCGAGGCGATCACGGCCGAGGCGACACCGCCGATGCAGGCCACGCCCACCACGGTGAGCAGGTACAGCAGCGCCTCACTGGTGAGGTTGACGGTGCCGCGCACCTGGGCGAGGAGAAGGGTGAGCAGCACCGGCAGGACGAGACCGGCGACCGGTCCGGCGACCAGCCGCGCGGTGGGCAGCGTACGGCGCCTCGACGGCAGCAGGGTGCCCCGGCCCGCCCGCTCGTGCGTGACCATGTGGACGTCGAGGTCGGCGGAGAGCCCGACCACCGTCTCTCCGGTGCCGCGTCCGGTGACAAAGCGCTCGACGCGTCCGCGGCGGCTGGTGCCGAGGACGAGCTGGGTGGCGTTCTCGGCGCGCGCGAACTCGACCAGCGCGGTGGCCACGTCGTCGCCGACGACCGAGTGGTAGCTGCCGCCGAGGTTCTCGACGAGCCGCCGCTGCCGGGCGAGGGAGGCGTGCGAGGCGCCCGCGGCGAGGGAGCCGCTGCGCGTCACGTGCACGGCGAGCAGATCGCTGCCGGCCCGCGGGGCCGCCCCCGAGCCGACGGGGTCGAGAGCGCCGAGTCCGTCGAGAGCGCGCGGGAGGCCCGCGATCCGGGCGGCGCGCCGGATGAGGGTGTCGCCCTCACGGCCGCCGGTGAGCGCGACCACGACCCGCTCGCGGGACTCCCGTCCGCCGTCGGCCGCCCGCTCCGGCCGGTACGACCGCAGCGCCTCGTCGACGCGGTCGGCCATCCACAGCAGGGCGAGCCGGCGCAGCGCGGTCAGATTGGCGGGGCGGAAGTGGTCGGCGAGGGCCGCGTCGATCCGTTCGGGCGGGTAGATGGTGCCGTGCGCCATGCGGCGGCGCAGGTCCCGCGGGTCCATGTCCACCAGTTCGATCCGGTCGGCCCGGCGGACGGCCTCGTCGGGCACCGTCTCGCGCTGCGGTACCCGCGTGATCCTCTCGACGACGTCGCCGAGCGATTCCAGGTGCTGGATGTCCAGCGCCGTGATGACGTCGATCCCGGCGGCCAGCAACTCCTCGATGTCCTGGCGGCGCTCCGGGTTGCGGCCGCCGCCGGGCACGTTGGCATGGGCGAACTCGTCGACGATCACGACCTGCGGACGGCGCGCGAGGACCGCGGCGAGGTCCATCTCCTCGCGCTCCTCACCCCGGTGGCGGCAACGGACCGGTGGCACCCGCTCCAGGCCGTCGAGCATCGCCTCGGTGCGCGGGCGTCCATGGCACCGCGCGAACCCCACCACCACGTCGGCGCCGCGTGCCGCCCTGCGGTGCCCCTCGTCGAGCATGCGGTAGGTCTTGCCGACACCCGGGGCAGCCCCGAGGTAGACCTTCAGCCGTCCGGGCCGCACCTCACGCGTCGGCCGTGCATCGTTCATCACCTCTCAGCCAACGCCCCGGTGCCCGCGCGGCGCAGCGGCCTTGACGCTTCCCTGGCGCCGCTCACCGGGAAGTTGACACCGCCTTGACGGGCGGGCGCGCCGCCCCGCGACGACGGGACGGGCGTGACAGGACCACACCCATGGGGCTCGCCGCCCGGCTGGACACGCCCGCACCCGGCACCGGGCGCCCCGCGCGCCCGTGATGCGCGACCAGCCACTCCTGACGCAAGCTTGACGCGTCCGGACCCTTCGCCCGCGGGTCCTTGGCCCGCGGACCCTTCGCCCGCGGGTCCTCGCCTTCCTCTCCGCATGGGCGGATCGCGCCGTCTCCTCGACGGCCGGAGACTCCGGAACCCGGGCACTCAAGCGCCCAGACACCAGGCACCAAGCACCAAGAGAAACCGAAGGGCCGCACGTCAGGAGAGCACGCCGATGGCCAGCACCGAGCACGCCCCCACGAGCCGCTTGCGGGCGTGGATGCTGGAGGGCCTGTCCGACATGGGCAAGGGCCGCCGGGTGCCGGAGCCCGCCGCGCCTGAGCCCGGGCACAGGGGGCAGCGGTGGTGGCGCGTCATGTGCCTCACCGGCGTCGACTACTTCTCCACCCTCGGCTACCAGCCCGGCATCGCGGCCTTGGCCGCCGGACTGCTGTCCCCGGTGGCGACCGTCGTGCTCGTCGTCGTCACCCTCGCGGGCGCGCTGCCCGTCTACCGGCGGGTGGCCGAGGAGAGCCCCCGGGGCGAGGGTTCGATCGCGATGCTGGAACGGCTGCTGACGTTCTGGAAGGGCAAGCTCTTCGTCCTGACCCTGCTGGGCTTCGCCGCCACCGACTTCCTGATCACCATCACCCTTTCGGCCGCGGACGCCTCCACCCACCTCGTCGAGAACCCGCACCTCACCAACGCCCTGCACGACCGGCAGATGCTCATCACACTCATCCTGGTGGCCCTGCTCGGTGCCGTCTTCCTCAAGGGCTTCCTGGAGGCGATCGGCGTCGCGGTCGTCCTCGTGGGGATCTACCTGGTGCTCAACGTGGTGGTCGCGGTGACCGGGCTGTGGCACGTGGCGACCGAGGCACATGTGGTCACCGACTGGGGCACGGCCCTGACCGCGGAGCACGGGAACGCCTTCGCGATGATCGGGGTGGCCCTGCTGGTCTTCCCGAAGCTCGCGCTCGGTCTGTCCGGCTTCGAGACCGGAGTGGCCGTCATGCCGCACGTCGAGGGCGACCCCGAGGACACCGAGGAGAGCCCCGCGGGCCGTATCCGGGGCACGAAGAAGCTGCTGACCACGGCCGCGCTGATCATGAGCGTGTTCCTGATCGTGACCAGCTTCATCACCACCGTGCTCATCCCGGAGAAGGAGTTCGAGTCGGGCGGCCGGGCCAACGGCCGCGCGCTCGCGTACCTCGCGCACGAGTACCTCGGCGGCGTCTTCGGCACGGTGTACGACGTGTCGACGATCGCCATCCTGTGGTTCGCCGGCGCCTCGGCCATGGCCGGACTGCTCAACCTGATGCCCCGCTACCTGCCCCGCTACGGCATGGCTCCCCACTGGGCGCGCGCCGTCCGACCCATGGTGATCGTCTTCACCCTGGTCGCCTTCCTGGTCACCTGGATCTTCGACGCCGACGTCGACGCCCAGGGCGGTGCGTACGCCACCGGTGTGCTGGTGCTGATCAGCTCCGCGGCGATCGCGGTGACCATCGCCGCCCGCAAGGCCGGCCAGCGCAACTGGACCGTCGCCTTCGCCGTCATCTCCGTGGTCTTCCTCTACACGACCGTCGTCAACGTCATCGAGCGTCCCGACGGTGTCAAGATCGGCGCCTGCTTCATCGCCGGCATCATCCTCGTCTCGCTCCTCTCGCGGCTCGCCCGCGCCTTCGAGCTGCGCGTGACCAGCGTGACCCTCGACGCCATGGCCGAACGCTTCGTCCGCGACATCGCGAGCCGTCGGATCCGCTTCATCGCCAACGAGCCGGACAGCCGTGACATCGGCGAGTACCGGGAGAAGATCAAACAGATCCGCGCCGACAACGACGTCCCCGGCACGGAGGACTTCGTGTTCGTCGAGGTCACCGTCCTCGACGCGTCCGAGTTCGAGACGGGGCTCACGGTACGGGGGGAGGTGCTGCACGGGCGTTATCGCGTGCTGACGCTGGAGTCGTCGTCGGTGCCCAACGCGCTCGCGGCGCTGCTCCTCCACGTCCGGGACAGCACGCGGCGCACTCCGCACATCTACTTCGAGTGGACCGAGGGGAATCCCTTCGCGAACTTCCTGCGCTTCTTCCTCTTCGGCCAGGGCGAGGTCGCTCCCGTCACCCGGGAGGTCCTCCGCGAGGCCGAACCGGACCCCACGTGCCGGCCCCGCGTCCACGTCGGCTGAACCCCGGGGTCAGGAATCGGGCGGAGGACGGTCACCCGTGCCGCTCACCGTGAACCCGAACACCGCCCCTCCTCCCTCCCGCCGGAAGGCGAACGACGCCCCGCCATGCGCCATGGCGACCTCCCGCACGATGGACAACCCGAGCCCGGACCCGGGCAGACTGCGCGCGTCGGCCGCACGATAGAAACGGTCGAAGACCCGCACGAGATCCCCCTCGGCAAGACCCGGCCCCCGGTCGAGCACCTCGATCCGGACATTGCCCGGACGCAGGGCACCGGTACCGACGCCGTTACCGACACCAGGACCAAGACCAGGACCACCGGAACCAGCACCAGCGGAACCCGTACCGACCCGCATCCGTACCGGCCCCGCGACCGCGATCTCGATCGGCACCTTCCCGTCCCGGTCGAACTTCACCGCGTTCTCCACCAGATTCGACACCGCTCGCTGCAACGCCGTCGGACGCCCGTCCACCGCCGTGTCCCCACTCACCCGCACCACGACGTCCCGCCCGCTGCGCCGCCGCGCGACGATCGCGACGTCCTCGGCGAGATCGGCGAGATCGATCCGCTGCACGGGCTCGGTGTCGGACTGCCCGGCGGCGAGCGCCACCAGTTCGTTGACGAGATCGGTCAGTTCACGGGACTCCTGGGCGAGGTCGGCGACCAGTTCCTCCCGGGCGCCGGGCGGCAGCTCGTCGATGCGCCGGAGCATCGAGATGTTCGTACGCAGCGAGGTCAGCGGCGTACGGAGTTCGTGCCCCGCGTCCTGGACCAGCCGCCGCTGGTCCTCCTCGGACCGGGCCAGACGCCCGAGCATCCGGTCGAAGGAGCGGCCGAGCCGCGCCACCTCGTCGTATCCGGCGACCGGCACCTGGATGCCGAGCCGCCCGGTGCGCGCCACGTCCTCCGCGGCCCCCGCGAGCCGCACCAGCCGTCGCGTGATCCGCCGCGCCAGCCACCATCCGAACAGCCCCGCCGCGATCACCACCGCGCCGACGAGCAGCACGGTCCGCTGCTGGAGGTCCCGCAGCAGATCCTCCGTGTCGCTGAACTGCTGGGCGACCTGCACCGCGCCCCGCCCGCCGCCGAGCGCGACCGTGGCCACCCGGTAGAGGTCCCCTCCGACGTCCACCTCACGGTGCTCCACCCACGTACCCGCGGCCGGGGACCCGGCGATCCGCCGGTCGCCCGCGACGACGGGCAGGACCGGTCTTCCTCGGTCGGCGACCGCCCCGTCGCGCCCGAGCACCTGCACATCCGTCCGGCTGGGCCGGATGATGTCGTCGAGCGGCCCGTCGTGGTCGGGGTCGGAGGACGAGAAGTCACCCGGGTCGAGCGGCGTCTCCCGCACCTGGCCGCGCAGGTCCTGCACGACCTCGGCGAAGACGGTCTGCTGGTCCACGCGCACCAGCCGGGCCGCGGCGTCGTAGCTGAGGAACCCGACGAGGACCGTGACCACGGCGGCCGCCGCCGCGAAGGACAGGGTGAAGGTCGCCCGGAGGGAGGACAGCCGCCGGGGCCGCAGCCCCGTGAGCCATCCCGGGGGCACTCAGTCCTCCCTCAGGACGTACCCCACGCCCCGCACCGTGTGGATCAGCGCCGGCGCCCCCGGCCCGTCGAGTTTGCGCCGCAGGTATCCCACGTAGACGGCGAGGTTCTTGGAGCCGGGTCCGAAGTCGTAGCCCCAGATGCGGTCGTAGATCGTGGCGTGGTCGAGGACGATGCCCGCGTTGCGGACGAGCAGTTCGAGCAGTTCGAACTCGGTGCGGGTGAGTTCCAGCTCGCGCTGCCCGCGCCAGGCGCGACGCGCCTGGACGTCCATGTGCAGCCCGGCCGCGGAGATCTGGCCCAGGGTCTCCCGGGACGCCGGCACCGGGGCCGGGGCCGGGGCGGAGGCGACCTCCGGTGCGGCGGCGGGAGCGCCGTTCACCGGGCTCGTACGGCGCAGCAGCGCCCGCAGCCGGGCGAACACCTCCTCCACGTCGAACGGCTTGACCACGTAGTCGTCGGCGCCGGCGTCCAGGCCCGCGATACGGTCGGCCGTCTCGACCAGGGCGGTGAGCATCAGGATCGGGGTGCGGTCGCCCTCCGCGCGCAGCACGCGGCACACCTGGAGTCCGTCGATGCCGGGCATCATGACGTCCAGGACCAGGATGTCCGGTGGAGTGCGGTGGGCCTGCGCCAGCGCCTCGACGCCGTCGGCGACGGCCGTCACCGCGTAGCCCTCCAGCGTCAGCGCCCTCTCCAGGGCATGGCGGATGGCACGGTCGTCCTCGGCGAGCAGCACAGTCTGGGGCACCTCCCCAGTCTGCCAAGCCCCCGGCCGCCCACCACCCGATGGGCCAGGTGAGCGTGGGCTTCTTACCCGGATCTCACCCCTCCCCGCGCGGGCCCCTACCTCGCGGGGCCACTCTGTCCCGTATGCCAGGACGGTCCGGCGGACCAGGGACGTGCCGGTGGAGGTGTGCCGGGTGAAGCGCTCGAAGCGCGTGTCACCGCCGCGCCGCGCCTACGCCATCGGCGGCACCGGCCCGCTCGCCTACGGTCGCAGCGCCGCGAGCTGCTGCTCGAAAGGGACGACCTCGAAGCCTCCGCCGGACGCGCTCGGCACGGGTACGGCACGCACAGGCACGGTCCTGGCCGAAGGAGTCCGGGTCGGGGCGGTCCTCGCCGGAACGGGGGCCCTCGGAGCGGGCGCCGCACCGGCCCGCCGCACCACCCCGGCGCCCTCGGCATCCTCGGCGACCTCAGCGCCCGCCGCGACCCCAGCACCGACCGCGACCTCGGCACCGTCGGTACCGACCCCGGCCGTCGCCGTACCGGCAGCCGCCGCCGCGAGTCCCGTCATCAGCGCCGCCAGTTCCCCGGCCGCCCGGTCGATCCGTTCGGCCAGTCCCTCCGCGCCCCAGTCCTCGGACGCCGCGTACACCGCGGTCGGTACGACGACGGCGCGCAGGTAGGCGAAGAGCGGGCGCAGGGCGTGTTCGGTCACGAGGGAGTGCCGGGACGAGCCGCCGGTCGCGGCGATCAGGACCGGCTTCCCGGCGAGCGCGTCCTTGTCCAGCACGTCGAAGAAGGACTTGAACAGGCCGCTGTACGACGCCGAGAACACCGGCGTGACGACGATCAGGCCGTCCGCCGCCGTCACGGCGTCGAGCGCGGAGCCCAGGGCCCGCCCGGGGAACCCGTTGGTGAAGTGGTGCGCGATCTCGACGGCCAGGTCGCGCAGTTCGACCACCTCGACGCGAGAGGCGCTCTCCCGGACGGTTGCCGCCGCCAGCCGGTCGGCCAGCAGCCGGGTGGACGACGGGACGCTCAGCCCCGCCGAGACGACGACGAGCCTCATGCGACGGTCACCTCCCGGGCGGCGGCCACGCGGGCCTGGTGGGTCGGGGCGTCCGGCACCGTGGCCGGACGGTTCTTGGCGAACTCCTCGCGCAGGACGGGAACGACCTCCTCGCCCAGCAGGTCGAGCTGCTCCAGCACGGTCTTCAGCGGCAGTCCGGCGTGGTCCACCAGGAACAGCTGGCGCTGGTAGTCACCGGCGTACTCCCGGAAGGCCAGCGTCTTCTCGATGACCTGCTGGGGAGAGCCGACGGTCAGCGGCGTCTGGTCGGTGAATTCCTCCATGGACGGCCCGTGTCCGTACACCGGCGCGTTGTCGAAGTAGGGCCGGAACTCCCGTACGGCGTCCTGCGAGTTGTGCCGCATGAAGACCTGACCGCCCAGGCCGACGATGGCCTGCTCGGCGGTGCCGTGCCCGTAGTGCGCGTACCGCTCGCGGTAGAGCTCGACCATCCGCTGCGTGTGGTCGGCCGGCCAGAAGATGTTGTTGTGGAAGAAGCCGTCGCCGTAGTACGCGGCCTGCTCGGCGATCTCCGGGGAGCGGATCGAGCCGTGCCAGACGAACGGCGGCACGCCGTCCAGCGGCCGGGGAGTCGAGGTGAACGACTGGAGGGGCGTACGGAACTTGCCCTCCCACGTCACCACGTCCTCGCGCCACAGGCGGTGCAGCAGCGCGTAGTTCTCGATGGCGAGGTTGATGCCCTGGCGGATGTCCTGTCCGAACCAGGGGTACACCGGCCCGGTGTTGCCGCGGCCCATCATCACGTCGACCCGGCCCTCCGCCAGATGCTGGAGCATCGCGAAGTCCTCGGCGATCTTCACCGGGTCGTTGGTGGTGATCAGGGTGGTGGAGGTGGACAGGATGAGGTTCTCGGTGCGCGCCGCCACGTAGCCGAGCATCGTGGTCGGCGACGAGGGCACGAACGGCGGGTTGTGGTGCTCACCGGTCGCGAAGACGTCCAGGCCGACTTCCTCGGCCTTCTGCGCGATGGCGACCATGGCCTTGATGCGCTCGTGCTCGCTCGGTGACCGGCCGGTGGTCGGATCCGGTGTCACGTCGCCGACGGTGAATATCCCGAACTGCATGGTCGCTCGCCCTCCAGGTTGTTTACGATTCAACTTTACTCGCAAACGACGCCCGCCGCCGACCTATTCCCGGCCCCACCTCCCCCGGGCGCCGCTCCGGCCCCGTTCCCCGGGCGCGGCGCCGCTCCACCCCTGGCCCCCGCGGGCGCCGCTCCCGCCCCGGGTGACAAGGACCACCCGCCCCGCGGACCGCCCGCCCCGCGGACCGCCCTCCGCCGGCCGGGCGCGCGTCCCGGCCGCCCGTCCAGGGCGAACGCCTCGGCGACCCGGGATGCGAACACCCCCGCGACGTTCGACCCGTCACGGCGCCCGGCACACTCCCCCGCCGCCGCTCTAGAAGGCGTACGAGTCACCCGTGTCCAGCGCCAGCACCCGCTGCCGGTCGTTGGCGTGGTTGCGGTCCACCGCGCCGCCGCCCCACACCGTGTCGATCTCCAGCGTCACCTCGGACGGCGCGTCCCGCAGCCGTACCGCCAGCTCGATCGGAACCCCCAGCCCGTCCGCCGGCAGTTCCCCCGTCCGGCACACCACGCTGCGCCCGCCCGAGCGCGCGCAGCCGCCCGGCAGCACCTGCCGGTCCGCGAGCGGGGCCGACCAGCGCAGCCGGACCGTCGCTTCGGCGACCGCGCTCGGGCCGTGGTTCTGCGGGGTCAGCCGCAGGTCGAAGAGCCCGGCCGCCATGGCCACGGAGCCGTGGTAGGCGAGGTCGGCCTCCGGGGAGAGGGCCCGCGCAGGGCACACCCCGGCCATCACCAAGACCGCTCCCGCACCCATCGCGCCCACCGCAGAGAGAATCCGCATGCCGTCACTTCCTTCGCTCGGAACACCCAGAACGCTCATCAGGTCACCCGATGTATGCCACCCCTGGCCGCCGACAGGCGCCCTCCAACAGGTGACGGCGGCCGCGCGCAACGCCCGTGCGAAAGTGACCGCATGGTGATCGTCCGTTCCGTGGCCCTCTTCGTCGTCGCCGCGCTCTTCGAGATCGGCGGCGCCTGGCTCGTCTGGCAAGGCGTCCGCGAGCATCGCGGCTGGCTCTGGATCGGCGCCGGCGTCATGGCACTGGGCGTCTACGGCTTCGTGGCCACGCTCCAGCCGGACGCCGAGTTCGGCCGCATCCTCGCCGCGTACGGCGGCGTCTTCGTGGCCGGCTCGCTCGTCTGGGGCGTGGTCGCGGACGGCTACCGCCCCGACCGCTGGGACATCACCGGCGCGCTGATCTGTCTCGCCGGAATGGCCGTGATCATGTACGTGCCGCGCGGCGGCCGCTGAGACGGCCCGCCCGGGGAGCGGACGGACCCGACGCGCGCGACGGCCGCCTGCCTATCCTGGCCAGGACCGACCACCGCATGCCGTACGCCCGTGCACGCACCCCGACGTGCGCGCGGCCGTACGCCGTACGCCTCTGGAGCAGCTCATGACGTCCGCCGCGCCCTCCGCCTCCTCCCGCATCGCCGTCATCACCGGCGCGAGCAGCGGCATCGGCGCGGCGACGGCCCGGCAGCTCGCCGCGGCCGGCTACCGCGTCGTCCTGACCGCCCGCCGCAAGGACCGCATCGAGGCGCTGGCCGAGGAGATCAACGCGGCGGGGCACCAGGCCGCCGCGTACACGCTGGACGTCACGGACCGCGCGGCGGTGGACGAGTTCGCCACGGCCTTCCGGACGATCGGCGTCCTGGTCAACAACGCGGGCGGCGCGCTGGGCGCCGACCCGGTGGCCACCGGCGACCCGGCCGAGTGGCGGCAGATGTACGAGACCAACGTCATCGGCACGCTGAACGTCACCCAGGCCCTGCTCCCCGCCCTCACCTCCAGCGGCGACGGCACGGTGGTGGTGCTCTCCTCCACCGCCGGCCACGGCACCTACGAGGGCGGCGCCGGCTACGTCGCGGCCAAGCACGCCGAGCACGTCCTCGCCGAGACCCTCCGGCTGGAGATCGTCGGCACCCCGGTCCGTGTCATCGAGGTCGCGCCCGGGATGGTCAAGACGGACGAGTTCGCGCTGACCCGCTTCGGCGGCGACACCGAGAAGGCGGAGAAGGTGTACGCGGGCGTGGCCGAGCCGCTCACCGCCGACGACGTGGCGGACACCATCACCTGGGCGGTCACCCGCCCCAGCCACGTCAACATCGACCTTCTCGTGGTGCGCCCCCGCGCCCAGGCCTCCAACACGAAGGTCCACCGGGAGCTGTGATGCCGGACGAGACGCCGGACGCGCTCTCCCCGGAGCGACGCCGGCTGGCCGAGGAGAAGAAGAACGAACGCATGGTCTGGTACTACCTCGCGTACTTCCTCTTCGGCATCCACATCGTGGCGTTCGTGATGATCTACGCGGTGATGCACGCGAAGTAGTCCCGTGCGCTCGTGCACAAGGGCCCGGACCGGCAACGGCCCGGGCCCTTGTGCACGGTTCAGCCCTTCACACAGACGACCTGCTTGAGCTTCGCCACGACCTCCACGAGGTCGCGCTGCTGCTCGATGACCTGCTCGATCGGCTTGTACGCGCCCGGGATCTCGTCGACGACGCCGGAGTCCTTGCGGCACTCGACGCCCCGCGTCTGCTCCTCCAGGTCGCGCGTCGAGAAGCGGCGCTTCGCCGCGTTGCGGCTCATGCGCCGGCCCGCGCCGTGCGACGCCGAGTTGAAGGACTTCTCGTTGCCGAGGCCCTTCACGATGTACGAGCCCGTCCCCATCGACCCCGGGATGATGCCGAACTCCCCGGCGCGGGCGCTGATGGCGCCCTTGCGCGTGACGAGCAGGTCCATGCCTTCGTAGCGTTCGATGTTGACGTAGTTGTGATGGCAGCTGACCTCCGGCTCGAAGGTCGGCCTCGCCTTCCTGAACTCCTTGCGGATGACGTCCTTCAGGAGCGCCATCATCATCGTGCGGTTGTACTTCGCGTACTCCTGCGCCCAGAAGAGGTCGTTGCGGTAGGCCGCCATCTGCGGGGTGTCCGCGACGAAGACCGCCAGGTCACGGTCGACGAGGTCCTGGTTGTGCGGGAGTTTCTGGGCGACGCCGATGTGGTGCTCGGCCAGTTCCTTGCCGATGTTCCGCGAACCGGAGTGCAGCATCAGCCAGACGGAACCGGTCGTGTCCGTGCAGATCTCGACGAAATGGTTGCCCGAGCCCAGCGTCCCCATCTGCTTCGCGGCCCGCTCCTGCCGGAACTTCACGGCATCCGCGATCCCGTCGAACCGCCCCCACAGGTCGTCCCACCCCGCCGCGGCCAGTCCGTACACGTCGCCGGGCTCGACGGGCGCGTCGTGCATCCCCCGCCCCACCGGGATCGCCTGCTCGACCTTCGACCGCAGCCGGGACAGATCCCCCGGCAGGTCGCCCGCGGTCAGCGACGTCCTGACCGCGGACATCCCGCAGCCGATGTCGACGCCCACCGCCGCCGGGCACACCGCGTCCCGCATCGCGATGACCGACCCGACCGTGGCACCCTTCCCGAAATGCACGTCCGGCATCACGGCGAGGCCCTTGATCCACGGCAGCGTCGCCACGTTCCGCAGCTGGCGCAGCGCGACGTCCTCGACCGACGCCGGGTCGGCCCACATACGGATGGGTACCTGCGCGCCCGGCATCTCCACGTACGACATAACATCCCCATTCCCCCGGAAAGCAACAAAAGTCATACAACGCAAAAGCAGCGCCAAGGTCGACGTAAGGGACAACGGACCGGCGTCCACGGCAGTGCGTGCGATACACATTGTCTGCGGGAGCCGCCCCCACACGGCAACCGAATAACCACAGGACAGCACCACAGGACCTCCCGGGCCACGGGCCCCGGAGTCCGTCGAGAGGAGCCTCACCGTGCAGCGGAAGGCGTACGTCCCCGGGACCGCCGTGCTCCTCGCGGCCCTGCTGGCCGGCTGCACCGGCGGTTCGGGAAGCGGGGACACCACGGCGGACCCCAAGCCGGGTGACGTCGGCGCGACCACCCCGGCCGCCCAGCCGGGCAAGTACCGCACGCTGCCGGAGGCCTGCGCGGCCGTCAGCCACGACAGCCTCGACTCGCTGCTGCCCGGCATCAGGCAGATCACCGACCAGGAGCAGCGCGACACCGCGTACGAGGGCGAGGCCACCCTCACCTACGACACCGACCGCCGCGTCGGCTGCGGCTGGAAGGTGGAGTCGACCGACGCCACCGACCATCTCCTCGTCGACTTCGAGCGCGTGGTCTCGTACGACAACGCGATCAGCGACGACGCCCGCGCCCAGAACATCTACGCGGCCAAGGAGGCAGCGGCCGACCTCCCCGCGCCCGCCGATCCGGCCACCGCCTCCGCCACCGGCAGCCCGTCCGCCACCGGCTCCGACTCCGGCTCCGGCTCCCCCACCGGCAGCGGCGGCGGGGCCCCCACCCCGTCCTCCTCCGCGTCCACTCCCGTCACCGGCGGCGGCGCCCCCTCCGCCGGTACGAGCGGGACCCCGGCCGACCTCCAGCCCCGCCGCCTCGACTCCGTGGGCGACGAGGCGTTCCTCGACGACAAGCTCAACTCGGCCTCCTCGACGACCCAGCAGCGCACGGTGACTGTGGTGTTCCGCACGTCCAACGTGATCGTGACGGTCGAGTACGCCGAGCAGCCGACCGCCTCCGCCGGTGCCCCGGACAGCAAGGAAATGCAGGACAAGGCACGGAATCTGGCCCAGAAGCTGGTCGACAGGTTCACCGACTAGGGGCCCCGCGGGGGCGTCCGGGGCTCCCCCGAGAACCCCTGGAACCGGAAACACGCGGCTGCCCACCGCGTACCGTGGCCCCTCGGACCCGACCGGCCGCACGTTCCATGTGCGGCCGCACCACGAGCGCCACGAGTGAAGGAACCATGCACCGACCAGCACAGCGAGTAGGCCGAGCCCCGCGACTCACCCGCATCCTTGTCAGCGCAGCCGCCGTCCCGGTGATGCTCGTCGCCGCCGGCTGTTCCTCGGACTCCGGCTCGGACTCGGGCTCCGGCTCCGGTTCCGGCGACGCGAAGCCGAGTACCGGCACGAGTGCGGCGGGATCACCGGACGCCACCGCGAACGCCGTCAAGGAGGCCGCGTACGCGACGCTGCCCAACCCCTGCTCGGTGCTCTCGAAGAAGACGCTGGACGAGCTCGTCCCGAAGGGTCTGAAGTCGGCCAAGGCGGGCCAGTCGAACGACGCCGCGAACCGCGGCAACTGCTCCTGGAACAGCCTCGACAACAAGGGCGTCAAGGGCTCGCAGTTCCGCTGGCTGAACGTCTCCCTGCTGCGCTTCGACTCGGACGCGGCCCGCGGCGAGGGCAACCAGCTCGCGCAGACCTACTACGAGAAGCAGGTCAAGGACGCGCAGACGGTGACCGGGGCGAAGGGCTCCGGCTCGGCGCCGGTGTCCGGGGCCGGCGACACGTCGACGGCGGTGCACTACGACCTGAAGAAGAAGGAAGGCACCTTCAAGCAGCAGACGGTCGTGACGCGCGTCGAGAACGTCGTCATCACGCTCGACTACAACGGCGCCGGTCTGGCCGGCGACAAGGCGCCCGGCGCGGACGACCTGACGAAGGCCGCCGAGAAGGCCGCCAAGGAGGTGGTGGCCGCGGTGGCCACCGCGAACCGGGACGGCAGCAGGTCGGGCGGCGCGCCCGACCGGTCCGGCGCGCCCTCGAAGTCGGCGTCCCCGTCCGCCTCCGCCTCGAAGTCCGCGAAGCCGTCGAAGTCCCCGAGCCCTTCGAAGTCGACCTCCAAGGGTGCTTCGCCTTCCAAGTCCGCGGCCGCGAAGAGCTGACATCGCGGCCGCTTCGGCGGCGCAACTCGTAGGTGTTCCAGCGCATTTGACGGGGCCCGGGTCCTGCGGGGACCGGGCTCCTTGGCTACCGCCCACCCGTACGCCATACACATGTGCCACCCTGTTGCGCGCAACAACACGCAAGGAACAACACGCAAGGGGAGGGGAGTACGGGTGTCCGCGCCCATTCAGCTCACCCGGATGCACCGGATTCTCATCGGCGTGGTCGTCGCCGGTGCGCTCGTCATCGCGGGAATCGGCTTCGCGGGTTCGTACGCGGCCGTACGCGAACTTGCCCTCAAGAAGGGCTTCGGGAACTTCGCGTACGT
>NZ_JBEXHZ010000044.1:0-48396 GCF_040608315.1 Streptomyces sp. NPDC005195
AACGGACGCTTCCTTTGTACTCACCCTCTCGGGCTTTCCTCCGGGCGCTTCCCTTCGGTCTTGCGTTTCCGACTCTATCAGACCGTTTCCGTATCTGATTTCCTCGGCGCTTTCCAGGTTTCCGCTTTCGCGTTTCCCTTTCCGGCGGTTCCGACTCTACCAGATCCTTTCGGGCCTGATTCCCAGTCAGCGGGTTTGTCTTTCGGCTTTGAATTCTTTCGCTTCTCGGCCTTTCGACATTCACTACGCTAGCCGATTCCCTCCGCAACTCATAATCGAGCATCGCGAGTTTGAATTCAGGCATGCGGACACGCCGAATCCGCCCCCGCTGAGGGGAGGTTGTAGGTAGTGGGTTGGCCACTTCCGGCTGCAGGCTGAACGCCGTACCCGGGTCAAGCGGCTCGGGCTACATTACGGACCCCCCAGAGGCGAGTCAAGTTGAGCGGCGGCGGGAGGTTTGGGCGCGACAAAGGCTCACGGAGGGGTCGCCGGCGCCCCGGAAGCGCCACGGGTGGACGCCATCATCGGCGGACACCCGGCACGTGGACCGTTGCCTACCTGGTCGGAGCCGACGGGTGCCCCCGTCAGCATGGTCAGCGGACCCCCCTCGGGGCGCGGGTACCGGCGCCGTCGAGGGACCGGCCCACGTCCGGCGCCGTAGCCAGGCGAACCGGCCCTTTGGCCAGTTCCTTGTCATGCGGGGCCGAGAGTCGACGTTTCACAGCGGCTCAGGCTCCTGCGGACGGCTTGGCTCTCGGGCTCAGTCGGTACGCCGAGACCGTTGGATCACCGGCGAGGTAGAAGCGGTGCTGCCAGTCGTGGGCTTTGCTCACGCCTACCCGGGGACCAGCCCGGATGAGTGCGGCGGGTACCGGCTCTCCCTCGGACAGCGCGACCGGGGCGCCTGTCAGCAGGTCTGTGCCGTTGTGCTCTGCCGTGATGCCGAGCGCCTGGCAGAAGTTCCCCGGACCCCGCGCGAGACGTGGACTCTCGACCTTGCTCCCGCGCCGCTCGCGGGCCAGGTCTTCCCCTTCGATGACCCTGCCTGCCCGGATGAGGACAGCTGTAGCGACGCCGTCCGCCCCGGTGACGATGTTGGAGCACCAGTGGAGTCCGTGGGACCGGTAGACGTACAGGTGTCCCGCGGATCCGAACATGACGGCGTTTCGGGGTGTCCTGCCTCGGTAGGCGTGGGAGGCGGGGTCGGCCGAACCGGAGTACGCCTCGGTCTCCGTGATGATGATGCTCACGGTTCCCTCGGGGGTGTGGTGGGTGAGGACGGCACCGAGCAGCCTGGGGGCGACCTCCTCAGCGGGGTGCGCAAGATCCATGAGGTTCATGCCGACCGCCTTGACATGCCGTGGGTGAAGGAGACGTGCGGACAGGACATCACGCCGTTGCGGGCCGTGCGTCCGCGATACGCGTGGGGGCCGGGGCCGTCCGGGCCGTCGTAGGACTCGGCCTCCGTGAGGCGGAGCTCGATCGGACCGTCCGGTGTGGTGCGCGAGAGAACGCGCCCCAGGAGACCGGGGGCGACCTCCGGTGCGGGGCGGTCGAAGAACTCACGCGTCAGGGGCGTACGGTCAGGGGCCGCGATCATGGCGTACGAGCGTAGTCCGGCGACACGGGCACGTGGGTACGTGTGGGTGCCGACGGGTGGTCAAGGAGCGTTCCCCTTGCAAGGGTGAGAACGCGGAACCGGCCGCGGTCGGATCGCGTTGGTAGGGATCAGGAATCCAGAAGCAGTACTACGGAGCACAGGCGTTGCCTGGGGAGGTTTGAGACATGGGGTTCAAGCGACTGCTTGCGAGCCTGGGAGCCGGTGGGGCTTCGGTCGAGACGGTGCTGACCGAGGTCAACGTCGTTCCGGGCGGTGTCGTGCAGGGTGAGGTGCGGATCCAGGGCGGATCCGTGAACCAGGCCATCGAGGGGCTGTCGGTGGGGCTCCAGGCCAAGGTCGAGGTCGAGGGGCACGACGACCAGGAGTACAAGCAGGACATCGAGTTCGCGAAGCTGCGGCTCGGCGGGGCCTTCGAACTGCAGGCCGGTGCCGTGCACGCCGTTCCCTTCGGGCTCGACATTCCGTGGGAGACCCCGATCACCACGATCGACGGGCAGAGCCTGCGCGGTATGCACATCGGTGTGACCACGGAGCTGGAGATCGCGCGCGCCGTGGACTCCGGGGACCTCGACCCCATCAACGTGCACCCGCTCCCGGCGCAGCAGGCCATCCTGAACGCCTTCATCCAGCTCGGCTTCCGCTTCAAGAACGCGGACATGGAGCGCGGCCACATCCGGGGCAGCCGGCAGAAGCTGCCGTTCTACCAGGAGATCGAGTTCTTCCCGCCGTCGCAGTACCGCGGGCTGAACCAGGTGGAGCTGAGCTTCGTCGCGGACGACCGCGCGATGGACGTCATCCTGGAGATGGACAAGAAGCCGGGCCTCTTCAGCGAGGGCAGCGACTCGTACCGCTCCTTCCAGGTGGGCCTGCACGACTTCCAGGGCACGGACTGGGCCGGGTACCTGAACCAGTGGCTGTCCGAGGTCGGCAGCAAGCGCAGCTGGTTCTAGGGTCGGACCGAGAGATTCCGCCGTTCAGGAGGTACTGACGTGACCGAGCTCAAAAGGGCGCCGCTCCCGCACGACTTCCATCCGCCCGTGCCGGCTTTCACGGTCACCAGTGAGGACGTCGCGTCGGGCGCGGTATTGAAGGACGCCCAGGTCTACGCGGCCGGCAACACGTCGCCGCAGCTGAGCTGGGAGGGCTTCCCCGCCGGGGCCAAGAGCTTCGCCGTGACGTGCTTCGACCCGGACGCCCCGACGGGCAGCGGGTTCTGGCACTGGGTGGTGTTCGACATCCCGGCCTCCGTCACCGAGCTGGCGGCGGGAGCGGGCAGTGGCAAGTTCGAGGGCCTGCCGAAAGGTGCGGTCCAGGTGCGCAACGACTACGGGACCAAGGACTTCGGTGGCGCCGCGCCGCCGGCCGGGGACCCCGCGCACCGCTACCTCTTCACCGTGTACGCCGTGGATCAGGAGAAGCTCGGCCCGGACGCGGACGCGTCGCCGGCCTATGTCGGATTCAACCTGCGGTTCCACACGCTGGCCCGCGCCCATCTCATGGGCGAGTACGCGGCACCCGCGTAAAGCGTCGCAGACGGACGTTCACTGAACGTTTGCCCGCCTCTGGTCTTGGAAGTGATCAGAGGCGGGCATTTTTATTGCGTTGTCCATCTCGGCGTGCCCGGCCAGAGTTGATCCAAGCCCGCCAGGGGGTGGGCCGGTGCGTACGGGAGGTGGGCAGGATGCGGGACACGCTGGTTCTGAACGCGAGCTTTGAGCCACTGTCGACGGTGACGTTGAACCGAGCCGTCGTTCTGGTGCTCCAGGACAAGGCCGTCGTCGAGCAGGCCCACCCCGAACTGCGTATGCGCGGCGCCGCCCTCGACATACCCGTGCCGCGGGTGATCAGGTTGTGCAGATACGTCAGGGTGCCTTTCCGAAGACAAGCCCCGTGGTCGAGGCGCGGAGTCCTCGTGCGTGACCGCCACCGCTGCGCGTACTGCGGCAGGCGGGCCACGACGGTCGACCACGTGGTACCCCGCGCGCAGGGTGGCCAGGACTCCTGGCTGAACACGGTCGCGTCCTGCGCCGAGGACAACCACCGCAAGGCGGCCCGTACGCCGGAGGAGGCTGGGATGCCGCTGCTCAGGCAGCCGTTCGAGCCGACACCCGCCGACGCGATGCTGCTGACGCTGGACCGCGACGACCTCGACGCGCTGCCGGAGTGGCTGGTGCAGCCCGCGGCCTAGAGCTGGTCGCGTCGGGCAGGTCGTACGACGAGGGGGCCCGTCTCCGGTCGGAGACGGGCCCCCTCGTCGTACGTCGTCATCAGTCGGTGACGGACGGCTTCTCGCGACGCTCAGAGCCGCCGCCGCCCGAACCGCCGCCCATGGGCCCGAAGTTGCCCATGGCGCCGCTCAGTCCCTTGAGGGCGTCGCCGATCTCGCTGGGCACGATCCAGAGCTTGTTGGCGTCGCCCTCGGCGATCTTCGGGAGCATCTGGAGGTACTGGTAGGCGAGGAGTTTCTGGTCCGCGTCGCCGGCGTGGATGGACTCGAAGACCGTGCGGATCGCCTGGGCCTCGCCCTCGGCGCGCAGCGCGGCGGCCTTGGCCTCACCCTCGGCGCGCAGGATCGCGGACTGCTTCTCACCCTCGGCGGTGAGGATCTGGGACTGGCGGATGCCCTCGGCGGTGAGGATCGCGGCGCGCTTGTCGCGGTCGGCGCGCATCTGCTTCTCCATCGAGTCCTGGATGGAGGTGGGCGGCTCGATCGCCTTCAGTTCCACGCGGTTGACGCGGATGCCCCACTTGCCGGTCGCCTCGTCGAGGACACCGCGCAGGGCCGCGTTGATCTCCTCGCGGGAGGTGAGGGTCCGCTCCAGGTCCATGCCGCCGATGATGTTGCGCAGCGTGGTGACGGTGAGCTGTTCGATCGCCTGGATGTAACTGGCGACCTCGTAGGTCGCGGCGCGGGCGTCGGTGACCTGGTAGTAGATGACCGTGTCGATGTTGACGACCAGGTTGTCCTGGGTGATCACCGGCTGCGGCGGGAAGGGGACGACCTGTTCACGCAGGTCGATGCGGTTGCGGATCGAGTCGATGAACGGGACCACGATGTTCAGGCCCGCGTTGAGGGTCCGCGTGTACCGGCCGAAGCGTTCGACGATGGCCGCACTGGCCTGTGGGATGACCTGGATGGTCTTGATCAGGGCGATGAAAACCAGCACCACCAGAATGATCAGGACGATGATGATGGGTGCCATCGATTACTCCCCGTACCCTTCTCCGCCTCGGTGTTTCCGAAAGATCTTATGGTTGTTGAAGATCTTGCTGGACGAGTCTGACAGACCGTCGTCTGCCGCGTGGGGCGTTCGGTTCAGTTGGCGTCGCTCGAGGTCACATGACGATCGCCGTGGCTCCTTCGATGTCCACGACGTCCACCTCCTGGCCCACCTCGTAGGCCTGTCCGGCGTCCAGGGCGCGTGCCGACCAGATCTCTCCCGCGAGCTTGATCCGGCCGTCGCCCGAACCGTCGACCCGCTCCAGGACTACGGCTTGTCTGCCCTTCAACGCCTCGACGCCCGAGAGGAGTTGGGGCCGCTGGGAACGGTGCCGGGTCGCGATGGGGCGTACCACCGCGATGAGCGCGACGGAGACGGCGGCGAAGACGAGCACCTGGAGGACGACACCGCCGCCGAGGCCGGCCGTGACCGCGGCCGCCGCGGCGCCCGCGGCGAGCATGCCGAACTCCGGCATCGCGGTCACCACGAGCGGGATGCCCAGCGCGGCCGCGCCGACCAGCCACCACACCCATGCGTTGATGTCGTTCACGTGGTCATGGTAGGTCCGGGGTCCGTCCGGCGACAGGGCGCGGATCGGGCGGAGAAGGGGCTCGTACCGGGTCCCGCGGAGCGGATGCTTCCCACGGGGCGGTTCGGGCCGGCCGATCCGTGCGGGTCAGGCCATCGGGAGTCCGTGCGCGGTCCAACGCTCGCCGACCTGCTCGACGATGAGGGGGAGACCGAAGCAGCGGGAGAGGTTGCGGGAGGTGAGTTCGAGTTCCAGTGGGCCCGCCGCGAGCACCTTGCCCTGGCGGATCATCAGGACGTGGGTGAAGCCCGGGGCGATCTCCTCGACATGGTGCGTGACCATGATCATGGACGGGGCGATCGGGTCGCGGGCGAGGCGGCCGAGGCGGCGTACGAGGTCCTCGCGGCCGCCGAGGTCGAGGCCGGCGGCGGGCTCGTCGAGAAGGAGCAGCTCGGGGTCCGTCATCAGGGCGCGGGCGATCAGGGTGCGCTTGCGCTCACCCTCGGAGAGGGTGCCGAACCTGCGGTCGAGGTAGTCGCTCATGCCCAGGCGGTCGAGGAAGGCGCGGGCACGCTGCTCGTCGATGTCCTCGTAGTCCTCGTGCCAGCCCGCGGTCATGCCGTAGGCGGCGGTGAGGACGGTCTGCAGGACGGTCTGGCGCTTGGGGAGCTTCTCGGCCATGGCGATGCCGGCCACGCCGATGCGCGGACGCAGCTCGAAGACGTCGACCTTGCCGAGGGTCTCGCCGAGGATGGTGGCGGTGCCCTGGCTGGGGAAGAGGTAGCTGGAGGCGAGGTTCAGGAGGGTCGTCTTGCCGGCGCCGTTCGGGCCGAGGATGACCCAGCGTTCCCCCTCCTTGACCGACCAGGAGACCTGGTCCACCAGAGCCCGGCCCTCTCGGACCACGGACACGTCCTCCAGCTCCAGTACATCGCTCATGAGCGCGTTGTCTCCCATTGCAGTCTCGGCCGTCGCTTACGTCTGTGGACGCAGCCCCCAGGGAAAACCTACGCCACCGGTCGGGCGCTCCTGTCCATCGGCCGGTCCTTAGGGTGGAGGCATGCTCTCGGAACCACGCTCAGGACGCTTGGCCTCATGGGGAAATGCCCTTTTGGCCGGTTTTGTATCTCCGGATGACGCGGTCCTCGCCATCGTCGGCGAGGACGCGGTGCACCGGGTCGAGGGGCTGCCGGGCGAGGCGGGGCCCGTCGGGCTCACGCTCGCCCTCGGCCGACTGCGGGCGCTCGGGGTCACCGGGCTGCGGGTCGCGCTGCCCGCGCCGGGACACCCGCTCGGGCTCAGCGGGCCGCCGGACTTCAACGCGCGCGCCCTCGACGCCGAGGAGGCGGTCGTCTGCCACGGCGCCGCGCTGGGGCTCGTGCCGGAGGTGTCCGAGGCCGGGCCCGTCGGTGACGTCCATGTCGAGGTCGTCTGGCACTGCCTCCCGGTGCGGGAGGCGCCGCCCGCCGACGTGCCGTCCCTCGGTGAGGCCGAGCGGGAACTCGCCGAGGCGCTGCGCGAGGCGACGGAGGTGTTGTCGCGGCTGGACGTGGCCGGGTCGGGGCCGGTCGCGGAAGCGGCGATGGACGCGTACCGGGCGCGGGCCGAGCGGGGTCGCGAGGTGCTGGCGCCCGGGTATCCGCCGCGTGCGGTGCGGGTGCTGGAGCTCGCCCAGCGGGTGGGTCTGCTGGTCTCCGTCGCGTACGAGAACGGGCACGGCGGGGCGGTGAGCGCCTCGGAGATGGCGGCTCGGACCGAGGCGCTGCGGCCGGTGGAGCGGACGGCCCGGCGGGCGCAGGTGGCGGCGTACAACGCGTACGTGGAGGAGCGCGAGCGGGGCACGTGCTGAACGCGGCACGTGCTGAGCGGAGGGGAGTGGCGCGTCCGGAGGGGGCGCCTGTCCGGCGCGAGCCGACCGGCCGGGGCGTACGCCCGGTTCGGTGCGAACCGTCTGGTCGGCGCGAGCTCCCTGTTCCGCGCGGGCCGCGGCTTCGGCGCGTGCGCCGGGCGGCTCGGGTGGTACGGACGGCGCAGGGGCCCGCGGGTGTCCGCGGGGCCCTGCGTGGCGGGGTGCGTCAGCCGTTCGCGCCCCAGTTGCCGAACGCCGGGTTCAGGAGGCCGATCACGTTCACGCTGTCGCCCACGACCTTGACGGGGATGTGGACCGGGACCCGTACCACGTTGCCCGGGACGACGCCCGGCGACTGCACGACCGCGCCGGCCGAGGCTCACGCGGGCCGACAACACCTGACCGGCCCCTCAGAAGCGCCTGAGGGGCCGGTGGTCATGACGAGTGCGGCACGGACCTCAGTGGTTGAGGCCGAGGTTGCCGAAGGCCGGGTTCAGAACCCCGATCACGTTCACGCTGTTGCCGACCGCGTTCACGGGGATGTGGATCGGCGCCTGGATGACGTTCCCCGACACGACACCGGGCGAACCCGCGGCCTGGCCCCCCGCCCACGAGCCGTCCGTCGCGGAAGCCATACCGGCACCGGCGGCGACCAGGCCGCCCGCCACCATCGCGACAGCCGTGGCCTTCTTCAGGTTCTTCACTTCTGAGCCCTCCCTAGCGATCACCGCGGCAGATCACCGCGGCACGCACTGGAGAACGGCCGTGATCCCAGGAGGATGCGCCATCCGGGTGACATACACCCGACGGTATGAATCTCAGCCCGGAGCGGAACCTTTCGTATTGTCGTGCCCGGTCAGCCCGCCGCTCCATGCCGCACGGCCCACAGCGCGGCCTGCGTCCGGTCGGCGACGTCGAGCTTCATCAGGATGTTCGAGACATGTGTCTTGACGGTCTTCTCGGAGAGGACGAGCGCGCGGGCGATCTCCCGGTTGGACCGGCCGTCGGCGATCAGGCCCAGCACCTCGCGTTCCCGCTCGGTGAGCGAACCTCCCCTTCCCTGGCCCGAGCCGGCCTCCTCCTGGGACAGCAGGACGCCCGCCACCTCGGGCTGCAGCAGAATGTGCCCGGCGTGCACGGAGCGGATGGCTCCGGCGAGGGCGTCGGGATCCACGTCCTTGTAGACATAGCCCGCGGCGCCGGCGCGCAGGGCCGGGACCACCGTGCGCTGCTCGGTGAAGCTGGTGACGATCAGCACGCGCGCGGGGTTGGCGAGTTCACGGAGTCTGCGGAGCGCGTCGATGCCGTCCATGCCCGGCATCTTGACGTCCATGAGGACGACGTCGGGCTTCAACTCCTCGGCGCGGTCGACCCCTTCGGCGCCGTCGGACGCCTCTCCCACGACCTCGATGTCGTCCTGCACCTCGAGGAAGGTGCGCAGGCCCCGGCGGACCACCTGGTGGTCGTCGACGAGCAGCACCTTGATTGCCTCAGCCACCAGGGACCTCCATCTCGATCGTGGTGCCCTTTCCGGGCGCCGATTCCACGGTCAGCGTGCCGCCGACCCCGCTCGACCGGTCGCGCATGGAGACCAGGCCGAGGTGGCGTCCCGCGTTGCGTATCGCCGTCGGGTCGAAGCCGTCGCCGTCGTCGCTGACGCGGAGCACGGCGCCCGGTCCGCGTTTCTCCAGGAGGACGTCGACGCGGGCCGCCCCGGAGTGGCGCAGCGCGTTGTGGAGGGCCTCCTGGGAGACGCGCAGCATGGCCTCCTCCTGGGCGGCGGGCAGGGCGCGCACGCCCCTGCCGGTGAAGGTCACGCGCGCGGAGTGGGCGCGGTCGAGCACCTGGATCTGGGTGCGCAGCGTGGCCACGAGACCGTCCTCGTCGAGGGCGGCGGGGCGCAACTCGATGACGGCGGCGCGCAGTTCCTCGGTGGCCTCGGCGGCGAGCGCGGCCACCTGGTGCAGTTCGCCCTTGGCGCGTGTGGGGTCGCGGTCGACGAGGGCGGCGGCGGCCTGCGCCGTCAGGCGCAGGGAGAACAGCTTCTGGCTGACGGCATCGTGCAGTTCGTGCGCGAGCCGGGAGCGCTCCTCGGCGATGGTGAGTTCGCGGCTGCGCTCGTAGAGGCGGGCGTTGGTCAGGGCGATCGCCGCGTGCTGGGCGAGGATCGTGAGGAGTTCCTCGTCGTCCTCGGTGAAGCCGCAGGCGCCGTCGGGCCCGGTGCCGTTCTTGTTGGCGAGGAACAGGGCCGCGATGGTCTCGTCGCCGTCGCGGACGGGCAGGCCGAGGAAGTCGGACATGTCGGGGTGGGCGGCGGGCCAGCCCTCGAAGCGGGGGTCCCTGCGTACGTCGTCGAGTCGCTCGGGGCGGGCCTCGTGCAGCATCGCGGCGAGGATGCCGTGCTGGCGCGGGAGCGGGCCGATGGCCTTCCACTGGGCGTCGCTGACGCCGTCGACCACGAACTGGGCGAAGCCGCCGTGGTCGTCGGGGACGCCGAGCGCCGCGTACTGGGCGTCGAGCAGCTCGCGGGCCGAGGCGACGATCGTCTTGAGGACGTCGCGCACCTCCAGGTGCCTGCTCATGGCCAGCAGCGCGGAGCTCACCGCGTACAGACCGGACCGGGGACCTTGGCTCATGACCCCAACGTACCCGTGGGCTGTGACAGCGCGTATCCGACCTGCGGTGGCCCCCTCTGGGCCGGTGGGCCTAGGACGAAGGGCCCCCGGTCGCCGGGACCCGCGTACGAGGCGGCGGGAGCGGTCCGGTTCCTGGGTTGACGACGCCCGGCGGAAGCGGCGGGCCGGGACGAGGGGACGGACGTCATGCCGGTAGCGGTCATCACGGGGGCTTCGAAGGGGCTGGGGCGGGCGCTCGGCGCGGCCCTGGCGCGGCGCAGCCCTGGCGCGGCGCGGCTGGGATCTGGTGCTCGATGCCAGGACCGCCGGGGTTCTGGAGGAGACGGCGGAGTCGCTGTCCGACCCATGAACCGCCCTCCATGGAGTGGTACCAGGTGCCGGAGGCGTCGGCGCGGCTGATCAACGCGGCGAGGGCGGGCGGCGGGCGGATCGTCGCGGTCGGTACGACGGCGGTGCGGGCGGTCGAGTCGGCGGCGGGCCCCGACGGTGTGGTCCGCGCCGCCCGGGGGCGGACGGATCTCGTGGTGACCCCGCGGCGGGGCGTGCGGGTAATCGACGGGCTGCTGACCGGGCTGCACGAGCCGGAGGCCTCCCCTCTGCTGATGCTGGAGGCCGTCGCGGGAAGGGCCTCGGTCGAGTGCGCCTACGCCACGGCGGTGAGGGGGCCCTACCTGTGGCACGAGTTCGGGGATGCCCACCTCATCCTCCCGGAGGAGAACGCTCACCCTGGGAGTTGCTCCAGCAACTAGGGGTGAGAACGATCTAAGCGCCGTGTGAGCCCGCACATAGGGCGCACATCACGTACGAACGGACATAGGAGATAAACGGTGCCGTGATGAGCGGGGCAGACGTGCCACTATGTCCCGTTTTGCCCCTCCGGGATCTACTACTCGGCGTCGTACGTCACACCTTTGCCACACGATTTTGCGGCCGCTAACAATGGCTCCAGTCGCTCAACGCCGCAGGTTCCTACCCGCAGCGTTTGATCCGGAAACGAAGTGTCCCCACCGGACCGAGAGCGGCATCCGCGCTATTCGAAGAGGTCCATCAGTTATGCCCAAGAACATCATCACTCCTGGTCATAGTCCGAAGCTGACCAAGGTCCACAAGCTTTCGATCGCCGGTATCGCCACCCTCGGTGCAGCGGCCCTGGCGTTCACCGCGGCGCCCCACGGCGCCCAGACCACCACGAACGACGCCGCCGTCTCGCAGGCCCCGGTCGCCTTCGGTCAGCAGCCCATCAAGGACGTCAAGGCCAGCATCACCGACCAGATGGCCGGCGCCAGCCTGAAGGCCCAGAGCATCGCGGCGAAGAAGGCGGCCGACGCGGCCGTCACCAAGAAGAACGCCGAGCTCGCCAAGAAGACCGCCGCCGCGAAGGCCGCCCAGGACACGCGCACGAAGGAGCAGGCCGCGAGCCGCTCCGTGCAGCGCATCCAGGTCGAGACCGTCGCCGCGAAGACGTACACGAACAACGTCGACGGCTGGATCCACGAGTCGCTCGACATCATGAAGAAGCACAAGATCCCCGGCTCGTACCACGGGCTGTACAAGAACATCATGCGTGAGTCCTCGGGCAACCCCCAGGCCATCAACGACTGGGACATCAACGCCATCAACGGCATACCCTCGAAGGGCCTGCTCCAGGTCATCCCGCCGACCTTCAAGGCCTACCACGTGGCCGGTACCTCGTGGAACATCTACGACCCGGTCGCCAACATCACCGCCGCCTGCAACTACGCGGCCGACAAGTACGGCTCGATGGACAACGTGAACAGCGCGTACTGAGGCAGGGCGCGGACCTCTCCGCCGTACGCCGAAGGGCGGCACCCCCACCGGGGTGCCGCCCTTCGCGCACATCCGCGCGACTACTTGCGCATGACCTCGGGCTCGTGGCGGCGCAGGAAGCGGGCCACGAAGAACCCGCACAGCACGCCGAGGGCGATCAGGGCGACCATGTCGATGACCCAGGCCCCGGCCGTGTGGTTCCACAGCGGGTCCGTGCTGGTCGGATCGTCCTGGTTCGGGAAGATGTTGTTGAAGTCCAGCGTGGCACCGGACGCGGCGACGGCCCAGCGGGCCGGCATCAGGTACGAGAACTGGTTGACGCCGATCGTGCCGTTCAGGATGAAGAGGCAGCCGGTGAACACGACCTGGACGATCGCGAACATGACCAGCAGCGGCATCGTCTTCTCCGCGGTCTTCACCAGCGAGGAGATGACCAGGCCGAACATCATCGACGCGAAGCCCAGCGCCATGATCGGCAGGGTGAGCTCGACCTTGGGCAGGCTCTTGAGGATCAGGCCCTCGTCCGGAACCGTGCGGCTGCCGAAGCCGATCGCGCCGACCAGAGCACCCTGGAACAGGGTGACCACGCCGAGGACGATCACCTTGGACATCAGGTACGCGGAACGCGACAGCCCCGTCGCCCGTTCCCGCTCGTAGATCACCCGCTCCTTGATCAGCTCACGGACCGAGTTGGCGGCGCCCGCGAAGCACGCGCCGACCGCGAGGATCAGGAGCACCGTCGTCGCCGTGCCGTTCGCGACGTGCACGCCCGACTTGGTGATGATCGGGTTGACCAGCAGGGTCTTGTCCGAGTCGATGAGCAGGCTCACCGAGCCCAGCACCGCCGGCAGGATCACCGTCAGTGCCAGGAAGCCCTTGTCGGACGCGATCACCGAGACGTACCGGCGGACCAGGGTCGTCAGCTGGGAGCCCCAGCTCTGCGGCTTCGGTGGCTTCATCGCCTGCTGCGGCGGCACGTTCACCGACTGCGGGGCGACCGCGTCGATGTCCGCGGCGTACATCTGGTAGTGCTGCGAGCCCTTCCAGCGGCCCGCCCAGTCGTAGTCGCGGTAGTTCTCGAAGGCGGAGAAGACGTCGGCCCAGGTCTCGTAGCCGAAGAAGTTCAGCGCCTCCTCGGGCGGCCCGAAGTACGCCACCGAACCGCCGGGGGCCATCACGAGCAGTTTGTCGCAGATGGCCAGTTCCGCCACGGAGTGCGTGACCACCAGGACCGTACGGCCGTCGTCGGCGAGACCGCGCAGCAACTGCATGACGTCGCGGTCCATACCCGGGTCGAGGCCGGAGGTCGGCTCGTCCAGGAAGATCAGCGACGGCTTGGTCAGCAGTTCGAGGGCCACCGAGACGCGCTTGCGCTGGCCACCGGAGAGGGAGGTGACCTTCTTCTCCTTGTGGATGTCCAGCTTCAGCTCGCGCAGCACCTCGTTTATCCGTGCCTCGCGCTCCTCGCCCGTGGTGTCGGCGGGGAAGCGCAGCTTCGCAGCGTACTTGAGGGCCTTCTTGACGGTCAGTTCCTTGTGCAGGATGTCGTCCTGCGGGACCAGACCGATGCGCTGGCGCAGCTCGGCGAACTGCTTGTACAGGTTGCGGTTGTCGTAGAGGACGTCGCCCTGGTTGGCGGGGCGGTAGCCCGTGAGCGCCTTCAGGAGCGTCGACTTGCCGGAGCCGGACGGGCCGATGACCGCGATCAGCGACTTCTCGGGCACGCCGAAGGAGACGTCCTTGAGGATCTGCTTGCCGTCGTCGACCGTGACGGTCAGATGACGGGCGGAGAAGGACACCTCGCCGGTGTCGACGAACTCCTCGAGACGGTCGCCGACGAGACGGAACGTCGAGTGGCCGACGCCCACGATGTCGTTCGGGCCGAGCAGCGCCGAGCCGCCCTTGGCGATCGGCATGCCGTTGACGTACGTGCCGTTGTGCGAGCCCAGGTCGCGGATCTCGAAGCGGCCGTCCGGCGTCGCGTGGAACTCGGCGTGGTGGCGCGAGACCTGGAGGTCGGAGACGACCAGCTCGTTCTCCAGCGCACGGCCGATGCGCATCACCCGGCCGAGGTCCAGCTGGTGGAAGGTCGTCGGGCTGCGGTCTCCGTAGACCGGTGGCGCCCCCGCGGCTCCACCGGGTCCCTGCTGCCGCGGCACCTGCCCCGCGGGCCGCGGCGGCTGGTGACCCTGCTCGGGCCCCTGCTGCTGCGGTGCCGGCTGGGCCCAGCCGGGGCCCACGCCCTGCGCGGCGTACGGCTGTTGCTCGGGCTGTACGGCCGGGGCCGCGGCGCCGGACAGCTTCAGCCGCGGACCGTCGGTCGCGTTGCCGAGGTGCACGGCCGAACCGGGCCCGATCTCCAGCTGATGGATCCGCTGCCCCTGCACGAACGTGCCGTTGGTGCTGCCGTGGTCCTCGATGACCCAACTACGGCCGCTCCAGCTGATCGTGGCGTGACGCCAGGACACCCTGGCGTCGTCGAGCACGACGTCCCCCTGCGGATCTCGTCCGAGGGTGTATGGCCTGGCCGCATCGAGCGTCCAGGTCCGTCCGTTCAATTCCAGTACGAGTTCCGGCACTCCATGCCCCACTGAGTTGTCCCCCGAGTTACCCCCATCACAGGGAGTCTAGAGATGTCGAACATCGGGGGGAACTATTTCAGGAGCAGGCCCCTGACCGAAAGCCGGGCCCCGCGTGGACCGGGTACGGGTGGGTTGCCCGTTTCCGTTGACGGGGTTGATACCGGACCGGAGAGTGGTAATCCCACGCGAGGGGGACATCCATGGTGGTGGGATCGCGGCGCGGATCGGGGGGTCTGACGATGAGCATCGACACCGTGGGGCGCGGCAGGCGCGTGCCGTGGGGGGATGTGCTGCTGGCCGCGATCGCCTCGGTGAGCTGGGCGTTGATCGCGATGGCGGGCACGGCCGCGCTCGGCCTCCATCTGGTGGGCGCGGACGAGGCCGGCTCGCTCGGGCCGATGACCGCGGCCGTCGTGGCGCTGGGGGCGAACGGCGCGGTCGAACCGTCCGGCAACGTGTCGGCCTTCGGGCTGAAGGGCGCCGAGGCGCACACGGCCGTCCAGATCACGCCACTGGGTGTGGGACTGGTCGGCGCGCTCCTGCTCTCCTCCTTCTTCCTGCGCTCCCTGCGCGGAGCGGGAGTTGTGATCGCGCCGTCCGAACTCCTGGCGCGCGCGGGCGCGGTGGTCGTCCTGTTCGTGGCGACCCTGGGCGGACTCGCCTGGGCCGGTCACGACGTCATCACCCTCGACGGGAACAAGCTCGGACTCGACAGGGTGACGGGCGGCGGCGGGCTCGGGAAGATCACCGACAAGCTGCCTGGCGGGCTCGGTGACCTCGGTGGACTGCTGCCGGGCAGGATCGACGACCTCGTGGACGCGAAGGCGGCGGTGGGATTCACCGTGGACACGGTGCCCACACTGCTCGGCGGTGCCGCCTGGGCCGCCGGAGTCCTGGTGATCTCCCTGCTGGCCTCCCGGCGCGCTCCCCTGCCGCGTGGCTGGGAGGGGGTGCACCGGACGGTGCGGCCGGCCGCGTCCGCGCTGGTCACGGTGGCGCTGGTGGCGGTCGTCGCGGGGCTCGCGGCGGCGGCGTACGCGGCGATCGGTGACCCTCATCCCAAGCTGATCGCGGGCGCGGCGCTGCTCGGCGCGCCCAACGGGGTGTGGCTCGGTGTGCCGATCGGTCTCCTCGTCCCCTGGGACGGCAGGGCCACCGGCGAACTCGCCAAACTGCTCCCCGACCCCCTGGACAGGCTGCTGAGTGTCGACTCCGGCCGGCCCGTGACCCTGGGCCGTCTCGCCGAACTCGACGGGCGGGTATGGCTGTTGGGGGTGGCGGCCGCGCTCTTGATGCTCTTCGCGGGCGTCCTCGCCGCCGCGCGTACGCCTTTTGTACGGCGACGGGATGCCGCTTCCGGGGGGATCCCGGATGCCCCCGATGTACGAGGCGTGGGCGCCCTCGGGTTCGCCGGTCGCTGCGCTCTTCGGCTGGGGATCGTCACGGCGCCGGCACTGCCGCTGCTGGCGTGGCTGACGGACGTGTCCGTGGACGCCTCGCTGTCGGTGTTCGGCATCGACGCGTTCGGCGCCGGGATCCGGCTGCACGGCCGACTGGGCATCGCACTGCTGTTCGGCGCCGCGTGGGGCGCGGGCGCGGGGGCGGCCGGCGCACTGCTGGCGTACGCGAGCGGCGCCGCGGGACGGCGGGCCGCGCCCCTGGCACTGGGTGACGCCGGTGCCCCGGGGCCGCCGCCCCACGCCGGTCTCCCGCCGCGGTCGGGACCGTACGTGCCGAGCGCGCCGTACCGGCCCGCGAACCCCGACACCAATCCCTATCTGCGGCTGCCCGACGAGCTGCGGGAGCCGCGCGGGGGGCAGCCGCCCGAGCGCGGGCGGGCGCCCGACGACGTGTACGGCGCGCCGACGGTCGTCCGGCCGCTGCCACAGCCGCCGGGACCGCGCAGGCGGCCACCGGGGCAGAGCGTGCCCCCTCCCCCGCAGCCCCCGCCCGACCAGGGGCAGCCACCGCCGCCCGGCCCCCGGCGGCGTGACTGAGCCCCGCCGCCCACCGCGTGGCGGGGCTGGGCGTCGACTCGGGGAAACGCGCGCGACACCACTCCGACACCCAGAGTTCCCTGTCCGCTGGACGGACCGCGGGGGCGGAAGGCACTGGGTGCCGGATACGGTGGAAGCACCATGAGCGCTACGCAGACCCCCGATATCCCCACCCTCCTTGTCAAGATCTTCGGCAAGGACCGGCCGGGCATCACGGCCGGACTCTTCGACACCCTCGCCGCCTTCTCCGTCGACGTGGTCGACATCGAGCAGGTCGTCACCCGTGGCCGGATCGTGCTGTGCGCCCTCGTGACCGAGCCGCCCTCCGGTCTGGAGGGCGATCTGCGGGCCACCGTGCACAGCTGGGCGGACTCGATGAAGATGCAGGCGGAGATCATCTCCGGCCTCGGCGACAACCGGCCGCGCGGCATGGGGCGTTCGCACGTCACCGTGCTCGGGCATCCGCTCACCGCCGAGTCGACGGCCGCGATCGCCGCGCGGATCACCAAGACCGGCGGGAACATCGACCGTATCTTCCGGCTCGCCAAGTACCCGGTGACGGCGGTGGAGTTCGCCGTGTCCGGTGCGGAGACCGAGGCGCTGCGCACCACGCTGGTGACGGAGGCCTCGGCGCTCGGGGTGGACATCGCCGTGGTCGCGTCGGGGCTGCACCGGCGGGCCCAGCGGCTGGTCGTCATGGACGTGGACTCGACGCTGATCCAGGACGAGGTGATCGAGCTCTTCGCCGCGCACGCCGGGTGCGAGGACGAGGTCGCCGAGGTGACGGCCGCCGCGATGCGCGGGGAGCTGGACTTCGAGGAGTCGCTGCACGCGCGCGTGGCGCTGCTGAAGGGGCTGGACGCCTCGGTGGTGAAGAAGGTGCGCGAGGAGGTACGGCTGACGCCCGGCGCGCGCACCCTGATCCGTACGCTGAAGCGCCTCGGCTTCCAAGTCGGTGTCGTGTCGGGCGGATTCACCCAGGTCACGGACGACCTGAAGGAGCGGCTCGGGCTCGACTTCGCGCAGGCCAACACGCTGGAGATCGCCGACGGGAAGCTGACCGGCCGGGTCACCGGGGAGATCGTGGACCGCGCGGGCAAGGCGCGACTGCTGCGCCGGTTCGCGGCGGAGGCGGGGGTGCCGCTCGTCCAGACCGTGGCGATCGGCGACGGCGCCAACGACCTCGACATGCTCAACGCGGCGGGTCTCGGTGTCGCGTTCAACGCCAAGCCCGTCGTCCGGGAGGCCGCGCACACCGCGGTGAACTTCCCGTTCCTGGACACCGTGCTGTATCTGCTGGGAGTCACCCGCGAAGAGGTCGAGGCCGCGGACATGCATCTGGGCGACCACTGACCGCGCGTTCCTGACGCCCGCCGGACGCGCGCCGGGATCCTGGCCGGTATGACGGGGGCCCGGCACCGTCGAGACGGTGCCGGGCCCCCGTGCCGTCCGCACGTGGTGGGGTTACTCGCTCGGTGCCCAGTAGTCGATCAGCGTGGTCACGCCCGGCTCCAGTGATTTCCAGGAACCGTCGAAGGACAGCACGGCGAAGGCGGCGGTGGGGAAGCCGCGCTCGGTCATCCGGGCGCGGGCCTCGCCCTCGGCCTCGCCGGCCAGTACCTCGGCGAGGCCCTGGATGCTGGGATTGTGCCCGATCAGGAGCACGTCCTGCGCGTCGTCCGGGGTCTCGTTGAGGACGGCGATCAGCTCGCCCGGCGAGGCCTCGTAGAGCCGCTCCTCGTAGACCGTTTTCGGCCGGTGCGGGAACTCGTGGACGGCGAGCTTCCAGGTTTCACGGGTCCGGGCCGCGGTGGAGCAGAGGGCCAGATCGAAGGGGATGCCGGTGTCGGCCAGCCTGCGTCCGGCGACGGCGGCGTCCGTACGGCCCCGGTCAGCGAGCGGCCGCTCATGGTCGGACACCTGTGGCCAGTCGGCTTTCGCATGCCGGAAGAGGACGATCCTGCGAGGTTCTGCGACGCTCATGAGTCCCAGCTTCGCACGAAACACGCCATGTGGCTCAAGGAGTTGACGGGCTCCTTCACCAGGGCACACCCGACTTTCGGCACAGTGTGCGAGGGGTGCGGCACCGTGCGTGAAGGCGGCTCAGGAGGCCTGGTGCTGCACGGTCTGCTGGAGGCGCTCGAAGAGGTGGGTGAGCGCGGGGTCGCCGGCCGCGGCATGCGCGTCCGCCGGGTTCAGCAGCAGGAGCAGCAGCGTGGCGAAGGCGAGGGCCGGCAGGGCGACGGCCCACCAGGGCAGACGGATCTCGACGCGGCCCGGGGTCACCGGGTGGGGCCGGGTGTGCGTACGGGCCGACATGCCGCCTCCGTGGGTCTTCGCGTGGTCCGTGTTCCGCGTCCTCGCGGCCACACTTCGAAGTTACGGAATCCGGGGACGTCAACCCATCCGGTGATCCACCCACTTGACCCTGACACTCACCCCCTAGGGGACAGGGGGGCTAGCCCCACCATCGCCGTCCCCGGGGGGTCGCGGGCGGGGTCACGGCGAGGCGATGGTCGCGATGACGGCGATGATCACGGTGATGGCGAGGAACGTGCCGAAGATGACCAGCATCTTCTTCTGGCCGTTCTGGGGGTTCGGATCGAGCACTGGCATTCGCCCAGTCTCGCACCCTTCGCCCGGTCTCCGGCGGGTGGGGTCGGCCGTCCCGCCGCGTGTCGCCCGGCCGCCCCGCCACGCCCCACCGCCCGGGGTCCCGGTCGACCGCGCTCGCCGTCGGGCCGAGTCGGGCCGGGCCGGGCCGGGGGCGGCCGTCGGTCCGGTCGGGGCGCCTGGAGACCCGTCCCCACGACACACCCGGGCCCGCCCCCCACGCCGTACCGGTGGCCCGCCCGCGGGCTCCTCGCGGCCCGGCTCCACGCGGCCCGGCTCCACGGGTACCCCGGGGCTCCGCGTACGGCCGCCGACGCCCCGAGTCCCCCCGTCCAGCGGTGCCGGACCCGCGTCCGCCGTCCCACCCGGGTCCCGCCCGCCGGCACCCCGGGCCCGTGTCCTCAGGGGCGGGGTACGGGGGCGGCCTCGTCCTCGACCGTGCGGTCGCGGCCCGCCAGGACGCCCACCGCGATCTGCGGGACCATCAGCGCGGCCATGAGCGCGATCGGCAGGCCCCAGCCGCCGCTGTGCTGGTAGAGCACGCCGACGAGCAGGGGTCCCGGGATCGAGAGCAGATAGCCGGTGCTCTGCGCGAAGGCCGAGAGCTGGGCGACACCCGCTCCGGTCCGGGCGCGCATGCCGACCATGGTGAGGGCGAGCGGGAAGGCGCAGTTGGAGACGCCGAGCAGCACGGCCCAGGCCCAGGCGCCGCCGGCCGGCGCGGCGTAGAGACCCGCGTATCCGGCGAGTCCGCAGGCGCCGAGCGCGACCACGATGGGCCCCTGGTGGGGCAGCCGGGTGGCCAGGCGGGGGATGACGAAGGCCAGCGGCACGCCCATCACCATCGTGACGGCGAGCAGCAGTCCCGCGGTGCCCGCCGAGACGCCCGCGTCGCGGAAGATCTGCGGCATCCAGCCCATCGTGATGTAGGCGGCGGTGGCCTGGAGTCCGAAGAAGACGGCGAGGGCCCAGGCGGTCCGGCTGCGGGTGACGCGCAGCCCGTCGGGCTCGGGCGGGGCGGTGTCCGCGGCGGGCGGGCGCACGCCACCCGGGGAAGCGGCCCCCCGGGTGCGGACGAGCGCGATCCACGGCAGTACGGCGACCCCGGCGAGCCCCGCCCACACGGCGAGCCCCGAGCGCCAACTGCCGCCCAGTGCGTCGGTCATGGGCACGGTCAGGGCTGCCGCGGCCGAGGTGCCCAGGGCGAGCGCCATCGAGTAGAGGCCGGTCATGGAGCCGACCCGGTCCGGGAACCAGCGCTTGACGATCACCGGCATGAGCACGTTGCTGACGGCGATGCCCATGAGCGCGAGGGCACTGGCGGCCAGGAAGCCGGCCGCACCCCCGGTGTACGGGCGGATCGCGAGCCCCGCCGTGATGGCGACCATCCCGGCGCAGACGACCGCGCCGGGCCCGAAACGGCGGGCGAGCCGCGGAGCCATGACGCCGAAGACGGCGAAGCAGAGCGGTGGCACGGAGGTGAGCAGTCCGGCGACGCTGCCGCTCATGCCGAGTCCGTCGCGCACCTCTTCGAGGAGGGCGCCGAAGCTGGTGATGGCGGGACGCAGGTTGAGGGCCGCGAGGACGATGCCCACGATCACCAACCGCGTCGTCCACGCGCGCGGGGGAACTCGCGGGGATGCCGTCCCGCTGCTGGGCTCCCGATCCGCGCGGTCGCGTATCGGTGGGGACGTGGTGGTCCGGGATTCCTCGATGGCCATGGCGTCATCATAGAATCATGGGATGATTGGCTGTCCACTCCCGCTGCGTTAATCTCCGGAATCTCCGGCCCCGCGCGAACGACCGCACCCGGGCCCGTACGAAGGACCGCCATGCCGCTGAGCCACCCCCGCCGTTCGGCGCTGTCCGAGCAGGTCATCGCCGAGCTGCGGAACCAGATCACCTCCGGCGAGTGGCCGGTCGGCTCCCGCATCCCGACCGAACCCGAGCTCGTCGAACAGCTGGGCGTCGCCCGCAACACGGTCCGGGAGGCCGTCCGGGCGCTCGCCCACAACGGCCTGCTCGACATCCGCCAGGGTTCGGGCACCTACGTCGTCGCCACCAGCGAACTCGCGGGCGTGATGCACCGCCGCTTCGCCGACGCCGATCCCCGGCACATCGCCGAGCTGCGCTCCACGCTGGAGTCGAGCGCCGCGAAGCTGGCCGCCGAGCGGCGCACCGAGCGCGATCTCAAGCAGCTCGACGCGCTGCTCGTCCGCCGCGAGGACGCCTGGGAGTCGGGCGACACGGAGGCCTTCGTGACCGCCGACGCGACCTTCCACCTCGCGGTGGTGGCCGCGTCGCACAACGACGTCATGACGGCGATGTACGCGGACCTGGGCGAGGTGCTGCGCGACTGGCTGCGCGACGACGTCGGCGAGGAGCTGACGCCGGAGGCGTACATGGACCACGCGCGGCTCGTCGACGCGATCCGCGGGGGTGACACGGAGGCGGCGGCCGCGGAGGCCGCGGACTACCCGTTCCAGTGCCGCCCGTGGCTCAGGCGTCCCGCTTGCGGTGGCTGACCCACACCGAGCGGATCTCCTTCCAGCACCGGCCCTCCATCCGCACCGTCATCGCGGGTCCCGCCTCGACCGCGGTGCTGTCGGTGTCGATGTCCCACCAGCGGTCGCACTCGATGTGCAGACTGACCAGGTCCGTCCCCGGATAGGGGTTGTGGCAGTACGCGACCGCGTGGGAGCCGGCGACCGAGGTGCGGCAGGCCGCGCCGAACGGCTGGGGCACGGCGGTGCTCTCGTGGCGCCCGCGCCCGCTGGGCATCGCGTCGTACGGCAGCGCGACCATCAGCGTGACGGCGGCGAACACCGGGGCAAAACGGCGGGACAGGCGCACAAGGGGGACCTCCTCGGCCGTACGGCTGCGGGGCGGTGCGTACGCCAATCGTGCGTGGTGGGGTGCCCGTGCCGCCCGGCCGACTGGGCCGAACGGGCGACGCCCCGCTCCCCGCGCGAGGCGGGAAACGGGGCGTCACGGCCGTGCCGGAGCGGTGCTCTTCGCAGGTGGTGCGGGACGGTCGCCTCCGTACAGGACGGTCGCTCCGTACGAGAACGCCGGTGCGCGCGCCTACGCGCCGATCGCGTGCAGACCGCCGTCGACGTGGATGATCTCGCCGGTGGTCTTCGGGAACCAGTCGCTCAGCAGGGCGACGACACCGCGGCCGGCCGGCTCGGGGTCCTTGAGGTCCCACTCCAGGGGCGCGCGGGAGTCCCACACCGCGGCGAGCTCGCTGAAGCCCGGGATGGACTTGGCGGCCATGGAACCGATGGGGCCCGCCGAGATGAGGTTGGAGCGCACGTTCTGCTTGCCCAGGTCACGGGCCAGGTAGCGGTTCGTGGCCTCCAGGGCGGCCTTGGCCGGGCCCATCCAGTCGTACTGCGGCCACGCGAACGAGGCGTCGAAGGTGAGGCCGACGACCGAGCCGCCGTTCTGCATCAGCGGCAGGCAGGCCATGGTCAGCGACTTCAGGGAGAACGCCGAGACGTGCATGGCGGTGGCGACCGACTCGAACGGCGTGTTGAGGAAGTTGCCGCCGAGGGCGTCCTGCGGGGCGAAACCGATGGAGTGCACGACGCCGTCCAGGCCGCCCAGCTCCTCGCCGACGATGTCGGCCAGCCGCCCGAGGTGCTCGTCGTTGGTGACGTCGAGCTCGATGACCTTGGTCGGCTTGGGGAGCTTCTTGGCGATGCGCTCGGTCAGCGTGGGCCGCGGGAACGCGGTCAGGATGATCTCGGCGCCCTGCTCCTGGGCCAGCTTGGCGGTGTGGAACGCGATGGAGGACTCCATCAGCACACCGGTGATCAGGACGCGCTTGCCCTCGAGGATTCCACTCATGGTGATCAGTGACCCATTCCCAGTCCGCCGTCAACCGGAATGACGGCTCCAGTGATGTACGAGGCGTCGTCCGAGGCGAGAAACCGCACCGTGGCGGCGATCTCCTCGGGCCGCGCGTACCGGCCGAGCGGCACCTGGGCGACGATGCCCGCGCGCTGCTCGTCGGTGAGCACCTTGGTCATGTCGGTGTCGACGAAACCGGGCGCGACGACGTTGAAGGTGATGTTCCGCGAGCCGAGCTCCCGCGCGAGCGACCGCGCGAAGCCGACCAGGGCGGCCTTGGAGGCGGCGTAGTTCGACTGTCCCGCGGAGCCCAGCAGCCCCACGACCGAGGAGATGAGGACGACGCGCCCCTTCTTGGCGCGGAGCATGCCGCGGTTGGCGCGCTTGACGACCCGGAAGGCGCCGGTGATGTTCGTGTCGAGGACGGAGGTGAAGTCCTCCTCGGACATGCGCATCAGGAGCTGGTCCTTGGTGACGCCGGCGTTGGCGACCAGGATCTCGACGGGACCGTGCTCGGCCTCGATCTCCTTGTAGGCCTGCTCCACCTGCTCGGAGTCGGTGATGTCGCACTTGACGGCGAGGCAGCCCAGGGCGGTGAGGGCGGCCGGCGGCTCACCCGAGCGGTATGTGATCGCGACCTTGTCGCCGGCATCGGCGAACGCGCGGGCGATGGCGAGGCCGATGCCCCGGTTGCCTCCGGTGACGAGAACCGAGCGGCTCAACGGATCACCCTTTCGATAGCAGTCTGAAACCCCTGCAGGACAGGCGCCTTCCCCGAAAACCTATCGGTCCGGTCCGTCTCCCGGAGAATCCGTCCCCGACAGTGGCGCGGGGGGCTCGCTGTCGGATCCCTACAGAAAGCCGGCTTCCACCAACGGAAAGATCCGGCCTCGGCCGATGCAAAGCCGTGGCCGCCGGACCCGCCCGCGCGACATGATCGGACCCGACAGGCCACGACAGCAGGGAGACCTCCGTGCCTCATTCCATCGACGAAGCCTTCACGGCACTGCCGCTGCGCGCCCTCGCCGACGCCGCGCTGGCGCGCGCCCGTGCCCTGGGCGCCGAGCACGCGGACTTCCGGTTCGAACGGGTGCGCAGCGCGTCCTGGCGGCTGCGCGACGCCAAACCCGCCGGATCGTCGGACACCACCGACCTGGGGTACGCGGTGCGGGTGGTGCACGGCGGGACCTGGGGGTTCGCGTCGGGCGTGGATCTGACGATGGACGCGGCCGCGAAGGTCGCCTCGCAGGCCGTCGCGATGGCGAAGCTGTCCGCCCAGGTGATCAAGGCGGCGGGTTCCGACGAGCGCGTGGAGCTGGCCGGCGAACCGGTGCACGCCGAGAAGACCTGGGTCTCGTCGTACGACATCGACCCCTTCTCCGTGCCCGCCGAGGAGAAGGCCGGGCTGCTCTCCGACTGGAGTGCCCGGCTGCTGGCGGCCGACGGCGTCAACCACGTCGACGCCTCGCTGCTGACCGTGCACGAGAACAAGTTCTACGCCGACACCGCGGGGACCGTCACCACGCAGCAGCGCGTCCGGCTGCACCCGCAGCTGACCGCCGTCGCCGTCGACGAGTCGAGCGGCGAGTTCGACTCGATGCGCACCATCGCGCCGCCGGCCGGGCGCGGCTGGGAGTACCTGACGGGCACCGGCTGGGACTGGGACTCCGAACTGGAGCGGATCCCCGAGCTGCTCGCCGAGAAGATGCGGGCACCGAGCGTCGAGTCGGGGCTGTACGACCTCGTGGTCGACCCCTCCAACCTGTGGCTGACCATCCACGAGTCCATCGGCCACGCCACCGAGCTGGACCGCGCGCTGGGCTACGAGGCGGCGTACGCCGGCACCTCCTTCGCCACCTTCGACCAGCTCGGCAAGTTGAGGTACGGCTCCGAGCGGATGAACGTCACCGGTGACCGCACCGCCGAGCACGGCCTCGCCACCATCGGGTACGACGACGAGGGTGTCGAGGGCCAGTCCTGGGACCTGGTGAAGGACGGCACGCTCGTCGGATACCAGCTCGACCGCCGTATCGCCAGGCTGACGGGCTTCGAGCGCTCCAACGGATGCGCGTACGCCGACTCCCCCGGGCACGTGCCCGTGCAGCGGATGGCCAACGTGTCGCTGCGGCCGGACCCCGCGGGGCTCTCCACCGAGGACCTCATCGGGGGTGTGGACCGCGGCATCTACGTCGTCGGCGACCGGTCCTGGTCGATCGACATGCAGCGCTACAACTTCCAGTTCACCGGGCAGCGGTTCTACAGGATCGAGAACGGCCGGATCGCCGGTCAGCTGCGCGATGTCGCGTACCAGGCGACGACGACGGACTTCTGGGGATCCATGGCCGCGGTGGGCGGTCCGCAGACGTACGTCCTGGGCGGCGCCTTCAACTGCGGCAAGGCCCAGCCCGGCCAGGTCGCGGCCGTCTCGCACGGCTGCCCGTCCGCCCTCTTCAAGGGCGTCAACATTCTGAACACGACGCAGGAGGCCGGTCGATGAGCGCCCGTACCAGCAAGCCGCACGAGGTCGTCGAGCGCGCCCTCGAACTCTCCCGCGCCGACGGCTGTGTGGTGATCGCCGACGAGCACTCGACCGCGAACCTGCGCTGGGCGGGCAACGCGCTGACCACGAACGGGGTGACGCGGGGGCGCACGCTCACCGTCGTCGCGACCGTCGACGGCCGTGAGGGCACGGCGTCCGGGGTCGTCTCGCGCGCGGCGGTGACCTCGGACGAGCTGGAGCCGCTGGTGCGGGCCGCGGAGGCGGCGGCACGCGGCGCGGGCCCCGCCGAGGACGCCCAGCCGCTGGTCACGGGGGTACCGGAGTCCCCGGACTTCACGGACGTGCCCGCCGAGACCTCCTCCACCGTCTTCGCGGACTTCGCCCCCACGCTCGGTGAGTCGTTCGCCCGCGCGCGTGCGGGCGGCCGTGAGCTGTACGGCTTCGCCAACCACGAGCTGGTCTCCAGCTATCTCGGTACGTCGACAGGGCTGCGTCTGCGGCACGACCAGCCGAACGGGACTCTGGAGCTCAACGCCAAGTCGCCGGACCGTACGCGCTCGGCGTGGGCGGGGCGCTCCACCCGTGACTTCAAGGACGTCGATCCGGCGGCGCTCGACGCCGAGCTGGCCGTCCGGCTGGGCTGGGCCGAGCGGCGCGTCGGCCTCCCGGCGGGGCGCTACGAGACGCTGCTGCCGCCGACCGCCGTCGCGGACCTGCTGATCTACCAGATGTGGTCGGCGGCGGCCCGGGACGCGGCCGAGGGCCGGACGGTCTTCAGCAAGCCGGGCGGCGGCACCCGCGTCGGCGAGAAGCTCACCGACCTGCCGCTGACGCTGCGCAGCGACCCGAACGAGCCGGGGCTGGAGTCCACGCCCTTCGTGCTCACGCACTCCTCGGGCGACGACGCGTCCGTGTTCGACAACGGGCTCCCGCTGTCCGCGACGGACTGGATCAGCCAGGGCACGCTGGCCCGTCTCTCCACCACCCGGCACAGCGCGGGCCTGACCGGGCTGCCCGTCGCGCCGACGATCGGGAACCTGATCCTGGACGGCGGCGAGGACCGCTCCCTGGAGGAGATGGTCGCCGCCACCGGGCGCGGTCTGCTGCTGACCTGTCTCTGGTACATCCGCGAGGTCGACCCGGCCACGCTCCTGCTGACCGGCCTGACCAGGGACGGTGTCTACCTCGTGGAGAACGGCGAGGTCGTCGGCGAGGTCAACAACTTCCGGTTCAACGAGTCGCCGGTGAGCCTGCTGGGACGGGCGACGGAGGCCGGGCGTACGGAGAAGACCCTGCCCCGCGAATGGAGCGACTGGTTCACCCGTGCCGCGATGCCCGCGCTGCGGGTGCCCGATTTCAACATGAGCTCTGTCAGCCAGGGCGTATAACCTCGTACCTGATTCACGAGACCACCCAAGGAGATACGAGAACCGTGACGGACATCGTCGACGAACTGAAGTGGCGGGGGCTGATCGCCCTCTCCACGGACGAGGACGCATTGCGCAAGGCGTTCGCGGACGGTCCCGTCACGTTCTATTGCGGCTTCGACCCGACCGCGCCCAGCCTGCATCTCGGCAACCTCGTGCAGATCCTCACGATGCGCCGGATCCAGCGGGCGGGCCACCGTCCGCTGGGCCTGGTGGGCGGTGCCACCGGTCTGATCGGCGACCCGAAGCCGAACTCCGAGCGCACGCTGAACTCGCCCGAGGTCGTCGCCGAGTGGGTGGAGCGGCTGCGCGCGCAGATCGCCCCGCTGCTGGACTTCGAGGGCCCGAACGCCGCGGTGATGGTCAACAACCTGGACTGGACCCAGGGCATGTCGGCCATCGAGTTCCTGCGCGACATGGGCCAGCACTTCCGGGTCAACAAGATGATCGCCAAGGAGGCCGTCTCGCGGCGGCTCAACTCCGACGCGGGCATCAGCTACACGGAGTTCAGCTACCAGATCCTGCAGGGCATGGACTTCCTCGAGCTGTACCGGAGGTTCGGCTGCACCCTGCAGACCGGCGGCAGCGACCAGTGGGGCAATCTCACCTCGGGCACGGACCTGATCCACCGGGTCGAGCCGGAGGCCGTGGTGCACGCGCTCGGCACGCCGCTGATCACGAAGGCGGACGGCACCAAGTTCGGCAAGACGGAGTCCGGCACGGTCTGGCTGGATCCCGAGATGACGACGCCGTACGCGTTCTACCAGTTCTGGCTGAACGCGGACGACCGGGACGTCTCCAAGTTCCTGCGCATCTTCAGCTTCCGGTCCCACGAGGAGATCGAGGACCTGGAGCGGCAGACCGAGGAGCGCCCGCAGGCGCGCGCCGCCCAGCGCGCGCTCGCCGAGGAGCTGACCACGCTGGTGCACGGCGCCGGCCAGACGGCCGCCGTGATCGCCGCCTCCCGGGCCCTGTTCGGCCAGGGCGAGCTGGCGGAGCTCGACGCGAAGACGCTGGCCGCGGCCCTCTCCGAGGTGCCGCACATCCAGGTCGCCGAGCTCGGCCCCGCGGTGGACCTCTTCGCGGAGGTCGGCCTGGTCGCCAGCAAGTCCGCGGCGCGCCGCACGGTCAAGGAGGGCGGTGCCTACGTGAACAACACGAAGGTCACCGCCGAGGACGCCGTCCCCGCCCAGGAGGACCTGCTGCACGGGCGCTGGCTGGTACTGCGCCGCGGCAAGAAGAACCTGGCCGCGGTGGAGGTCACGGGCGCCTGAGCGCGCGTGCGTACGCACGGCTGAGGGGGCGGCTCCGTCAAGGGGCCGCCCCCTCCTTCGTACGGTCAGGGCGCCGTGCCCTCAAGCCCGCTGCCTGTTGCCGCGCAGTGACATGTAGACCATGTCGCCGAGGAAGACGATGACGATGGCGGCCACCAGTTGCAGCGCGTGCCGGCCCCAGTCGATGCCCCTGGTCTCGGCGATGCCGAGCCAGCCCGCGATGGCGTTGCCGACGATCGCGCCGATGATGCCGAAGATCGTGGTCAGCCAGAGCGGGCTGTGCTGCTTGCCCGGAAGGATCGCCTTGGCCAGCAGACCGAGCACGAAGCCCACGATGATCGCCCACAACCAGCCCATGTCTGCCTCCTAGTACGGCTCCGCGTGAGCAGTACGCCCAGTCTCGGTCCGGCCGTCGTACGGCGCATGTCGGGCTCGGCCATACGCGGGACGGCGCATCAGGTCCCCTCGGGCAGGACCCGCCCCGGTCTCGAAGGCGGCGCAGGCGCGGCGTAACGTGGAACCCGTTCGGGCCCGCGTCCCTGACCGGGTCCGCGCGGGTACGGGCCGGGGAGAGTCCGACACAAACAGGTGGTGGCACATGCTGCGGAAGCAGAGCGGCGGTCAGGTCTTCCGGATCACCGGAGCCAGGCAGGGGCTCGACGAGGACGTCCGCGGCAGACAGCGCCGTTACATCATCTCGATGTCCGTCCGCACGCTCTCCGTGATCCTCGCCGCCACCCTGTGGAACGTCGAACGGCACGTCGCGCTCGTGGCGCTGGTGCTCGGGATCCTGCTCCCCTATGTCTCCGTGGTGATCGCCAACGCCGGCCGCGAGAACGCGCCGTCGCTCCCGTCCACCTTCGTCACTCTCCCCGGCCCCGCGATGATCTCCCCGCCCCGGCCGGACGCCTTCGCGAAGCCGGTCCCGGAGGATGTGGCCGCCGACGCGGGGACGGGACCGGGGGCCGCCCGCGCGAGCGCGCAGGACTCCGAATCGCCCCTCGCCTGACCACGGACGATCCGCCGAAAACGGAATCCGGCCGCGCGCCAAGCTCAAGAAAAGCTCAGATCAATCATGTTGTTCCGGTGCCGGGCAGCGGGTCACCCGTGACATACTTCGTACGCGCTCCGCATCCCCCGTCGGAGCGACAGACCGACGCCGGGCAGCTCCCCCCGTGGCTGCTCGGCGTCGCCTTTTGGGAGCTGTTTCCGGGACCGGATCAGGCTCGGATCGACGAACGGAAGAACGGTTCGGGGCCCGTTCGAACGCTGCGCGAGAGACCGCGCGGGAGTCCCGGTCGAAGGCCGATCGAAAGCCGGTTCACGGCCGTCCACGGAGTCGTACGAGGTGCGTTCGTGGTGTGTGCGGAGCGGGTCTCGGGGCCGCCTAGGGTTGAGTCGTGAACCTCCCGCTCTTCGACCCGCCGTCCGCTCCCGCCACTCCGCAGTGCTCCGCCAAGGCCTGCCGCGCCGACGCGGTGTGGGTGCTCGCCTGGAACAACCCGAAGCTGCACACACCGGAGCGCCGCAAGACCTGGCTCGCGTGCGACGAGCACCGCGAGCACCTGTCCCAGTTCCTCGGCGTGCGAGGGTTTCTGAAGGACGTGGTCCCGCTGGCGGACTGGGTGGCCCCCGGCGCCTGAGCGCGCGCCCCGGTGCCCCGGCGGGGCCGTCTCAGCCGCCGATCGCCGACATCGGACGCTCCGGCTGCAGGAACGACGGATCGTCCAGGCCCGAGCCCGCCTTCTTGCCCCACATCGCCAGGCGCCAGACGCGGGCGATCTCCTCGTCCGGAGCCTGCGAGCGCAGCGCGGCGCGCAGGTCGGTCTCCTCGGTGGCGAACAGACACGTGCGTATCTGGCCGTCGGCCGTGAGGCGCGTACGGTCGCAGGCCGCGCAGAACGGGCGGGTGACGGAGGCGATCACGCCCACGCGGTGCGGGCCGCCGTCGACGAGCCAGCGTTCGGCCGGGGCGGAACCGCGCTCGCCCGCGCCCTCCTCGGTGAGCTCGAAGCGCGTACGCAGCGATTCGAGGATGTCGCCGGCGGTGACCATGCCCTCGCGCTTCCAGCCGTGCTGGGCGTCCAGGGGCATCTGCTCGATGAACCGCAGCTCGTAGTCGTGGGCGACGGCCCAGGCGAGCAGGTCCGGGGCCTCGTCCTCGTTCAGGCCCGGCATCAGGACCGTGTTGACCTTGACCGGGGTCAGGCCCGCGTCGCGGGCGGCTTCGAGGCCCGCGACGACGTCGTGGTGACGGTCCCGGCGGGTGAGGGTCTTGAAGACCTCCGGGCGCAGCGTGTCCAGTGACACGTTCACCCGGTCGAGCCCCGCCGCCTTCAGGGCGGCGGCGGTGCGCTTGAGGCCGATGCCGTTGGTGGTCAGGGACATCCGCGGACGGGGTGTGAGGGCGGCGACCCGCTCCACGATGCCCACCAGGCCGGGGCGCAGCAGGGGCTCACCGCCGGTGAAGCGGACCTCGGTGATGCCGAGACGGGTGACGGCGATGCCGATGAGGCGGACGATCTCGTCGTCCGTGAGCAGATCGGGCTTGGACAGCCACTGCAGGCCCTCTTCGGGCATGCAGTACGTGCACCTCAGATTGCACTTGTCCGTCAGGGAGACGCGCAGGTCGGTGGCTACTCGGCCATAGGTGTCGATGAGCATGTGGGCCCCCTCCCTCGATGCGGATCATCCTTACCCGGCACGATCGAGCCTACGTGACGGGACGGACATCCAGCGTGGCCGGATCCCACGAGGTACGGCGCGGCCGCGTCGTAGGGATCTACGGCGCGGCCGACGGCGAGGGGCGTCAGTGCGCTCCGGTGCCCGTCAGGGAGCGGACCTCCAGCTCGGCGTACTTGCCGGCGTCGGGCTCCTCCTTGGACAGCAGGGTGCCCAGCCAGCCCAGCAGGAAGCCGACCGGGATCGAGATGATGCCGGGGTTCTCCAGCGGGAACCAGTGGAAGTCGACGTCCGGGAACATCGAGGTGGGCTTGCCGGAGACGACGGGCGAGAACAGCACCAGACCGACCGCCGTGACCAGACCGCCGTAGATCGACCAGAGGGCGCCCGGGGTGGTGAAGCGCTTCCAGAAGAGGCTGAAGAGGATCGTCGGCAGGTTGGCGGACGCGGCGACCGCGAAGGCGAGGGCGACCAGACCGGCGACGTTGAGGTCACGGGCGAGGGCGCCCAGGAGGATGGACACGGCGCCGATGCCGACCGTCGCGTACCGGGCCGCCCTGATCTCGTCCTTCTCTTCGGCCTTCCCCTTCTTGATGACGTTCGCGTAGATGTCGTGCGCGAACGACGAGGAGGAGGCGAGCGTCAGGCCCGCGACGACCGCGAGGATCGTGGCGAAGGCGACGGCGGAGATGGAGGCGAGCAGGATGGCGCCCCAGTCGGAGTCGACGCCTCCCAGGTGCAGCGCCAGCAGGGGCGCGGCCGTGTTGCCCGCCTTGTTGGAGGCGATGATCTCGTCGGGTTTGATCAGCGCGGCGGCGCCGAAGCCGAGGGCCAGGGTCATCAGGTAGAAGGCGCCGATGAGGCCGATCGCCCAGTTCACGGACTTCCGCGCGGTCTTCGCCGTGGGCACGGTGTAGAAGCGGATCAGGATGTGCGGAAGACCGGCGGTGCCCAGCACCAGGGCCATGCCCAGGGACAGGAAGTCCAGCTTGGTGGTGGAGGTGGCGCCGTACTTCAGGCCGGGCTCCAGGAAGGGCGCGCCCTTGCCGCTGTTGTCGGCCGCCTTGCCGAGCAGGTCGGAGAGGTTGAAGTGGAACTTCAGCAGGACCAGGAAGGTGAGCAGCAGCGCGCCGATGATCAGCAGGACGGCCTTGACCATCTGCACCCAGGTGGTGCCCTTCATGCCGCCGATGGTCACGTACACGATCATCAGGACGCCGACGAGCGCGACGATGGCGACCTTGCCGCCGTCACTGGTGATGCCGAGGAGCAGCGAGACCAGAACGCCCGCGCCGGCCATCTGGGCCAGCAGGTAGAAGATCGACACGACGATCGTGGAGGTGCCGGCGGCGGTGCGTACCGGGCGCTGGCGCATGCGGTACGCCAGGACGTCGCCCATGGTGTAGCGGCCGGAGTTGCGCAGCGGTTCGGCGACCAGGAGCAGGGCCACCAGCCAGGCGACGAGGAAGCCGATGGAGTACAGGAAGCCGTCGTAGCCGAAGAGGGCGATGGCGCCGGCGATGCCGAGGAACGAGGCCGCGGACATGTAGTCGCCGGAGACGGCCAGGCCGTTCTGGAATCCGGTGAACTGGCGGCCGCCCGCGTAGAAGTCGGCGGCGTCCTTGGTCTGGCGGCCCGCCCAGACGGTGATGACGAGGGTCGCGGCGACGAACACCGAGAACAGCGTGATGATCAGTGGCCGGTGCTGACTTGCTTCACCGGCCGCGAGCAGGATCGGTGCGGAGTTCATGCGCCGCCCTCCATCCGGGACTTGATCGCATCGGCCTTGGGGTCGAGCTGCGCGGCGGCGTGCCGCGAGTACCACCAGGCGATGAGGAACGTGGTGAGGAACTGGGCGAGCCCGAGGACCAGGGCGACGTTGACGTTGCCGGCCACCTTGGTGCCCATGAAGTCGCCCGCGTAGTTCGAGAGCAGGACGTACAGCAGGTACCAGGCGATGAAGCCGACGGTCAGGGGGAAGGCGAAGGAGCGGTGCGAGCGGCGCAGTTCGGCGAACTCGGCGCTCTGCTGCACCTCCGTGAACTCCTCGGTCGAGGGCAGTCCTGGATCGGCCTTCGAGGGGGGCGGTGCGTCGGTGGCCACGGAGTCTCCTCGCGTTGCGGGTGCGGATGTGACGGTGGACGGGGCGAGTTCGGGCTCGCGGACCGGGACGGGTCGGGTACGGACTTTGTGCGAACCTCACAGTGGCACGGATCACGTTGACCGGGTGGCGACGTTGTGCTTCGGATGTGATCCGCCGGGGGCCCGAGCGGGCTCGCGCTCCCGTCCAAGGTCACGGCGCCGCGCGTGGACCGGTTCAACTCCCCTGGGTTCTTTCGGAAGTCGGCTCCCGGTTGTTTCGGAAGTCATCTCCGGAAATCGTTGCTGGCCAGCTCGGACGGGGGATAGCTTCGGCCTGCACCACTCGTCATGTACCTGCCCGAGCGCCCCGTGTGTTCGGGCGGCTTTCGTTCCGGATGATGTGGAGATCCCATGGCTCATCTGCGATCCAGACGCCGGCTCGCCCTCGCGGTACCGGTCGTCCTGTCGCTCACCGCCTCGCTCGGCTTCCTGCCCGGCGCCGCGTCGGCCGCACCACTCACCGCGTCCGCCGCCACCCGCGCGGACGGCCCCGCTCTGGCCTACGTGGTCAACACCAGGACGGACCACCGCACGATCGCGTCGGTGAAGAGGGCGATCGCCGCGGCCGGCGGCAGTGTCGTCATCGCCTACGAGCAGATCGGCGTGATCGTCGTCCACTCCGCCGACCCGGACTTCGGCAGCCGGATCCGCGCCGTGCGCGGGGTGCAGTCGGCGGGTGCGACACGGACGGCGCCGCTGGCGGCCGCGGGGACCACGGACGAGGGCGCGGTGAAGGTGCTGTCGGCCGCGGAGGCCGCCAAGGTCTCCCGGAGCGCCGCGGCGGGCCAGGAGCCCCTGGAGGCCGACCAGTGGGACCTGCGCGCGATAGGCGCCGACCGGGCGGCGAAGAAGGACCCGGGCAGCAGGAAGGTGACGGTGGCCGTGATCGACGTGGGCGTCGACGACACCCACCCGGACATCGCCCCGAACTTCTCCGCCTCCCAGTCCGCGAACTGCGTGGGCGGCAAGCCGGACACCACGTACGGCGCCTGGCGCCCGGTGGACGCCGACCACTACCACGGCACGCATGTCGCGGGTGAGATCGCCGCCGCCCGCAACGGCGTCGGTGTCGCGGGCGTGGCGCCGGGCGTGAAGGTCTCGGGCATCACGGTGGCCGAGCCGGACTCCACCCAGCTGTTCTACCCGGAGAGCGTCGTCTGCGCCTTCGTGTTCGCCGCCGACCACGGCGTGGAGATCACCAACAACAGCTACTACGTGGACCCGTGGCTCTACAACTGCATGGACGACCCCGACCAGCGGGCGATCGTCGACGCGGTCGACCGGGCCCAGCGGTACGCCCAGCACAAGGGCACGCTCAACGTCGCCGCGGCGGGCAACTCCAACGACGACCTCGACGCGGACGCGCTCTCCGACGCGTCCAGCCCGGACGACTCGACACCGGTCCCGCGCACCGTCGACCCGCACAAGTGCTTCGACGTGCCGACCCAGCTGCCGGGTGTCGTCACGGTGAGCTCGACCGGTGTCACCGGGGCCAAGTCGTACTTCTCCAGCTACGGCAAGGGCGTCATCGACGTCGCGGCGCCCGGCGGTGACCGGTTCCAGATCCCGGACACGCCGTCGAAGAACGGCCGCATCCTGTCCACCCTGCCGAACAACCAGTACGGCTTCCTGCAGGGCACCTCGATGGCGACACCGCACGTGGCGGGCGTGGCGGCGCTGCTGAAGTCCAAGTACCCCTGGGCCGGACCGGCCACGCTCCAGCGGCTCCTGAAGGCCGAGGCGGACAACCCCGGTTGCCCGGCCGGCCCGTACGACGGGAACGGCGACGGCGTCGTCGACGCCACCTGCGTCGGCGACAAGCACCTGAACGGGTTCTACGGAGCCGGGATCGTCAACGCGCTGCGAGCGGTCAGGTAGCCAGGGCCGCGAGGTCTCCGGCAGGCCTGCCGGAGCCTCCGACGCATCGGTGACACAGGTGTGGTGACAGTGCCTCACCCGCACCGCCGGTGCCATGGCCGTCCGCCGAGGACGGCCATGGCACCGGGGCGGAAGCCGCCGCCGGACAGGCCCGTTCCGGAGTCGGCGGCGACGGGTTCCACGCCCTCGGCGCGCGGAACCCGCCTGGCATAGTGCCCGTATGACGCGATCGGCCACTGGTACGGAGTTCGTGTGGGCGGCGCTGGGCGGGGACCCCGCGCTGCTGTCCCGGCTGTCGACGGTCGTCCGGCCGGGAACGCTCGACGCCCGTCTGCCCGTACGGGAGTTGGCACGGGCGTGCGTGGGCGCGTGCGCGCTCGCGGGCGCCGAGCTGACCGCCGTCCGCACCGGAGGGAACGTTCCCCGGGTGCTGGTCGACGACGGGGCCGTCGCCACCGCGTTCGCCGGCGAGCGGCATCTGCTCGTGGACGGACGAGCGCCCGTGAACTTCGCGCCGCTGTCCCGGTTCTGGAGGACCGCCGACGGCTGGGTGCGCACGCACGCCAACTATCCCCACCACCGGGCGCGGCTGCTGGAGGCGTTGGGACTGGCCGCGGACGCGTCCGTGGAGACGGTCGCCGCCTGCCTCGGCGAGCGGTCCGCCGCGCAGGTGGAGGACACCGTGTACGCGGGCGGGGGCCTGGCCGTCGCCCTGCGTACGCCCCTGGAGTGGGCGGCGCACGAACAGGGAGCGGCCGTCGCACGCCACCCCTTGCTGAGCCGGGAGTCCGTCGCCGGGGCGGACCGGTCCGCGCCGAGCGCACCGACACGGCTCTGCGGTGATCCGCTGCGGCCCGCCGCCGGCGTGCGGGTGCTGGACCTCACCCGGGTCATCGCCGGACCGGTCGCCACCCGCACCCTCGCCCTGCTGGGCGCCGACGTCCTGCGCGTGGACACACCATGGCTGCCCGAGGACCCCGACGCGCACGCCGACACGGGCTTCGGGAAACGTTCCACCAGGCTCGACCTGGGCGTGCGCGCGGACCGCCGTACCTTCGAGGACCTGCTCACCGGGGCCGACGTCGTGGTCACCGGGTACCGGCCCGGCGCCCTCGACCGCTTCGCGCTCGCACCGGAGGCACTGGCCGTGCGGCGGCCCGGCCTGGTGGTCGCGGAGTTGTCGGCGTGGGGCAGGTACGGGCCGTGGTCCGGGCGGCGGGGCTTCGACAGTCTGGTGCAGGTCGCCACCGGGATCGCGGCGATCGAGGGGTCCGCCGAGCGGCCGGGCGCGCTGCCCGTGCAGGCCCTCGACCACGGCACGGGGTATCTGCTGGCCGCCGCGGTGCTCCGGTCGCTCACCGAGCGGTCCCGGGACGGCGGGACGCGGATCGTCCGGCCGGCGCTCGCCCGGACGGCCGCGTGGCTGGTCGACGGGCTCGGGCGCCCGGACGAGGAGCGCTCGGAGGCCTCGTACGACCCGGAGCCCTGGCTCGCCGAGACGGACAGTGACCTGGGCCGGCTCAAGTACGCCAGGACACCCGTCTCCTTCACCGGCGGGCCGGCCGACTGGGCGCGGCCGCCGGGGCGTTGGGGGACGGACGCGGCCCGGTGGGCCTGAGCCCCCGGGGCGCCCGGCGGGAGCGAGCGAGGGTCCGGCCGGACACGTACCTGCGGGCGGAATGCCGAACCACCGCTTGTTTCCCCGCACTTGCCCGGGTCTGTGCCCGCTGGCGAAGATCTCGGGATGAACTCGACACCACCGACGGCCGAGGCGGCGGGCACGAGGGGTCCGGCGCGGCGCCCCGCGGCCGGACCGGCCGTCGCCCTGCTCGTCCTGGTGGCCCTGGCCGCCCTGATCCCGCTGCTCGGCCCGCGCCCCGCGCTGGACGGCACCGGCGAGGCCGCCGCCCCCGGAGTCGGCGGCATCGCCCTGCTGCGTACGGTCCTGTTCGCGGCGCTGTGTGTCCCCGCGGGCGAGCTGTTCGCGGCCCGGCTGGCCCACCGTGTGCCGGGCGCGCCCTCGCTGGTGGCACCGCGCAGTTGGGCACCGTACGCCGCCGCCGCGGGCTTCGTCGCGGCGCTGGGGCTCGCCTCGGTGGTGGCCACCGGCAATCTGCTGCCGCACCACCTCTCCGACGTGGACGTCGGCGGCCTCTACCGGACCCGGGACGGCAAGCTCGCGCTCCTGGAGGTGAACGCGTTCGCGGTGGCGGGGCTGTGCGCCCTCTCGCGACGGCCGGCCGCCCAGATCTGGCCACTGGCAGTGGTCGCGGTCGCGGAGGCGCTGCGCGCCCATCCGCCGCCCGAGCAGGACCCGCTGATCGGATCCGGTCTGACCCTCGTGCACGTGACCTGCGCGGCCCTGTGGGCGGGCGGCCTGCCGCACGTCCTGCGGATGCTGCGCGCGTGGGGCGCGTGGGGCGCCGCCGAGGCCGGTGCGGCACTGCTCGGCCGCTACGCGCGTGTGGCCGCCGTCCTGTTCGCGGTGATCACCGCGACGGGCGTGGGGAGCACGCTGCGCCGGATGCCGTCCGGCACGGTCCTGGACCAGCTGACGTCGACGTCGTACGGGCGCGCCCTGCTGGCCAAACTGCTCCTGGTGGCCGCCGTCGCCGTCCTGGCCCTGCTCGCACGGCTGCGGCTGCGCCGGTCCGCGGACCGGCTCGGTGCCGGTGTCCCCGCGCGCGGGGAGGTGGCGGCACTGGGCCTGGTCGTCGCGGCGTCGGGGCTGCTGACGGCGCTGCCGCTGCCCATCAGATGGTCATGAACGGTCGGCGGTCGGCGGGCAGCGGGCAGCGGGCAGCGGGCAGCGGCTGACGGTCGGTCGGCCGGCGGATCGTCAGCCGCCGCACCGTCGCCTGCCGCCGGGGCACCCGCGGCCTTCGGACCGTCAGCAGCCGTTGGTGACGAGCACCTTGAGGGCGGTGCGCTCGTCCATCGCCTTGTAGCCGCCGGGCACGCCCTCCAGGTCGACGGTCCGGTCGAAGACGGGCGACGGGTCGATGGTGCCGTCGAGGACGTCGGGAAGCAGCTCCGGGATGTACGCGCGCACCGGTGCGACACCGCCGCGCAGCGCGATGTTCCGGTCGAACATGACGCCCAGGTCCAGGCCCGTACCGCTGCCGTGCGGCACGCCGACGAAGCCGATGGCGCCGCCGTCGCGGGTGATGTTCACGGCCGTGCGCATGGACTGCTCGGTGCCGACCGCCTCCACGACGGCGTGCGCGCCCTGCCCCCGGGTCAGCTCGCGCACGGCCTCGACCGCCGCCTCGCCGCGCTCGGCGACGACGTCCGTGGCGCCGAAACGGCGCGCGATGTCCGTACGCGCCTCGTGGCGTCCGAGCGCGATGATCCGCTCGGCGCCGAGCCGCTTGGCGGCCAGGACGGCGCACAGGCCCACGGCGCCGTCCCCGACGACCGCGACGGTGGCGCCCTTGCGGGCTCCCGCGCCGAGGGCCGCGTGGTGGCCGGTGCCCATGACGTCGGACAGCGTCAGCAGGGCCGACAGCAGACGGTCGTCCGAGGCCGCCTCCTTGGGCAGCTGGACGAGGGTGCCGTCGGCGAAGGGGACCCGCACGGCCTCGCCCTGTCCGCCGTCGTAGCCCACGGCGCCCCAGAAGCCGCCGTGCTCGCACGAGGTGGTGAGCCCCTCGCGGCAGTAGTCGCAGACGCCGTCGGACCACATGAAGGGCGCGACGACGAGGTCCCCGCGCCGCACCCCGGTCACGTCGGAGCCGGCCTCCTCGACGATGCCGAGGAACTCGTGCCCGATCCGCTGCCCCGCCTTGCGCGCCGCCTCACCCCGGTAGGCCCACAGGTCACTTCCGCAGATGCAGGACCGCAGCACCCGGACGACCGCGTCGGTCGGCAACTGCACCACGGGCTCGGGCACGTCCTCCACACGCATGTCGTAAGGGGCGTGGATGGTGGTGGCGCGCATGACGAGGATCCTTCTCGGCCGATCGGCTGGGGTGAGATGCGCTCAGGGGGTGGTTGAGCGCATCTCACCGTACGCCGCCCGCGGCGCGGGCCGCGCGCCGAGGGTGTTCGGTACTCCGCTGACCAGCAGGAACTGGGCGGCGGCATAGGTCGACATGATCCAGAAGGCCGGTCTCGGGAGCTGCGGCCAGTCGGCGACCCCGGTGGCGATGAGCGTGTCCGAGAGCATGAACAGCGCCCCGCCGGCGGCCGCGAGGCGTCCGAGTCCGGTGGCGCCGTACGCCATCGCGGTCAACAGCAGGCTGTAGCCCGCTACGGGGATCCGGAGACCGGCGGGCAGGCCGGGCCAGAGCAGGGTGACCGTGGCCGTCAGGGCGAGGACGTAGCCGGTGAGCAGTGCTCCCCGCGCGCGTGTGGCCGGCCGGAGCGCGGCGGCTCTCCGGAAGAGGACCAGATAGCAGACGTGTCCGGCCGCGAAGGAGGCCATCCCCACCAGGAAGGCCGGGTCGGCGTCGGACAGCAGCAGGAGGTCGCCGCCCCAGCCGCAGAGCAGCGCGGCGACCAAGAGGCGCGGTCCGCCACGGGCGACCGTGTGGGCGGCGAGCAGCGGCATCAGGAGGGGCTTGGCGACGAGGTGCCCGGGGGTGAACCCGGCGGCCAGCGAGACGAGGTCCACGAGGGCCGCCGCGCCGAAGGAGACGAGCAGCACGCGCGCGTGCCGTGCGCTCACGCGGCGGACTCCGTGACCGGCGCGCGCTCGGCGCGAGCCGGGGCCGGCTGCCAGCCGGGGCCGCGGAAGACCCGTCCCGCGCGCTCGCGCCAGCTCGCCGCCGCCCTCAGGTCCCGGGCGATGGCGGCGTACTCATGGGTGGCGACGCGCAGGGGGTTGTACGTGGCGATGTTCTTGGTGAGCCCGTAGACGGGCCGCTCGGTCTCCGCGACGAAGGACCCGAAGAGCCGGTCCCACACGATGAGGATCCCGCCGAAATTGCGGTCCAGGTAGCCGCCCTGGGAGGCGTGGTGCACCCGGTGGTGCGACGGCGTGTTGAAGACGAACTCGTACCAGCGGGGCATCCGGTCGATCCGCTCGGTGTGGATCCAGAACTGGTAGACGAGGTTCGCGGACGAGCAGAACGCGAGCGCCGCCGGGTGCACGCCGAGGGCGATCAGCGGCACGTAGAAGGGCCACACGGTCCAGGTGGTCCAGGGCTGGCGGAGCGCGGTGGTGAGGTTGAACTTCCGGCTGGAGTGGTGGACGACGTGGCAGGCCCACAGGATGCGGATGACGTGGTGTCCGCGGTGCGACCAGTAGTAGAAGAAGTCCTGCCCCAGCAGCATCAGCGGGACGGTCCACCACAGCACCGGCACCCGCAGCGGTGTCAGTTCGTAGATCGCCGTGTAGAGCGCGACGATCGGGATCTTCCACAGGAAGTCGAAGACGAGACTGCCGAGGCCCATGCCGACGCTGGTGGCGGCGTCCTTCGTCTCGTACCCCGCGTCCTCCTCGTCCGGATGGATCCTGACACTCACTATCTCGATGACGGTGAGCAGCACGAAGGCGGGTATCGACCACAGCACGGCATCGGGCAGGTTCGGCATGGATGCACCGTAGGACGGCGGACCGGCCGCGGCTAGACGTTGTTACCGACAAGTATTACCGGCGGTACGCGCTTGCTTCTTGGTGATCTCCGCCAATGGACGTCCGGCGCCGGAGGATGTGGGCGGGACGCGGAGGGCACCTTCACCGGTCGTCCACCGCCGCGGCCCCTCATGTCCCGGCCGCCCCCAGCAGCACTCCCGCCAGGTACGTCACCCCCATCGCCAGCGCCCCGCCCGCCACGTTCCGCAGGACCGCGTGGCGCGGGTCCGCCGCGCCAAGCCGGGCGCTCACCCAGCCGGTGACGAACAGGGAGGCGAGGACGGAGACCACGGTGACGGGCAGGCGCCAGCCGCCCGGCGGGAGGACGATCGCCAGCAGCGGCAGCAGGGCGCCCACGGTGAAGGACACGAGACTCGCCCAGGCCGCGTGCCACGGGTTGGTGAGATCGTCGGGGTCGATGCCGAGTTCCACGCGCGCGTGGGCCCTGAGCGCGTCCCGTTCGGTGAGCTGCTGTGCCGCCTCGCGGGCCACCTCGCGCGACAGGCCGCGCTGCTCCAGGAGGTCGGTCAGCTCGTCGAGTTCGGCCTCGGGCCGCTCCCTGAGTTCGCGTCGCTCCGTCGCCAGCGCGGCCTTCTCGGAGTCCAGCTGGGTGGAGACCGAGACGTACTCGCCCGCCGCCATGGACATCGAGCCGGCCAGCAGGCCCGCGAGGCCCGCCGTCAGCAGTGCGCCGCGGTCGTCCGTGGCGCCCGCGACCCCGACGACGAGACCCGCGGTGGAGACGATCCCGTCGTTGGCGCCCAGGACCCCGGCCCGCAGCCGGTTCAGCCGCGATCCGAGGGCTCCTTCGTGGGCCTCGTCGTGCGTCGCTTCGGTCACACGGCGAGGATCGCACCCGGTGCGTCACCACACGCGCACCGACCCTCCCTTCGCGAACGCCGGGCTCGTCGCGTCGGCGGGCGGTTCGCCGAGCGGCTCGGCGAGTTCCGCCACCGTCGGTCCCGCCTTGGCCGCGAGCGGGGCGAGACGCTCCAGGTCGAAGCCGTACACCCGGGCCGCGTTGCCGCCGACCATGGCCGCAACCTCCTCCCGCGGCAGGCCCGCGTAGGCGACCCGCAGCCCCTCGCGCGAGTAGGGATGGGTGCCCTCGTCGTGCGGGTAGTCGCTGCCCCACATGATCTTGTCGAGGCCGATGCGGTCGCGCAGCGGCACCTCGTGCGGGCGCATGAAGCTCGCGCCGACCCAGCAGTTCTCGCGCCAGACCTGGGAGGGCCGCTCACCCATCGAGGCCCCGAGTCCCGCGCCGAACCTGGCTTCGGCGGTGGACACCTTCGTCCCGGCGGCGACCAGTCGCCCGTGGTAGTAGTCCAGCATGTCGAGCACCCCGGGGATCCAGCCCGAACCCTGCTCGGTCAGCACCAGTCTCAGACCGGGATGCCTGCGGAACGCGCCGCCGAACACCAGGTGCCACAGCGCCCGGTGCGAGAACCATGTCGTCTCCACCATGAAGACCGCCCGCGCGGCCGGCTCGTCGCCCAGCGGCGGGGACGCGGAACCCGCGTGGTGGTTCACGGGCACGCCCAGCTCGGCGCAGGCCGCCCAGATCGGGTCGTACGCCGTCGAGTACAGCTCGGGCAGGCCCGACCCCGGGGGCGTGCCGGGCAGCAGGAGGCCGCCGGTGAGCCCCGCGCCGGCCGACCGGCGGATCTCCCGCACCGCCTCGTCGACGTCGTTCAGGAGGATCTGGAACACGCCCGCCCGGCGGCCCGGCGCGGCCGCGCAGAAGTCCGCCAGCCAGCGGTTGTGGGCGCGCAGCCCGGCCCACCGCTGGGCGAACTCCCGTGCCGTCGGCGCCGGTGCCGTCAGGGACGCCGACGGGAAGAAGGGCGGGACGGTGTTCGGGAAGACGACCTCGGCGACGATCCCGTCCCGCTCCAGCTCCGCGAGGCGCCGCTCGGAGTTCCAGTTCCTGTCCGCGGTGTCGGCGAGCAGGTCCTGGTAGGGGTTGACGTACGTGGCCGCCCACGCGTCGAACTCGTCGTGGTGCTCCTTCGCCAAGTAGGGCCTGTAGTCGAGGAGATCGGCGCCCGCGTGGCAGTCGGCCGAGATCACCGTGTACCGGTCGTCCTCCGGGGGCGCCGCGGGGGTGCCGGGGGCCGACGGGGTCGAGAGGGTCATGGTGTGGCCCCCAGTACGGGGAAGTCGTGGTCCGTGAGCCAGTGGCGGCCCACCTCGCGCGAGCGTGCCCAGGACGCCGTCACGGCCGCCTGGTCCTCGGACTGGCCGAGGTCGGCCGGGGTCGGGCCGATGCGCCGGGCGAGCGGGGCCAGTTTCCCGGTGTCGAAGCCGAAGACCTCGGCGGCCGCGAGACCGAGCATGCGGCGGGTCTCCGCCACCGGGATGTCGTGGAACGTCCTCGACAGCCACGCGCGCGTGTCGGGCCAGGTGCCCTCGGGATGCGGGAAGTCGCTGCCCCACAGGATGTTGTCGACGCCGATCTCGTAGCGCTGGGCGAGCTCGCGCCGCTTGGTGTTGGTGGCGCAGACGAACACCTGGCGGTCCAGGTACTCGTGCGGCGGCCGCTTCAGCTCCGCGAAGGGCGAGAGCTTCTTGCCGCCGTGCGCGCCGAGGTAGAGGCGGTCCATGAACCACAGGAGGTTCGGCAGCCACCAGCAGCCCGACTCCGCGACGCCGAACCTGAGCCCCGGGTGCCGCTCGAAGACTCCCGACCAGAGCAGGAACCACAGCGGACGCGCCGGCCACCAGGTCACCTCGCTCACGTAGATGCCGAGGTGGTCGCCGTACTCGTGGCGGGGCGCCGCCCCGGAATGGGTGACCACCGGGAGCCCGCACTCGGCGGCCGCCGCCCACACGGGGTCGTAACGGCGGTCGTGGTAGGGCTCCTTGCCGACCCACATGGCGGGGATCATCAGGGCGCCGAGCCCCGACTCCTTGGCGCGGTACACCTCCGCGACGACCCGGTCGGTCTCCGCCGTGACGGGCAGCAGCGCGACCCCGCGGTGCCGTTCGGGGTTCTCGCCCACGAACTCCGCGAGCCAGCGGTTGTGCGCCTGCGCGCCCGCCATGCCGAGCACCGGGTCCTGGTCGCCGGAGAGGCCGAGGCCCACGCCGAAGGGGGCGGCCGTCCGGCTGTCCACGGCGTCGGCGTCCGGGAAGACCACCTCCCCCGCCACCCCGTCGCCGTCCAGTTCCTTCAGGCGCTGCCCGGTGTCCCAACCGCCGCGCAGGCCCTCCTCATTGTCCCGGAACCACTTGTCCGCGAACGCCTCGTTGCGGACGCCGAGCCGTGTCATCTCCTCACGGCGCCGGTCTCGGCCCGCGAGGAACTCGTCGAAGTCCCGGTGGAAGCGGGAGTCGAGATAGGGCCGGTACTCCTCGGTGGGGAGCCCGGCATGGCAGTCGGAGGAGATGATCAGGTAGGGATCCAGGTCGGTCATCGGCCGCCTCCTCAGTCCAGGACGAAGTGTTCGAGGTACGAGGGGTCCGCGCGGTCGAGCATCGACTGCGCGCGTGCCCGGATCTGGCGGTCGCTGTGCTCGCTCTCCGGAAGCAGCCAGAAGCGGTCCGCGCCGATGCCTTCCGCCACCAGACCGGCGACCTCCTCGACCGGCGTGAACCGCACCTCCCGCCCCGCCTCCCTCATCGCGGCCTCCCACTGGTCGAGGCCGCGGTACGGGGTCCTGCGCGGGCGCTGCTTCGCGTACCGCGACGGCCGGTTGCGGTGCGACTCCCACAGCCCGGTACGGAGCATGTGCGGCCCGGGGAAGAGCACGGAGGCCCCCACGCGCGCGTGCTCCGCCTTCAGATGCGCGTAGAGGGACTCGGTCATCGTCACGACGGCGGCCTTGGTGACGGCGTATACGGAGGCCGTGGGCAGCGGGGCGATCCCGCCGTCGCCGGACGAGGTGTTGACGACGTGACCGGGCTCTCCGCCGGCGATCATCCTCGGCACGAACGCCTGGATGCCGTGGAAGACACCCCAGACGTTGACGGCGAAGGCCCACTTCCAGTCGTTCGGGTCGTGCTCCCACATACGGCCCTCGGCGCCGGAGCCGACCCCTGCGTTGTTGCACAGGACGTGTACGGCGCCGTACCTCCCGTAGACGTCCTCGGCGAGTGCGACGACGTCCGCGCGCTCCCCGACGTCGACCACGCGCGCGTGCACGTCGGCCCCGTCCTGGCGCAGCGCGCCCGCCGCCTTCTCCAGGGCATCCTCCTCGACGTCCGCGAGGACCACCTTCAGACCGTCGGCCGCGAACCGCCGCGCCATGGCCAGTCCGATGCCGCTCGCGGCGCCGGTGACGACGGCGACCTGTCCCGCCCGCAGGCGCATCAGACGCTCCCCTCGGGCGGCCCGTCGAGGAGCTGCCGCGGATCGTCGTAGCGCTGGTGGACGTAGGGCAGCAGGGCCCGCGCGTCGACGCGCTCGACGACCCTGCCCCGCTGGCCGGTGGTCTTCTCGCCGAGGGTGATCCCGACGAGCTCACGGACGGGGAGGTCGGCCACCGGGTCGTACATCGACTCGCGCAGGACGACGTCCCCGGTGACGCGCTCCAGCCGGCGCGCCCTCTCCTCGCGCACGCAGTGCACCAGGACGGGGTCGGCGTCGAAGCCCGAACCGTCCACCGCGGGAAGGAACTTGAAGTAGAAGTCGGTCTTGCGGACGGGCTCGGGCAGCGGCAGGTCCCCGCTCACCGCGCCGCGCACCTCGACGAACGCGATGCCGTGCCGGGCGAGCGCGGCACGCACCACGAGACCGTCGCGCTCGACGGTCACCTCGCCCAGCTTCTTGGGCTCGCCGAAGACCTCCCGGCCGCCGGTCAGGGCGCGTTCGTGGGTCATGGGCATCACGAGCGGATACCAGCCCTCGACCCCGTCGTGCGCCGCGGCGACGGCGAACGAACCGGCACCCAGCGGGTAGCCGGGCAGGTCGACCTTGCTGATGTTCACCCGGACCAAGGGCCGCCCGGTGGGTTCGAGCGGCGGCGGCAGGACCGCCGCGACCGCGTCCGGATCGCTCTCCCAGACGGCCACCACACCGGTGGACCAGATGTCGGGGAGCCCGGCGCTCGCGGTACGCGCCGCGGCGATCTCCGCCTCGCTGCGCGCGCCGTACCTCACTCGTGCCATGTCGTACCGCCCTTCTCTGATGGGCTGTCAGCTGTAACACAGTTACAGCAGACCTCGCGAAGGGTAAATACACGTGCACGTAACGGACTTGGGGGCGCCATGACGAGACCGGCAGTCAGCCGCGAGACGGTCCTCGACGCCGCCGGGGCCCTGGTGAGGGAGCACGGCCCGGACTCCCTGACGATGCGCAGGCTCGCGGCCGAACTGGGCACGGCGGTCACCTCGATCTACTGGCACGTCGGCAACCGCGAGTCACTGCTCGACGCGCTGGTCGAGCGGACCGTCGCCGACCTCGGCGAGATCCGGCCCACCGGACGCACCCCGGCGGCCCGTGTCGTGTCGGTGGCCCGCGTCCTGCGCCGGCAACTGCGTGAGCATCCGCATCTCATCGCGATGGTGCACGAACGCGGGCTGACGGAACGGATGTTCCTGCCCGCGCAGCAGGCGCTGGTGCGCGAGGTGCACGCGGCGGGGCTGCGGGGCGCGCGCGCCGCCCGGGTCGTCCGTGCCGTGCAGTTCCAGGTCGTCGGACACGTCCTGGTCGAGCGCAACCGCGAGCGCGCTCCGGCGCAGCGTCCCGGCGAGGAGGAGCTGTGGGGGGCGTGCACCGCCGAGCGCGACCCGGCGCTCGCGCGGGCGCTGGCGGGACCGGTCGACACCGAGCGGCTGTTCACGGCATCCGTCAAGGCGCTGGTGGCCGGGTTGTTGACGCCGTAGGGGGCGGCCCGGCCCCGGCGGGCGCACGGAGTCCGGGGACGGGGCTGTCGGTCGTGGCCCGTATCCTCAATGACCATGCTCGAAGACCTGACGACCGCAGCGTCCCCAGCCTCCTGGCCGGCCGCGTATCCGCAGGGGTACGCGGTCGTCGACGTGGAGACGACCGGCCTGGCCCGGGACGACCGGATAATCTCGGCCGCCGTCTACCGGCTGGACGCGCGCGGCGAGGTCGAGGACCACTGGTACACGACGGTCAACCCGGAGCGGGACCCGGGCCCGGTGTGGATCCACGGTCTGACGAGCGACGTGCTCGAAGGCGCCCCGCTCTTCCAGGACATCGCCGAGGAGTTCGCCGCCCGGCTCGACGGCCGCGTCCTGGTCGCGCACAACGCCGTCTTCGACTGGTCGATGATCGCGCGGGAGTACGCGCGCGCCGCGAGCGAGGCGCCGGTGCGTCAGCGGCTGTGCACCATCGCGCTCTCCAAGGAACTGGGCCTTCCGCTGCCCAACCACAAGCTGGCGTCGCTGGCCGCGCACTTCGGCGTCGTGCAGCAGCGCGCGCACCACGCGCTGGACGACGCGCGGGTGCTGGCCGAGGCGTTCCGGCCGAGCCTGCGGGCGGCCGCGCGCGAGGGGATCCGGCTGCCGTTGCTGGAGTGCCGCCCGCTCAAGGAGTGGTCGGATAGTCCTGCCGCGCCCCGCATCGGTCGGCAGTCCGGCGGGTACGGGGGCGGGTCCTCCGGAGGGGAGTACGGCGGCGGGTACGGGTCCGGGGGCGGCTATCCGTCGGGGAGTTGGCGCCCGTCACGCAAACGTCCCACATGCCCCTATCCCAACCCAGGACGTTACGAACCGGGTGAACCACTCAAGCAGGGCATGCGGGTGGCGTTCTCCGGGGACACGTCCGTCGACCGCGAGCTGCTGGAGGACCGTGCCGTCGAGGCCGGGCTGCATGTGGCGACGAGCCTGTCCCGGCTGACCAGCCTGCTCGTCACCAACGATCCGGACTCCAGCACGTCCAAGGTGGTCAAGGCCGGCCAGTTCGGCACGCCGGTGATCGACGAGGCGGCGTTCGGCCAGTTGCTGCGGGACGTGGAACCGGCGCCGGGGAAGTGACGGGCACGGTCGGCTCACCTTCGGGTGACCGGCGCACGGGTGACTGACGGACAACGGACATACGGGTGACCCACCGGCGCACGGGTGACTGACCGACGTACGGGTGATTGGCGCGCGACTCGCCCGGCGCCCGCTCGCCGGTGCCGCGTCCGCCCCGCACCCTGTGGCGCATGGCGAACTGCGAAGTATGCGGCAATGACTACGGCATGACGTTCGAGGTGCACGCGCAGGGCGCCGTGCACGTCTTCGACTGCTTCTCCTGCGCGATCCACCGGATGGCCCCGATCTGCGAGCACTGTCGTGTCCAGATCATCGGCCAGGGGGTCGAGGTCGAGGGCCACTGGTTCTGCGGAGCCCACTGCGCCCGCGCGGAGGGGAGGGCGGGGATCGTCGACAAGGTGTGAGCGGGCACGGCCCTCGGCGGGACCCTCCCGTCGAGGGCCGAATCGTGCCGAGTACCGTCAATGGGGTGTACCGCTTCCTGTTGTCACGGCAGTGGGTGATTCTCACCCTCGTGGCCCTCGCCCTCATCCCGACGATGATCAAGCTGGGCTTCTGGCAGCTGCACCGGCATGAGCACAAGGTCGCGCTGAACGCGGTGATCTCCGCCTCGCTGTCCGCGAAGCCGGTGCCCGCCGAGTCACTCACCGCGCCGGGGCAGCGCGTCGCGCACGACGATCTGTACCGCCGGGTGACCGCCAAGGGGACCTACGACACCGCGCACGAGGTCGTCGTACGGCGCCGCACCAACGCGGACGGCGAGGTCGGCTTCCACGTCCTGACCCCCTTCGACCTGGACGACGGCCGGGTGCTGATGGTCAACCGGGGCTGGATCCCGGCGAACGGCGCGCAGACCGATTTCCCGAAGGTCCCGGCGCCCGCGAAGGGCGAGGTCACCGTCACCGGACGGCTGATGCCCGACGAGACGACCGGCGCCAGCGGGATCAAGAACGTCGCGGGGCTGCCCGACCGCCAGGTCATGCTGATCAGCAGCGGGCAGCAGGCGAAGAGCCTCGGCAAGCAGGCCCTGGGCGGTTACATCGAGCAGACCGCGCCCGCGCCCAAGGGCGACTCGCCCGAGCTGCTGCCCGATCCCGAGCACAACGACATCGGCCCCCACATGGCGTACGCGATCCAGTGGTGGCTCTTCTCCGCGGGCGTTCCCGTGGGCTGGGTGGTCCTGGCACCCGCTTCACGGTCACCCCGCACGAGGGCGACCAGATGGCGATCAGCAACCTGATCTTCCCGTACGACCGTGCCGCCGACGTGCTGCACGGGG